>NZ_JBOCEG010000002.1:368564-486405 GCF_050586465.1 Rhodovulum sp. YNF3179 | reverse complement strand
GGGTCGAGGGCCGCGGAAATCCGACGGATCGTGCCGCCCTTTCCGGACGCGTCCCAGCCCTCGAACACGATCACGGCCGACCGGCCGGAAAACAGATACGCCTGCTGGATCCGCATCAGTTTCTTCTGAAGCCTGCCGAGCTTCGCCTCGTATCCGGTCCTGCCGAGGCGCCGTGTCATGTCCAGGTCTTCGAGCCGGGGTGCGGCGCTTTCTGCGTGGCTTGTCATGTCGGTCCCCCCTTGCGCCAGGTCGCTACGCTGCCACATGCGACCCGTTCTGGCCAGATGGCTGACGATCTGTGCGGCGCGGCGCGGTCACGAAACATCGCGATGGCAGCGGAGGCAGGCGCGAGCTTGGCGATGCCTCCCCGCGCCCGGCACATGGCGCATCCCGTCAGGCCGCCCCAGCTGCGATATCGGCATCTGGGCCGGGGATACCCTTGCCGCCCCCGCCTTCCGGCGGGCCGTTCCCGGGCCCGTTCAGGTGAAGTCCCCGCGCCCCACGCCCTCGCGGCTCCGGTGCGGGCCATAGAGGCAGGCCAGCCCGAGGATCACGCCCGAGACGGCGGCGATCATGCCGGCGGCGCTGACCGCGTTCGCGGCGCCGAACCAGAGCGGGCCGTAGCCCGCGAAGACGTAGCCGAGGACCGCGGACAGGGTGGCGAACGCGACCGACCACCAGACCTGGTGCTCCAGGCGATTGGTCATCAAGCGTGCGGCGGCGGGCGGGCAAATGAACATCGCAATGACCACGATCGAGCCCACCGCGTCGAAGGCTGCTACGGCGGCGGCGGCGGCGGCGATAACGAGCCCGAAGCCCACCGCCGAGGAGGGGATGCCAAGCGCCTGGGCGAAACCTTCGTCGAAGGTTGAGATCTTGAGCCAGCGCCAGAAGACCAGCATGGCCAGGACGATCGCCGCACAGACGGAGGCCATGCGCGGCAGTTCGTCGGGCAGCGAGGCAAGCTTGGCCGGATCGAGCAGCGAGTGCCAGCCCTCGGCGCGGAACCATACGAGCGTTTCCAGATTGCCCATCAACGCGTGCTGAACGTCGATATGGACGTCGCTCGTATCGGTCTGTTCCAGCACCAGCACGCCGGCTGCGAACATGGCCGTGAAGACCACGCCCATCGCCGCACCGGGCTCGATGTTGCCCAGCCGCTTGATCGCTTCGATCAGGATCACGGCGACGACCGCCGCACCGGCGGCCCCCAGCAGCATCGGGATCGCGGAAATGACGCCGGTCACGAGGAAGGCGACCACGATACCGGGCAGCACGACGTGGCTGATCGCATCTCCGATCAGCGCCTGGCGCCGCAAGATCAGGAAGTTGCCCGGCATCGCGCAGGCGATGGAGGCGAAGATTCCGATCAGGATCGGCGTCAGCGAGAACTGCACGAACTCTGTGCCCATCATGCCCCTTCCACGGTCGTCGGCGGGCCGAGGCGGCGGTCGAACTCGGCGATCTCGTCGGCGGTGAAGACCTCTTCGATCGGCGTCAGCCCGTCATAGCGGCCAGTCATTCCCGTATCCTGGTGGATCTCGCGCGCCACGTCCCAGCGCCGTTCGTCACGGGCGACCCTTGCCGCCTTGGCACGCCCCGTATCCGTGGGCACGCCATCCGGGCGCACCAGTCCTTCGCGTTCCAGCAGACGCAGCGTGTACGTTTCGCGGATCGGGTGACCCGCGGCAAGCGACAAGAGCCCCTGGCGCCGGTGCACCCGGGCCTGGAAACGGCGATGACGCAGCATCGCGGCGAGCACGCCCCGGACAGGGGCAAAAAGAAGCGAGGCCACGAAGATCGCCGCGGCGACCAATACGATGATCGGCCCGGTCGGCAGCGCCGGGGCGGAGGCCGAAAACGCAGCACCGATATAGGCCGCCGCCCCGCCGATACCGCCGGAAATCCAGATCACCCGGTGGGCGCGTTCGGTCCAGAACCGCGCGGCGACCGGCGGAATGATCAGCATCGCGACGATCAGGATCAGGCCGACCAGCTTCAGCCCGATCACGGTGATGGCCAGCACAAGGCCCATCATGAGCAGGTCGATGCGGCGCACGTCGTAGCCCATTGCGGCGGCATATTCGCTGTTGAAGGCCACGAGCGTCATGGGCCGCCGCATCAGCCATGTTGCGAAGACCGCGATCGAGCCGCCGACGGCGATCACCACCGCATCCTGGAACAGCATCCCTGCCGTGGATCCCAGGAGAAAACTCTCGAGCCCGGCCTGCCGGCCCGCGCTCATGGTCTGCACCACCGTCAGCAGCACGATCCCAATACCGAAGAAGACGCCCAGCACCGCGCCGATGGCCGCATCCTCCGCCAGCCGGGTGCGCCGCGCCATCCACTCGATGATCAAGAGCCCGATCCATGCCGTCACGGCCGACCCGAGCATAAGCCCCGCGAGGTTCCGCCCGTCGCCGCCGAGGGCCACCATGACGATGAAGGCAAGCCCGACGCCCGGCAGCGTGGCATGTGCCACCGCGTCGGACACAAGTGCCCGCTTGCGCAGGAACAGGAACGTCCCCGACGCCCCGGCGGCAAATCCCAGAAGCCCGGCGCCGATGGCCACCAATGCGGCGTTGTAGCCGGCCTGCAGCAGAAGCGCGTCGATGAACGCGGTCACTGCGCCCCGCCCGTGACAGCAAGCTCGTCAAGGTGGGTGGCCGCGAGCCGCCCGCCATAGGTCGCGTGCAGATTCTCGGGGGTGAAGGCCGCTCGGACGGGGCCTTCGGCGATGCGCCGGACGTTGATCAGAAACACGTGGTCGAAATAGTCGCGCACCGTCGAGAGGTCGTGATGCACCGCGACGACCGACTTGCCCTCGGCCTTCAGAAGCTTCAGCACGCCGATGATCGCGCGCTCGGTTGCGGCGTCGACACCGCCGAAGGGTTCGTCGAGGAGGTAGAGATCGGCATCCTGCGCGAGCGCACGGGCCAGGAAGACCCGTTGCTGCTGCCCGCCGGAAAGCTGGCCGATCTGCCGGTGGGCGAAATCGGCCATGCCGACGCGGTCGAGGCAATCGCGCGCCGTCTCCTCCATTTTGCCCGACAGCCGTCCCAGGAGACCCACTTTTCGGTAGAGGCCCATCTGGACGACATCCATGACCGTTGTCGGGAAGTCCCAGTCAACGCTCGCGCGCTGCGGCACGTAGGCGATGCGATCGCGGGCGGCCTCGACAGGTTTGCCGAAAACATAGACCTCCCCGGAAAGCCGCGGGATCACGCCAAGTGCGGCCTTGAGCAAGGTGGATTTGCCGGCCCCGTTCGGGCCTATGATCGCCGACATCGCCCCGGCCGGGAAGGTCGCATCTACGGAGAAGACCGCGGGTTTCTCTCCGTAGGAGACGGTCAGCCCGCGCGTCGCGAGCGCCGCTTCGGACGGGATGGCGGCCGGGTCCGTGGCGCGACCGTTTTCGGCGGCGATGGTGGGCTTCTGTGCGCGTGTCATTCCGTTTTCCGTCAGTTCAGAAGGCCCTGCATGCCCTTCTCGGGGGTCTCACCGCCGAGCGCGGCGGCAATGGTCGTGGCGTTGGAGTCGATCATGCCGATATAGGTCCCCTCGTAGGTGCCGGGCTCGCCCATCGCGTCGGAGTAGAGCTCTCCGCCAATGACGACCTCGTGCTCCTCCGCCCGCGCCCCTTCGGCCAGTGCGCGGATGTTGCGATCGCTCACGGACGTCTCGACGAAGACCGCGCGGACATCGCGCGCGATCAGCATATCGACCAGTTCCGCTATGCGCTGGAGGCCGGCCTCGGACTCGGTGGAGATGCCCTGGATGCCGACGACCTCGAACCCGTAGGCGTTCCCGAAGTAATTGAAAGCGTCATGGGACGTCAGAAGAATGCGGCTTTCGGCCGGCACCGACGCGAGAACCTCTGTCGTGTAGGTTGCCAGTTCACGAAGTCTATCCAGGTATGCCTCGGCATTCGCGGTAAAGGTTGCTTCACCTTCCGGATACACGTCGATCATCGCGTCACGGATGTTGAGAACCACGCGAGACCATAGATTGGGGTTCATCCAAAGGTGCGGGTCGAACTTGCCATCGTAGTCTTCCGACCCGATCAGCAGGTTCTCCGGCACAGCCTCGGCCACCGGCACGACCGGCTGCTCCTGACCGAGATCGAGCAGGAACTCCTCCATCTGCGCCTCGAGATAGAGGCCGTTCCAGAGCACCAGATCGGCTTTCACCGTCGCGGTGATATCGGTGCGCGTCTGGCGGTAGGCATGCGGATCAACCCCCGGCCCCATCAACGCCTGGACCTCGACCAGATCACCGCCGACGTTCCGGGCGGAGTCGGCGATCATTCCGGTTGTGGCGACAACGGTCAGCTTTTCCTGCGCAGCCGCCCAACCGGTGGGCATCGCCATGGCGAAAGCCAGAGCGACAAACGCGAGGCTTCGCTTTGTCAGGTTCATCGGAGATCACCCCTGTCATGATCGGGGCGCAACCGGCCCCGTGCCAGCAGAGTGATAGTGCGAGGCATTCGCAACGTCAATGCACTTGCGAGTCGTTCGCAAAAACATTGAAGCCGGAGTGGTGTTTGGCTAAGCGTCCGATCATGGCGACTGGTTTTGACACCAGCTCGGGCAACGCCCTTCTCCGGAAGGTGAACTTGCGGATCACGAAGCCGCGGCAAGTGATCATCCGCGTCCGTGTCGAAGCGCATCACCACCCCGACGCCGAGCAAATCCTGGCGCGCGTCGCCGCGGAGCATGGCTACGAGATCGGCGCGCATCGGCTCGACCTCTACTGTCGGACGGCCAAATAGCAGTCAGGCCCGCCGCGGTTTTCACCGGTTCCCCGCCATTTTGGACGGGACCAGGCCGTTTGCTGCGCCAGGCGGGAACGCCAGCTCGGCAGACCCGGCTGACCCTGATCCTCAACCGTTTCAAACGGATTTTCTGTCGAGGGAGCCCCTGCTCGTTTACCTACGTCCAAATCTTACTTCGTCGTAACGGCGATCGCGGTCTGAAAGCATCAGGTTGCAGCGTATCAAAGCAGGGTTCCACCTGCGAGGCCGCCAAGCACGAAGGACGCGACAGCAAGAACGGCAATGCCGGCGCCCGTTTGGAAAAGGCCGAAACGATCGCGCAGGCTCATTTTCCCATGCTCAAACATCCGCGGCTGAAATTGGCGGTCGATATCGGAGAGGTAATGGCGGTGCGTCTGAGGATTGATGTCGAACATGGCTTTTCTCCCTGGGCTTGGTGGTTTCGATGAAATTACGCTACGCTGCGTGCGTGAAGCCGATGGCGCACCAAGCGCGAGGAAGCCGTCAAAAGTGGATTTACGCTCTGACAACGCTTTGACGCTGCGCCTTCTCGGGCCGTTTGCCATCGAAGGTCCGGGCTCCGGGGACAAGCCGATGCCACGCAAGGCACAGGCCATGCTGGCATACCTTGCGCGCCGGCCCGGCGTTTCGGTGCCGAGAGAAACCCTTACAGCCATGCTCTGGTCGGACAGTGAGGAAGAGCAGGCCCGCGCCAGCCTCCGCACGGCGCTGTCATCTCTCAGGAAAAGCATGGGCCCGGTGGCGGATGTCGTCGAGGCAAGCAATGCTGGCATCCGCATCGACGATGAGCGCATCGTGATTGATGCGGACCTCTTCATGCGCACCGCTCGCCATGCGGAAGACGTCGATGCCCTGACACGCGCAACTGAGCTTCATTCGGGGGCATTCTTGGAGGGTCTGCCAGCCGTGACGGCTGCGTTCGACCAGTGGGTCGAGGCAGAGCGCGGAACCATACGGTCCCAATACATGTCTGTATTGCTTCGGCTGACGGATGCACTCTTCGAGGCCGGCGATACCGAAGGGGCCGTGGCGACGGCCCAGAAGCTACTCTCCGAAGATCCGCTTCAGGAACACGTGCACCGACGTCTTATCCGGGTCTACGCCAAGCAGCGGCGCTTCGATGCGGCTCTCAAACAGTTCGATCGCCTGCGCAGCCTTCTTGACGAAGAACTTGGCGTGCAACCTGAACCTCCGACCATGGAACTTGTCCGAGAGGTGAGGCGGGCGCGATCCGGGGGACAGTCCAAGGCCTCCGGGCCGGGAATGGCGCCGCAAGCGAGCCTTCGTGGCACGCCGGAACTTCCCCGTGCGCCCGGCCGCCCGTCGATCGCCGTGCTTCCCTTTCGCACGCTCAGCAAGGATGCGGAAGCAGGCTTCTTCGGCGACGGCATTGCCGAGGACGTGATCGTCGAACTCTCGCGCAACCCAGATCTGCTGGTGGTCGCGCGACAGTCATCTTTCCGTTTCAGCGAAGAAGAAGATACGCCCGAAGAAATCGGCGAACGGCTCGGCGTCCGTTTCCTTTTGGGCGGATCCGTTCGGCTCGCAAATGACCGGTTGCGGGTAACAGCGCATCTGGTCCGATGCAGCGATCAACGCGAATTGTGGGCAGAGCGCTACGATCGGGACATCGAGGATATCTTCGAGATCCAGGCCGAGATCGCACGCAGCGTAACCGGCGCCGCCGTCGGACGGATTGTCGAGACAGAAGCGAACGCCGCCCTTGAGTTTCCGCGGGATCGTCTCGAGGGGTTCGCTCTAATCTCGCGCGGGCTGCGGCACATGAACATTCCGGAGCTTTCAGAGTTCGATAAGGCGCTGGAGTGTTTTGGCCACGCCACCGAGGTCGCGCCGCAGAATGCGCGTGGATGGGCCTTGCTGGCACTGACCCGCCTTTATCGGCAGTGGTATTTCCAGATTGAAGGCAACATGGCCGAACTGATTCCGCTCGGGGAACGCGCTGTCGCATTGGACCCGCGAGAGCCGCGTGCGCATTGCGTTCTCGGGGTGGCACGCATGCTGGAACGTGACTTCGATCGCGCGGCCCACCATTTCGAGGCGGGTCTTGCGGTGAACCCAAATGACGATCTGCTTCTCACGGAATACGGGCGTTTCTTGATGTATGACGATCGCCCCGAGGAGGGCTTGCAGCGTATTCGCGAAGGCATGCGCCTCAACCCGTATCACCCTAACTGGTATTGGGGCATGCAGGGCAGATGCCTGCACACTCTGGGTCGGTTTTCAGAGGCCCGGGATGCATTCCTGAGAATGCGGAATCCACCGTTCTACACATACGCCTATCTCGCGGCTTGTCACTTGGCCCTCGGCGATGGCGAGGCGGCTCAAGCCGCGCATGCATCGCTCTACAGGCTAAAGCCCGATTTTGACATTGACGCATTCCGCACGATCTTTCCTTACCGGAACCCGGAAACTGCAAAGCGCTTTTGGGCCACGATGGTGGCGGCTGGGCTCGATGCACCGCCGCAGGATTTGCAGAACTGAAGCCGCATAGGCTCCGAAAACTCCGAACCGAGCAAACAGCCAAAAAGAGACGTGGTGTTCGAGGGCTGCCGCGAAGCACTTCCTATCCCTGTCTTGAGCTCGAAGCGTGAGTCGGACGATCGCTGGCAGATGACGCAAAAGCGGACTTCGAGCACTTTCGTCTTCGCGGCACTGAGAGGTGCTTCCCGCTACTTCGCGGGCATTCGGTCGATTCCCTGCAACTGTCAGCTTTGAGCGCGCTTGCGCAATCAACATCCAGGGAATGGCAGCGCCTGAAAGAAAGGTGCTGTGATCTAGCTTCTTTGATATCGCGGTCAGGACCCGGTCCTTCAGACAGAGACCCATTCGCGGGTTGAGGAGGATGTTTGCATTGCCTCGACCGTGCGCTGGACCTCCCATGCTTCACGGAAATCGGGCATGCAGCGCCCGTTTTCCATGATGGCATGGATCAGCTCCGCGACTTCGATAACCTTGAGGTCGTTGAAGCCAAGGTGATGCCCAGGCGCGGGACAGAAGCGACCGTAAGGTGGGTGGGAGGGGCCCGCCTCGATCCGTCTGTACCCGGCCCGCGCGCCGGAACCCGAATAGACCAGCAACTCGTTCATGCGCTCCTGGGAAAAGGCGACGGCGCCGCGGCTGCCGGTGATCTCGAAGGACAGGTCCATGGTCCGCCCGCTGGCTGCCCAGTTCGCCTCGATGCTGCCCGAGATCCCGCTCGCGAAGCGCAGCAGCGCATGGGTCATGTCGTCCACCGCGACCGGTTTTCGGTCCGCGCTGTTGGCGGAGACCGGCCGCTCGGAGTGAATCGTCCTGCAATCGGCGCTCACCTCGGCGATCGGCCCCAAGAGGTGGCGCGCCATAGAGATGATGTGGCTCCCGATATCGGCCAGCGCCCCGCCGCCCTGGGGATCGGTGCGGAACGAATGGGGCGTGCGAGGATCGGCCATGTAGTTTTCCGCGTGACGGCCCCGAAATCCCGTCACCTCGCCGATCTCGCCCGAAGAAACGATGTCCCTGGCCAGCCGGATCATCGGATTGCGCAGGAAGTTAAACCCGACCGACGTCACCACGCCGGCGGCCTCGGCGGCCTCGGTCATCTTCAGCGCCGAGGCCGCGGTGGTCGACAGCGGCTTTTCGCAGTAAACGGCCTTCCCGGCCGCGATGGCCTCCAGCGCCATCGGTTCGTGCAGCACGTTGGGGGCCGTGATCGCGACCACGCGCACCGCGTCGTCCGCGACCAGCGATCGCCAGTCCGCGGTCGCCCGCGCGAAGCCGAGCGCCCGGGCCCCGGCCGCGGCGATCTCGTCCGTCGCGTCGGCCAGAACCGATTTGACCGGGCGCGCCGGCAGGTCGAACAGGCCGGAGACCGCACCGAAGGCATTGGCATGGCAGCGCCCCATGAACCCCGAGCCGATCAGGCCGATGCCGATCTTCGGTTTGTTGTCATCGCAGGCCATGTCCTTACTCCGCGGCGGGTTGCTGGCGATGATGGGACACCGCGTCGATCAGGTTCTCCTCGGTCATCTCGTCGCCCTCGAACGCGGCGACGACGGCGCCTTCGGACATGGCGAGCACGCGGTGACTGACGCCCAGCACCTCGGGCATCTCGGACGAGATGACGATGACGGCCAGCCCCTGTTCGGCCAGCTCGGCGATCAGTTCGTGGATGGCCGATTTCGACCCGACGTCGATGCCGCGGGTCGGCTCGTCGAGAATGATCAGCTTGGGTTCGGCGCAGAGCCATTTCGCAAGAACGAATTTCTGCTGGTTGCCCCCGGAAAGCTGGGACACGGCCTGGTCGGGACCCGTGGTCTTGATCGACATGGCCGATCGGTACTTCTCGAACACCCCCAGTTCCTTTTGCCGGTTCATGATGCTCAGCTCGGAAAACAGGCCCAGATGGGGCAGCGAGGTATTCTCTCGCCCGCCCATCATCAGGACCAGCCCCTGTTCCTTGCGGCTTTCGGGGACGAGGGCCATGCCCATGTCGATCGCCTGGCGCGGGGTGGGCATGTCAATCTCCCCCTCTTTCCAGAAGATCCTGCCCGCATCCGCCCGGCGGACCCCGAAGATCGTCTCCACCACTTCGGATCGGCCGGCGCCCACGAGGCCGTAGAGCCCAAGAACCTCGCCCTCGCGCACGGAGAACGACACGTCGCTGAAAAGCCCGTGCTTTCCCAGCCCCTCGACCCTGAGAACCTCGTCTCCGAAGCGCTTTTCGGCCTTCACGAAATAGCTGTCCAGCGTGCGGCCGATCATCATCCGGGTGATCTGGTTCAGATCGGTCTCCGGGGTCTCGACGGTGCCTTGAACCTGGCCGTCCCGCAAAACGGTGATCCGATCCGTGATGTCGAAAATCTCGTCCATCTTGTGCGAGATGTAGACGATGCCGACCCCGCGCGATCTGAGATCACGGATCGTGTGGAAAAGCTGCTCTTTCTCGGTATCCGTAAGCGAGGCGGTCGGTTCGTCGAAGATCACGATATTGGCGCTGAACGCCTCGGCCCTTGCGATCTCGACCATCTGCTGCATGGCCACCGAGAGGGTGCCGACCCGGACATCCGGCCCGAAGCCGCAGCCGAGGGCAGAGAGCGCGGCCTGGGCATTCCGACGGAGTTCGCGTTTCCTGAGCACCCCGAACCGGTTCGTGGGCCAGGCGCCGAGGTAGATATTCTCCGCCACCGACAGTTCCGGGGACAGCGACAGTTCTTGGTGGATGAGCAGGATGCCTTTCTGGCGGGCATCCAGTGGGCCCGACACCTGGGTCGGGCGGCCCTGGTAGACGATTTTGCCCCCGTCCGGCCGGTGAAGCCCGGCCAGCACCTTCATGAGCGTCGATTTGCCCGCGCCGTTTTCACCGACCAGCGCATGAACCTCGCCGGGACGGATGTCGAAGCTCACCTTGTCCAGCGCGGTCACGCCGGGGAAGGTCTTGGTGATGTCTTTGACCTCGAGAATGACGTCATCCATCACGTGCCCTCCCGGCTGTTGAGCAGCTTGTCCAGCGCAAGGGCAAGGATCAGAACCGCCCCCATCACCATCAGTTCCACGTAGTTGGGGGTATTGAGCAGCCGCAGGCCGTTGCGCAGAACCGCCAGCGTCAGAACGCCGCCGATGGTCATCCAGATGCTGCCATAGCCGCCCTGCAGACGCGTGCCGCCCAGCACCACGGCAATGATCGTCCACAGTTCCCAGATCTTGCCGGCGTTGGGTTCGGCCGTGCCAAGCCGCATCGAAAGAAGGATCCCGCAGACGGCTGCGAGCGTGCCGCATATGGTGAAATTGATGATCTTGTGACGCTTGACGTTGATGCCGGCGTCATGCGCGGCCTCGATATTGTCGCCGACGGCATAGGTCTCGCGCCCGTGCCGGGTGCTGGACAGCACCCACTGGAAGAGAAAGGCCAGCGCGAAGAAGATCATCGCCGTAAGGGAAACCGGACCGAGATAAAGCTCGGGGATTTCGGTGTAGCTGAAATCTGGCACCATCAGGGCGTTCTCGCCGGAATAGACGAAGACCAGCCCGCGAATGCCGATCAGCCCCCCGAGCGTGACGATGAAGGAATGCATGCCCGAAAGCGCGACGAGGGTGCCGTTCAGGAAGCCGAGCGCCGTGCCCGAGAGCAGGCCCAGAAGCACGGCCGGCCAGACCCCCATGTGATCCTGCAACCCGATCGCGAGCGCAGAGGCCAGCGCCAGGATCGCCCCGACGGAGAGGTCGATCTCGCCGTCGATCATGACCATGGTCATGCCGATTGCCAGGATCCCGATGAACGCGCCCTGCGTCAGGATGTTTCCAAGATTGTTCAGCGTCAGGAAATACGGGCTGGAAAACGAGAACACGACCATCGTCAGAACCAGGAACACCCAGATGTGGTTCCGGAGAAGCCACTGCGTGACGAGTTGCGCCGGCGAGCGCGCCTCAGTAGCCGAAAGGTCGGTCATGCGAAAACCCTCCCGCGCTTGGCGCCCAGATCGATCCAGACGGCAATGATGATGACGGCCCAGGTAACGAGCCATTGAACGTAGTAGGCGAAGCCGAGCAGAAGCAGCCCGTTCTGGATGAAGCCCAGCATCGAGATGCCGATGACCGTCCGCCAGACGCTGCCGGACCCGCCGAGCAGGGACGTGCCGCCCAGGATCACGCCGGCGAGAACGGTCAGCTCGTAGCCCTGGCCTATGGTGTTCTGCGCCCCCATGACCCGGCTTCCCATGATCACGGCCGCGATGGCCGTGGTGAAGCCCGAGACGACATAGGCCCAGAACACCGTCCAGCGGGCGTCGATGCCAGAGAATATACTGGCGGTTTCGTTGCCGCCGACGCCGTAAATCCGGCGCCCGAAGGTAGTGAATTGCAGCACCAGGCCGGCGATCACCGCGCCGACCAGGAACACGATCACGGGCACCGGAAGACCGAGGAAATCACCGCGCCCGAACACCGCGAACCAGGTGTCTTGCGCGTTCTGGACATTGACGTTGGCCCCGCCCGAGTAGAACAGCACCAGCCCCTGCAGGAAGGACAGCATGGCCAGGGTCACGATCAGCGCGTTCAACCCGATGAATCCGACCAACACCCCGTTGAAGGCGCCGATGGCGATGCCGGCGCCGATGGTCATGACGATGGCGGGGAAAGGCCCGGCGGCGTTGTGTTGATCGACGACGATCACGGTCAGCAAGGTCAGTAGCGACCCCACGGACAGGTCGAGCCGACCGGTGAGCACCACGAAGGTGACCCCCAGCGCCATCATTCCGGTGATCGAGACCTGGCGCAGCACGTCCAGTATGTTGCCCGGGGTCAGAAAGGCATCGGCATTCAGCGCGACCCCGGCCAGGAACACCATGAACGCCAGGATGAGGCCATGACGGCGTAGCAAGGCTCGTATGTCGAAATCCATCTGTGAAACTCCTCCCGCCTGTGACGATAGTTTCACAGTCACACCCGGGACACCGACAAAAAATCCAAAATGAATCTTCGGGAACGATAGCCTTGCGCACGGCGCGGCGAATGCACCGCATACCCCGGACATCCCAAAAATCAGATTTGGACATTTGGCCAGTTGAGCGCGGCTTGCCCGTGCCGATGATGGAGCGAGGAGAGCCCCGCACCGCTGCCGCCGGGGTTTTCGGGAGAAACGTAGCAATTCAGGCGGCGCTGAGGAGGAACCACGATGAACATTATCCCCACCAAGCTGGGAACGACCCTTGTCGCGGCGGCGGCCGCCGCGCTGGCGGCCGGCAGCGCCGGGGCGCAGGACGCACCCGACTGGCTGGATGGCGAGCTGAAGCAGCCACTGTCCGAGACCCGGATCGGCATCACCGTGCTCTACCCGGGGTCGAACGCGTACCAGGCGAAATACGCGGAAACCGCCGTTGAATACAGCGAGGAACTGGGCATCCAGGCCACCGTGATGGATCCGCAGGGCGACCCGGCGGTCCAGTTTGACCAGATCCAGGATATGGCGTCGCAGAACATGGACGCGCTGGTCGTCTGGCCGACCTCGCAGAACGCGCTGATCCCGGCCATTCGCAACGCGTCCCGCTCGGGCATCCCGGTGATCACCTCGAACTCGCCCATCGGCGAAGCCGGGCGTCGCTATATCGTCGGCCATACCGGTCCCGATGATTGCGCGCAGGCCGAACAGTCGGCCGAGATGCTGGGCGATGCGCTCGGGGGCGCGGGCAGCATCGTGGTCGTCGAAGGCACGCCGGGCTACACCGTGTCGATCCTGCGTAAGAACTGCTTCCTCGACAAGATGGCGGATGACTACCCGGGCATCGAGATCCTGGCCAGCCAGACCGCCGAGTGGAACCGCGAGAAGGCCCAGACGGTCATGGAAACCTTCCTGACACAGTTCGGGGACGAGATCGACGGCGTCTATGCGTTCGACGACGGCATGGGGCTCGGCGTGATCAGCGCACTGCAGGGCGCGGGCAAGGAACCCGGCGAGGTCAAGGTCGTGACCTGCAACCAGTTCGGCGAAGGCTGGGACGCGATGAAGGAGGGCTGGCACTCCGGCTCCAACAAGCAATCCCCGGTCGATGACGCGATCCTCGCCATCCAGACGGCGGTGAAGGTCGCCAACGGGATCGACGTGCCGGCCCTGCAGGGCATCGAGACCCCCAAGGTCCTTCCGGACAACGTCGACGAGTTCGAGCGCCCCAGCTGGTAAGCCGCTCTCCAAGCGACCGCGAAGGGCCGCGTCTCATGACGCGGCCCTTTTTCGTGGCTCGGTCAGTAGCGACCGCGCTCCCGCATCAGGGCGTCGATGCGGTTCTGCGAGCTGGCAAGGGCGTCATCGATGGATTGCGCCCCCTGCAACATCATGTGGATCTCGTCGCCGAGGATGCTGAGCAGGTCGCTGAACTCGGGCACGGGCGGGCGCGGCCAGGTCTGCAGTTCGCCGCGGCGTTCCATCACGTCGATCTCGCCGATGAGCGGGCTGCTGGCCTGCACCTCCGGATCCGCGCTGGTCGAGAAGCGCGGGCTCGTCAGGTTGCCGTTCAGAACATACCATTTCAGCATTTCCGGCCGGGTCAGGTATTCCATCACCTTCCACGAGGCCTTTTTCCGGTCGGGGTCCAGCCCCGCCGGCATCGCCAGCGAAAACCCCCCGATCGGCGAGACGGTCCGTGCCCCCGGCCCGTGCGGGTGGGGCGCGAAAACGACCTTGCCGTGGGCCGCGGATTTCTCGTTCAGCTCGAAGGCGGCGGCGCGGATGTGCCAGCCGTAGGTCATGGCCGCCTGGCCGTTGGAGAATATCCCGATGCGCCGGTCCCAGTTACATACCAGGCTTTCCTTGTGCGCAAATTCGGTGAGTTCCATCAGGAACTCGGCGGCATTGCGCGCCGCCTCGGTCAACAGGCGCGGGCGGAAATTCTCTTTCTCGATCGTTGAGACGTCGAACTCGGTCCCCAGCCGGTTCAGATCGAGCACCGGCTGGCCAAAATCGGCCAGCGTTTGAATGAAGGTGTGGGCCACCGGGGTGCCGCGGCCGTAATTCATCACGATGCCGGAAATGTCGAAGCCCGACCGGTGCAGCACCCGTGCGGCGAAGAGGACATCCTCGGTGGTTCTCGGGATGTCGAGCCCGGCCTCCGCGAACAGGTCGGAGCGGCAGAAAAGCAGCTCGGCGGTCGGCTGGATCGGCAGGCCGTATTGCTGGCCGTTCCACGACGAGCCGCGGAAGGCCGCGTTATGGAAGTCCGACGGGTTGTAGCGCTCCGCCCGCATGATCTCGTCCAGCGGTTCGACCACCCCTTCCGTCGCGAGCTGACCGATCCAGGGCAGGTCGACGGCCATCAGATCGTATTTCGAGGCGGGACGCCTGGCGTTGGCCATGATCTCGCCGTGGAGCTCGTCCAGGGGAAGATTGACGATCTCGATATTGGTCCCGCACAGCTCGTCCAGATTGGACGAGAACTGGCTGAGCGTCTTGAATGTGGGGTCGATCGGGCTGAGAATCCGGAAGGTGCGGTCGACGCCGACGCCGGTTCTCATCGCGTTCGGATAGGGTAGGATCCGCGAGGCCATGTAATATCCGCCGAAATAGAAATCGCCGATCTCGCCGTCGCCATCGGTGAAGCCGAACGTGTTGCCCACCATCGCCTTGAGTTGCATCGCGAAGCTCTCGAACTCCGCGATGAGCTTGCGTGTGGGATGAAGCGAAAAGGATTTCCCCGACTTGGACCGCGGCCGCTTGTGCAGGAAACCCTGCTCGATCAGTTCGGTGATCCGCCGGACCGCCGTCCCATAAGGCACGTCGGCGGCCATCGCGGCAGACGTCACCGTCAGGAGCTTGCCCTCCAGGTGGCGGCGCATGGCATAGGAAATGATGTTCCACCGGGGATCCACGGTGGCCAGCTGCGTGCGCTTCTCTGAAATGTCCCGGTTGGAGTCCACGAAGGTGAGGATCCGGAGCAGCTCTTCGCGCGTCATGGCTGGGTCTCCTGTCGCCGGCGGTGTTCGCCAAGAATTCCCGATCGAAGAGAGCATGCCAGCGAGTTAATGTCCAAATCTGACATTTGACATGTTCATTGGTCAGGGCCGGCAGTGCAACCTTCCCCGCAACACGTCGAGGCGGGAGGGATACCATGACGGCCGGGGACTACGACTACATCGTCATCGGCGCTGGATCGGCCGGCTGCGCGGTAGCGGGACGGCTTGGCGAGGCGGGGCACAAGGTCCTTCTGCTCGAGGCGGGCGGCAAGGACCGCAACCCCTTCATCCACATCCCCCTCGGCTACTCGCTGCTCTATGCCAACCCGCAGGTGAACTGGTGCTACGAGAGCGAACCCGAACCACACCTGAACGGTCGCCGGCTTTTCCAGCCCCGCGGCAAGGTCCTGGGCGGGACCGGGGCGATCAACGGGATGATCTACATGCGCGGCCAGCCCGAGGATTTCGACGGCTGGGAGGCGCAGGGCTGCACCGGCTGGGGCTGGGACGGCGTGCTGCCCTATTTCAAGTCCTGCCAGGACCAGGAGCGCGGGGCCGATGACTTCCACGGCACCGGGGGGCCAGTCGCCGTTTCGGACCTGCGCACCGAGCATGCCCTCGGGGAAGCCTTCCACGCGGCCTCGGAATCGCTCGGCGTGCCGCGCAACGACGACTTCAACGGCGCCCGGCAGGAGGGCACCGGCTATGTCCAGACCACCACGAAGAACGGGCGCCGCTGGAGCACGGCCGCCGGCTACCTGCGTGGCCCGGCGATGCAGAACATCGACCTGAAGCTGCATGCCATGGTGGAGCGCATCGAGATCGCGGAGGGGCGCGCCAGCGGCGTGGCCTGGACGGATCGCTCGGGTCGCCACACGGCGGGTGCGCGGGCGGAGGTGATCCTCTGCGGGGGCACCTTCAACTCGCCGCAGCTGCTGCAGCTCTCGGGGATCGGCCCGGGCGCCCTTCTGCAGGCGCACGGGATTGAGACGCGCCACGCGCTGCCCGGCGTCGGGGAAAACCTGCAGGATCATTTCGGGATCGGCGCCGAGTATCGCTCGACCGTCAAGACGACGGTCAACGATCTCTACAACAACAAGCTGAAGGGTGGTCTGCAGCTTTTGCGCTACCTGCTGTTCCGCACCGGGCCCTTCGCCGACAACGGCAACTATTCCAACACCTTCATCCGGTCCGGGCCCGGCATCGACCGCCCGGACATGATGGTCACCTTCATGGCCTGGTGCACGAACGAACAGCTCAAGCCGCATCCGTTCTCGGGCTTCACCATCCTGGCCGAGCACATGCGGCCCACCTCGCGCGGGCATGTCCGCATCAAGGGGCCGGGCGCGGACACGCCGCCGGCCATCCAGTTCAACTTCTTCGCCGAGGAGGCCGACCAGCGCGCGGCCATCGCGGGGCTGAAGTTCGGGCGAAAGATCGCGGCGACCGACCCGATGGCGCGCTGCGTCGAGCGCGAGCTGACCCCGGGCCGCGACGTCCGGGACGACGCGGCGCTTCTCGACTATTGCCGGGCCAACGGTCTCTCGCTGCTCCATCCCGTGGGCACCTGCAAGATGGGCACCGGGCCGGACGCGGTCGTCGATCCGCGCCTGCGCGTGCACGGCGTCCGGGGCCTGCGCGTGGTCGACGCCTCGATCATGCCGCGCATCGTGACCGGCAATACGAACGCCGCGTCCATCATGATCGGCGAGAAGGGCGCGGCGATGATCCTCGAAGACGCGAAAGGTGCAGCATGACGAAACAGCTCGGCATCGCGCTCATGGGTACGGGGCGGATGGCCCATGTCTACGGCCCCAAGATCAGCGCCCATCCCGGCCTGAGCCTCGAGGTCGTCTACAACCCGCGCCGCAGCTCCGCCGAGACCGCCGCGGCGCAGTATGGCGGCCGGCCCGTCGACGATCTCGACCAGATGCTGGCCGATCCCAGGGTGGACGCGGTGGTCATCGCGACGCCAACCGACACGCATGTCGACTACATCCTGCGCGTCGCGCAGGCGGGCAAGCCGATCTACTGCGAGAAGCCGCTGGACCAGACGCTGGCGCGCGTCGACCAGGCGCTCGCCGCGCTGAAGGAGACGCCGGTGCCCTTCATGCTGGGCTTCAACCGCCGCTTCGATCCCGACAACGCCGCGCTGCGCGCGGCGGTACGGGCGGGCGAGATCGGCCGTGTCACCATGCTGATGAGCTGGAGCCGCGAACCCGCCCCGCCGCCGATCGCCTATGTGCGCGCCTCGGGGGGATATTTCGTCGACGCCACGATCCACGACATCGACCTGCTGTGCTGGATCGCGGGGGAGCGACCGGTCGAGGTTCAGGCGGCCGGGTCCTGCATGTTCGACCCGGAGATCGGCGCGGAGGGGGATTTCGATCTCACCATGACGACGCTGAAGATGCCCTCGGGCGCGCTGGTGCACATCAACAATTCCCGCTATTGCAGCTACGGCTTCGACCAGCGGCTGGAGGCCCTCGGCGACCGGGGCATGCTGCAGACCGAGAATCACCGCGACGATCCCCTGGTGCGTTGGGACGGCACGCGGACGGTCGCCCGCGCGCCGCTGAAGCACTTCTTCCTCGAGCGCTACGACCAGTCCTTCTACAACGCCCTCGACGAGTTCCACGCCGCCGTCACGTCGGGGCGCGCGCCGTCGGCCACCGCCGAGGACGGCCGCGCGGCCCTGGCCATCGCGCTGGCCTGCGCCCGCTCGGCCAAGGAGGGACGGGCCGTCGCACCGGACTACGGCTGAGAAAAGCGACCTCCCACCAACAAGAGGACGCGGGGCCGCCGCGCTGCGGCAGCATCATGCTGTCCGAAAGACAGGTTCGCAGCTGAGCCGGCCTTCACGGATAATGCGGCGAACGGGCGTTTGCCGACCTTCCCTGCGCTTGGAAGCCGGATGCAACATCAAACGAAGAGAAAAAGTCCGGTCCGCCGCCTGCCCGGATCCACTGCGATCTTGGCGGCTCAGCGCGCGCATCGTAGAATGCCGGGATGGGATACGTGACGTCGCTCTTCGCGCGCAAGGTCGTCGCCGCGGCGGGCGGCGGGGTCGATGCTGCGGCGTTGCTGGCCGGTGTCAGGATCGATCCGGAAGACCCCTGGGACGCCGGGCGAATGGTTCCCGCCGAGCGCTACTACGACATGCTCGAAAGGATCGCCGACCAGATCGACGTCACCGATCTGCCGGTACGCACAGGCGCCTCCATGCGACTTGACGAATACGGCGCGCTAGGACTGGCCTTCAAGGCTGCGACGACGCTCGGGGCGTCCTATGCGAGGGTGGAACGCTACGCGCGGCTCTGGACCAGCGTCGTCGAATACGAGCTGCGGCCGGCAGCGGGAGGCACGCTCTTCATCCTGCATCGGGCGGGCGAACGGCGCCTCGGGATGCGGCTGTCGAACGAGGCGACCCTTGCGAGCGTCGTGTCCATCGCGAGACAGGTCTGCCCGGTGCCGCTTGCGCCGGTGGAGGTGCTGGTCCGTCATCCGGCCCCGCGTTCGATCGCCGCGCATGAGGCGTGGTTCGGCTGTCCGGTGCGCTTCGGCGCCGACCTCGACGCGATCCTCTATGCCGACGAGACGCTGGCCCGGCGCAACATCCTCGGGGACGAGGGGATCTCGCGATACCTCACCACGCAGCTCGATGCGGAACTGTCCGAGCTCACCCGGGCGCCCGCGCTTGTGGCGCAGGCCAAGGCCGCAATCGCCCAGGCCCTCAGCGAGGGGACGCCGAAGATGGCCGAGATCGCCCGCGGCCTCGGGCTCAGTGCGCGGTCCTTCCACCGGCGCCTCTCGGAGCACGGCGTGAGCTTTCAGAGCCTCACCGAGGAGACCCGCCGCGATCTCGCCGAGGCGCTCTTGCGCGATGAAAGCCATTCACTGGCCGAAATCGCGTTCCTCATCGGCTTCTCCGACCAGAGCGCCTTTACCCGCGCGTTCAAACGCTGGGTCGGCACGACGCCCGCGACCTACCGCAAGGACGTGTCCCCCCGCTGACGGGCACATTGGCGGCATCGGTCAAAAGGCTGGCTTCACCGGTCAATACGCCGCCGCTTCCCTGTGCCTATTCCTTGGTTACCGATCCGGAAGCCAAGGAGACATCCCATGAAAGACCAAGAGATCCTCGTCATCGGCGCGACCGGCAAGACCGGCCGCCGCGTCGCCCGCCGCCTCGAGGCGCGCGGCCTGCCCGTGCGCCGCGGCTCGCGCAGCTCCGCAACGCCCTTCGACTGGGAGGCGCCGGAGACCTGGGCACCGGCCCTGCGTGGGGCCCGTGCGGCTTATGTCACCTACTTCCCCGATCTCGCCTTCCCCGGCGCCGTGGAAAAGCTCGAGTCCCTCTGCGAGACGGCCCGCGATCTGGACGTCGAACATCTCGTGCTGCTCTCCGGCCGCGGCGAACATCACGCGCGGCTGGGCGAAGCGGTGGTGCGAGATTCCGGCGTCGACTTCACCATCGTTCGGGCCGCCTGGTTCGCGCAGAACTTCTCCGAAGGTTACCTGCGCGATCCAGTCCTGACCGGCGTCCTTCCAATGCCCGGCGGCGCTGTGGCCGAGCCCATCATCGACATCGACGACATTGCCGATGTCGCCGTCGCGGCGCTGACCGAAGAGGGCCACAAGGGCGAACTCTACGAGGTCACAGGCCCGCGGCTCATGTCCTTCGCGGACATGGCGGCCGAGCTTTCACGGGCGACCGGGCGAGAGATCCGGCATATCCCGATCAGTTTCGATGAGTTCCACGCGAACGTCGCCGAGGCCGGCGGCATTTTCGTCGCCGACGTCTTCACCGCCATCGCGCGTGAAACGCTGGACGGGCGCAACGCCCACACCACGGATGGCGTGATGCGCGCGCTCGGCCGCGTCCCCCGCGACTTTGCGGATTTCGCCCGGGACGCCGCCCGAGCCGGCGCCTGGACACGCGCCGCCTGACACCACCCGTCGAAAGGACCATGACATGCGCCCCACCCTGTTCGAGAAGATCGCGCTCGGCCTCTCGGGCCTCACCGCGCTCGCAATAGGCGCCTTCATCCTGTTCGCGCCGCACGCCTTCTATGCCAGCTACGGCATCACGCTCGGCGAAGACGCCAGCCTGCTGAGCGAATTGCGCGCGCCCGGCGCCGGCCTCGCGGGTTTCGGCCTTCTGATGCTGCTCGGCATCCGGCGTCACGCGACCCTGGCCGTCGCCATGGTGGCGGCGCTGACGGTGTTCGTCGCCTTCCCGATCGGGCGGCTGGTCGGGCTTGCGATGGACGGGATGCCGTCCGGCAGCGTCATCGGCGCGCTCGTCGTCGAACTGGTCATCGCAGCGCTCTGCCTCGCGGCCTTCCGCAGGCGGCTCCGGCAGCCGGCGCCCCGCCCCTTCGCGGCGCGGCACGCGCATTGACACTGCCGCGGCGGCACGACCCTCGGGGTCCCGCCGCCGCCCCATCCAAGGAATCCCTTCATGTCCGGTTTCATCTTCTACCTCTCCCATCTCGCCGTCCTTGCCTATGCGCTGGTCGGCGGGGTCTTTCTTGCCTTCTCGGATTTCATCATGCGCGCCTTGTCGCTGACCAGCGGTCAGGGCGGCGCGGAGGCGATGCAGGCCATCAACCGAGAGGTGTTCCGCTGGATCTTCATGGTGCTCTTCCTCGGGCTGGTGCCGGTATCCCTGCTGATCGCGGCCCATGGCGTATTGGTCGTCGGGCACGGCCCGGGGACCCTGATGATGCTGGCGGGCCTGACGTATCTCGTCGGATGCTTCGGGGTGACGGTGGTCTTCAACGTGCCGATGAACGAAACCCTGGCGGGCATGGAGCCCTCCGCGGATGCGACGCTGGATTACTGGAGCTGCACCTACCTGCCCCGCTGGCGCTTCTGGAATACCGTCCGCACCATCGCCTGCGGCCTGTCTGCAGCCCTTCTGCTGTTCGCGCTCGCCTGGGCGGCGCAGTCTCAGGCGCAGGCGGCTTGACATCCACGCTGCATCCGGGCGTCGATCAGCCCAACGAAGCGGAGGCAGCCTCTGGCCGGCGTATATCCGGTGACGACCCGCAGCCCTTATGGAGGCGGTCGGCGAGGAAGAAGGGACAAAACTCATGGGTGAACCGCGATACCGACGGGCCACCGCGGCAGACCTGGAGGCAATTGTCGCGATGCTGGCCGATGACATGCTTGGAGCGACGCGGGAAAACGCGGCGCCGGCGGTAGACGAGTGCTACCGGGCCGCGTTCGCGGAGATCGATGCCGACCCGAACCAGTTTCTTTGCGTGGTCGAGGATGGGCAGCAGATCGTCGGCACCATGCAACTCACCTTCATCCCGGGCCTCTCTCGCCATGGCGCCAAGCGTGGACAAATCGAGGCGGTTCGGATCGCGCGCGATCGTCGAGGCGGCAAGCTTGGCGAAGCGATGTTTGCCTGGGCGATCGGCGAATGCCGGGCGCAGGGATGTTCGTTGGTTCAGCTTACCACGGACAAGGCCCGGCGAGATGCCCATCGCTTCTATGACCGCCTCGGTTTTGAGCCGACCCATGTCGGATACAAGCTGAAGATCTGAGGGCGGGCAGTCACCCGCCGTTTTCGACGGGCACGCCCAGATGCGGCGAGGATCGCGCGCCATGGGCGAACCTCCGGTCTCGCGGACCGCAGTGCAGCGCGACGCCGGTCGGCCGCCTCGTCCTGGAACCGACAGAGGCTCGTGAGCAGGGTTTCCATCCCTGGTGCGGTGATGGTCATCGTCTTCTCAGCAGGGGCTGCGAAGGCCATGTCGCTGAGATCCGGGAGTCTCCGCGCCCGGGCTTTCGCGTCGCGCAGGACATCGGTGCGCAGCGAGAAGCAGAGAAAACGATCGGGACCAGGGTTGGGTGACCTCGGCGAATGCCTGATCCTGCGGCGCCAGAAGAACCCCGAGGGGCGGCGCTCGAGATGGGGAATTTTCGCATTTCCCGGCATGATTCAGCGACTCCGTCCGTGGGCGCGGAGTCGCTTGGGGTTCGCAGGATGTGCACCCGTTTGTGCACCTGAATGTGCACGTGCACGGGCCGCTCCCACTCCCGAGAGCCGAAATCTTTTAATATCAAGGACTTGAGGGGGTTGTGGCTCCGGCGGTAGGATTCGAACCTACGACCAATTGATTAACAGTCAACTGCTCTACCACTGAGCTACGCCGGACCAGTGCCGGGGCGTATAGCAACTCCGATTCCGGGCGTCCAGTGGATTTTTCAAAGGTCCGCGGGCGCGGGCCGACGGCGGTTCAAACCAGGAAAAACAGGGCGTCCGCGGCCAGTGCGCCCTCGGTCGCGACGCGGCCGCGGCGGTGGAGATCTATGAGATGGGCCAGCACGTTGCGCGCCGCCGCGGGCCGCAGGCGGGGATCGAGGTCGGTATAGATGCGCCGGGTGAGCGTTTCGGGATCGGCGGGGCCGGCCACCAGCTCGCCCAGGATCTGGGCCTCGCGCCGGCGCCGATGGGCGATCTGGTGGCGGATCATGCCCGCGGGATCCTCGAGCACGGCGCCATGCCCGGGCAGGTAGACCCGGTCGCCCTGCCGCGCGCGCAGCTTTTCGAGCGAGGCCATGAAATCGGTCAGGTCGCCGTCTGGCGGCGATACCATGGTCGTCGCCCAGCTCATCACGTGGTCCCCGGTAAAGACCGCGTCCTCCCAGGCGAAGCAGAGATGGTTTCCGAAATGCCCGGGCGTCGCGATCGCCTCGACGCGCCATTCCGCGCCGTCGAGCACGGCGCCGTCGGCCAGCGTCACGTCGGGCGCGAAGGCATGGTCGACGCCCTCTCCGCCCCCGATCAGGCCGGTCGCGCCCAGCGCCACCATGTCCGCGCGGCGGCCGGCATCGCTCGCCCCGAAGGCACAGACCGGCGCATCGGTGCGCGCGGCCAGCGCCCGCGCCAGCGGCGAGTGATCCACGTGGCTGTGGGTGACCAGGATATGGCTTACGGGCCGGCCGCCCAGCGCCTCGAGGATGGCCGCGAGGTGGAGCGGGTTGTCCGGCCCGGGATCGATCACCGCGACCTCGCTCTCGCCCAGAAGCCAGGTATTGGTCCCGCGGAAGGTCATCGGCGAGGCATTGGGCGCCACGATCCGGCGTAGCCCCGGCCGGATCTCCTCGGCCTTGCCGACGGGCGGGTCGAATGCCTTGATGAAGGGGTCCTGCATTCTTGCCTTCCGCCCGGTCGGGCTTGCGGATACTTTGCGACCATGACCTTCGACTGGATCAAGAACTCGATGCCGCGCAGCCTGTACGGCCGGGCCGCGCTGATCCTGATCCTGCCGATCGTGGTCCTTCTGCTGGTCGTCTCGATCGTTTTTATACAGCGCCATTTCGACGAGGTCACCCGCCAGATGACCGACGGCGTCGTGCTGGAGCTCGAGCTGGTGCTCGACCAGGTCACCCGGGAACCGGACGCGGCGGCCGGGCTTGCCGCGGCCGCCGAGACGGCCCGCGCGCTCGCCATCCGCCTCGCCTTTACCGACAGCGCCGCGATGCCGCCCGGGAACAGGCGCTATTTCTACGACCTCTCCGGGCTCAGCGTGATCGACACGCTTCGCGCCGAGATCCCCGCGATCCGCCGGATCGACCTGGCCGAGAACGACGATCTCGTGATCCTCGGCGTCGAGACGCGGCACGGGCTGCTGCGCATCGCCTTTCCGCGCGACCGGGTCTCGGCGTCGAACCCGCACCAGTTGCTGGTGCTGATGGTGTTCACCGGGCTCTTGATGACGCTGATCGCGTTCCTGTTCCTGCGCAACCAGCTGCGCCCGATCCGGCGGCTCGCCCGCGCGGCCGAGGCCTTCGGCAAGGGGCGCAGCGTTCCCTACAAACCCTCCGGCGCGGTCGAGGTACGGTCGGCCGGCAACGCGTTTCTCGACATGCGCGCGCGGCTTGAGCGCCAGATCGAGCAGCGCACGCTGATGCTGTCCGGCGTCAGCCACGACCTGCGCACGCCGCTCACGCGGATGAAGCTGGGGCTGTCGTTCCTCGAGCAGACCCCGGATGTCGAGGCGCTGTCGCGCGATGTGCAGGACATGGAGAAGATGCTCGACGAATTCCTCGTCTTCGCCCGCGGCGCGTCCGAGGACGCGCTGGAGCCGACGGATCCGGTCCGGCTGGCCAAGACCGCCGCCGAGGATGCCCGCCGGGCCGGGCTGGACGTGGAATTCCGCCGTGCGCCGGGCACCGAAGACGGAGAGATCGTGCCGCTGCGCCCCATGGCGATCCGCCGCGCACTGGACAACCTGATGTCCAATGCCGGACGCTACGGCAGGACCTCGCGGCTCACCGTGGCCGTTACGCCCTCGGCCGTGCGTTTTTCGGTCGAGGATGACGGCCCCGGCATCCCCCCCGAAAGCCGCGAGGCCGCGCTCCGGCCCTTCGCCCGGCTGGAAGCGGCACGCAACCAGAACCGCGGCACCGGGGTGGGGCTGGGGCTCGCCATCGCCACGGATATCGCGCGGGGCCACGGGGGGCAGTTGCGGCTGGGCGAAAGCGCGGATCTGGGCGGGCTCAAGGCGGAATTGGTGCTGGCGCGGTGACGCGGCCCGCCGGCGCAGCTGCCGCGATCCCGGTATTTCACGCCGATCGGTGCGGATCCCCGGCCAGCCGCGCGACGGCCATGGCGCGTCGCGGATCAGAACAGGCCGTCGTCCCCGTCACGCTCGGCCAGTTCGTCGGCCGCCACGATGGCGCCGGCGCCGATGAGCGGCGCACAGCCCGTCAAACCCACACCGCCAATGGCGAGGCTCAGAACAATCCAGATCGTTTTGCGCATGCAGGATACCCTCAAAGCCCCGGGACTCCCCCGGGGGCGACCCAGGAAACCTAGCCGCCCTCTATCTCGTCGGCAACGCGGTTCGTGACGTTCTCGACATCCGTCACGAAACCCTTGGTGGTCTCGCAGGCGGCCAGCGTGAGCGTGGCCAGGAAAAGCAAGGTCAGACGGTTCATCGGATCCCCATTCGCAGGCGCAAACATCCGACGAACCGCGATGGCGTGCCGGACCGCTCAGAGGATGACCGGAAAGACCGGCAACAATCAAGCGCCTGAAGCCCGTGCTCCGAAAGTGCCGGACCGGTCTCGCGGCGCGTGCCGGGTGCGCGACGGATCGCGGCGCCTTCCCGGGCCTGTCCGGGCCGTCAGCCGGGACGTGCCGCGCAAGCGATGCCCCGGCGGGGCAAGACCGTCATCGACCGGGCAGGATACCTGGTAGGCCCGGAGGGACTCGAACCCCCAACCAAAGCGTTATGAGCGCTCTGCTCTAACCAATTGAGCTACAGGCCCGCCTCGGGCTTGATTACGCGCGGCCGCGGGGCCGGTCAAGCGGGGGGAATCGGTTCCCTCCGCGGACGGATTGGGCTAGAGCGTGGCCAACCGAAGCCGGGGGACGAGGCATGACGCGGAAGAATGGGCTGACCTACGCCGAGGCAGGCGTGGATATCGACGCGGGCAACGCGCTGGTGGACCGGATCAAGCCGGCCGCCGCGGCCACGAAACGCCCCGGGGTTATGGATGCGCTCGGCGGTTTCGGGGCGCTCTTCGATCTCAAGGCGGCCGGCTACAGCGACCCGGTGCTGGTGGCCGCCACGGACGGCGTCGGCACCAAGCTGCGGATCGCCATCGACACAGGCCGGATGGATACGGTCGGCATCGACCTTGTCGCGATGTGCGTCAACGACCTCGTCTGCCAGGGGGCCGAGCCGCTGTTCTTCCTCGACTATTTCGCGACCGGCAAGCTCGATCTCGACGGCGCGGCCGCCGTGATCGAGGGCATCGCCGAGGGTTGCCGGCAGGCGGGCGCGGCGCTGATCGGCGGCGAAACCGCCGAGATGCCCGGCATGTATGCCGCCGGCGATTTCGATCTCGCCGGTTTCGCCGTCGGCGCGATGGAACGGGGCACCGCCCTGCCCGACGGGGTCGCAGAGGGCGACGTCTTGCTGGGGCTGGCCTCGGACGGGGTGCATTCCAACGGCTATTCGCTGGTGCGCCGGGTGGTCGAACGCTCGGGGCTCGGGTGGGACGCCCCCTGCCCCTGGGCGCCCGAGACGACGCTGGGCGCGGCGCTGCTCGCGCCGACGCGGATCTATGTTCGCCAGGTTCTCGCGGCCCGTGCGGCGGGCGGGCTTCGCGGGCTTGCCCATATCACGGGCGGCGGGCTGACCGAGAACCTGCCACGCGTCCTGCCGGACGGGCTGGGGGCCGGGATCGACCTGTCGGCCTGGGCGCTGCCGCCGGTCTTCGACTGGCTGGCGCGCGAGGGCGGGCTTGACCAGGCGGAGCTGCTCAAGACCTTCAACGCTGGGATCGGCATGGTCGCCGTGGTCGCCGCGGACAGCGCCGACGCGGTCGCGGACCGGCTGCGGGCCGCGGGCGAGACGGTCTACACCCTTGGCCGCGTCACCGAGGGCGCGGGCGTCACCTATACCGGGCGACTGGTCTGAGCCTCGTGAAACGCGTCGCGATCCTCATTTCCGGCTCGGGGTCGAACATGGTGGCGCTGGCGCGCTCGATGACCGGCGACCACCCGGCGCGGCCGGTGCTGGTGCTGTCGAACCGCCCGGGGGCCGGCGGGCTTGCCCGGGCCGAGGCGATGGGCATCCCGACCGCGGTCGTCGATCATCGCCCCCATGGCAAGGATCGCGCCGCGTTCGAGGCGGCCCTGGACGCGGCCCTCGACGCGGCAAGGCCCGACATCATCTGCCTGGCGGGGTTCATGCGCATCCTGACGCCGGAGTTCACGCGGCGCTGGCAGGGGCGGATGCTGAACATCCATCCCTCGCTCCTGCCGAAATACCGCGGGCTCGACACCCATGCCCGCGCGCTTGCCGCCGGCGACACCGAGCATGGCTGCACCGTGCACGAGGTGACCGCCGAACTCGACGACGGTCCGATCCTCGGCCGGGCGCGGGTGCCGGTGGAACCCGGCGACACGCCCGAGACGCTGGCCGACCGCGTGCTGGCGATGGAACACCTGCTCTACCCGGCGGTGCTGCGCCGCTTCGCCGAAGGCGACCGGACCCCGGTGCTGCTGGGCTGAGCCGCCCGGCCCCGACGGAAAAGGGGCCGCCCCGCAGGACGGCCCCCGATCCCGCGCGGCGGCGCGATGGTCAGCCGACGATCTCGAGTTCCGAGAAGAAGAAGGCGATCTCCTGCTTGGCGGTCTCCTCGGCGTCGGAGCCGTGGACGGAGTTTTCGCCGATCGACAGGGCGTATTCCTTGCGGATGGTGCCGTCGGCGGCCTCGGCCGGGTTGGTGGCGCCCATGACATCGCGGTTCATGGCGATGGCGTTCTCGCCTTCGAGCACCTGCACCACGACCGGGGCCGAGCACATGAACTCGCACAGCTCGTCGTAGAACGGACGCTCCTTGTGGACGGCGTAGAAGGCGCCGGCCTGGTCCCTCGAGAGGCGGATGCGCTTCTGCGCGACGATGCGCAGGCCCGCCTCCTCGAACTTGGCATTGATGGCGCCGGTCAGGTTGCGGTTGGTGGCATCCGGCTTGATGATCGACAGGGTGCGTTGGGTCGCCATGGTGAGAGCCCTCTTCTTGCAGGAAAGGCGGGCCCGGCCCGCCATGTCATGTTCGGCGGTCCCGTAGCATGGGGACCGGGGCTTGAAAAGCCGCTTTGGCCGGCGATTGACAGGCCCGCGGCGCTCGGGCACATGGCGGGCATGCTGCGCATCTCGGATATCTCCTACGCCGTCGAGGGCAAACCGCTCTTCGAGCGGGCCTCCGCCACGATCCCGACAGGCCACAAGGTCGGGCTGGTCGGGCCGAACGGGGCCGGCAAGACCACGCTCTTCCGGCTGATCCGGGGCGAACTGACGCTCGAGGGCGGCGAGATCACCCTGCCCGCCCGCGCCCGTATCGGCGGCGTCGCGCAGGAGGTGCCGGCCGGCCCGGAAAGCCTGCTCGACACCGTCCTGGCCGCCGATACCGAGCGCGCCGCGCTGCTGGCCGAGGCCGAGACCGCCACCGACCCCGCCCGCATCGCCGAGGTGCAGACGCGGCTGGCCGACATCGACGCCTGGTCCGCCGAGGGCCGCGCGGCGGCGATCCTGTCGGGGCTCGGCTTCGACCCGGCCGACCAGCGGCGCCCCTGCGCCGACTTCTCGGGCGGCTGGCGGATGCGCGTGGCGCTGGCCGCTGTGCTGTTCGCCGCACCGGACCTGCTGCTGCTGGACGAGCCCACGAACTACCTCGATCTCGAGGGGGCGCTCTGGCTCGAGACCTATCTCGCCCGGTATCCCCACACCGTGCTCGTGATCTCGCATGACCGCGAATTGCTGAACCGCGCCGTCGGCGCGATCCTGCATCTCGAGGAGCGGCGGCTCACGCTTTACCAGGGCCCCTACGACCAGTTCGACCGCCAGCGCCGCGAGGCCGCCGCGCAGGCGGAAGCCCAGGCCAAGAAGCAGGAGGCGCAGCGCAAGCATCTGCAAAGCTTCGTCGACCGGTTCCGTGCGAAGGCCTCCAAGGCAAGGCAGGCGCAGGCCCGCATCAAGATGCTCGAGAAGATGGAACCGGTGGCGGAGTTGCGGACCGGGCGCAGCATTTCCTTCGGCTTTCCCGCGCCCGAACCGCTGTCGCCGCCCATCCTCGCGCTCGACGCCGGGGCGGTGGGCTATGACGGCAAGCCGGTCCTGCGGCGGCTCTCGCTCCGGATCGACCAGGACGACCGCATCGCGCTACTGGGCAAGAACGGCGAAGGCAAATCCACCCTCTCCAAGCTGCTGGCCGGCAAGCTCGCGCTGCTGGACGGCAAGATGACCCGCGCGGCCAAGCTGCGGGTCGGCTATTTCGCCCAGCACCAGATCGAGGAGTTGACCCCGGCCGAAACGCCGCTGCAGCACCTGCAGCGCCCCCTGCCCGACCAGCCGCCGGCCAAGCTGCGCGCGCGGCTCGCGGGCTTCGGGCTGGGCGCCGACCAGGCGGACACCCCGGTCGAGAAACTCTCGGGGGGGCAGAAGGCGCGGCTTTCCCTGTTGTTGGCGACGCTGGACGCGCCGCACCTGCTGATCCTGGACGAGCCAACCAACCACCTCGACATCGAGAGCCGCGCCGCGCTGGTGCAGGCGCTGGCCGGGTTCGAGGGGGCGGTAATCCTCGTCAGCCACGATTTCCACCTGCTGAGCCACGCGGCCGACCGGCTCTGGCGCGTGCAGGACGGGGGGGTGCACGTCTTCGACGGCACGCTCGAGGAGTATCGCCGCGACCTGCTGTCCACGAAGCCGGCCGAGACGGCGTCCGGGGCCGCCAAGCCGGCCCCCGCCAGGCCAAGGCCGGCCGGCCGCGACAGGATCAAGGCGCTGCGCGACGAGGTGCGCAAATGCGAGGCCCGCGTCCAGAAACTGGAAGACATGCGCGCCAGGCTCGACGCCAAGCTCGCCGAACCCGCGCTCTACGCGCCGGGGATGGCCGGCGAGGCCGAAAAGTGGCAGAAAAAGCGGGCCGAGGTGGCGGAGGGGCTCGACCTTGCAGAGGCGCTCTGGCTCAAGGCGCAGGAGAAACTGGACGCGGCGGAGGGATAGATGGAGATCGGCGCGGCGATCACCGCCTTCGTGGCCCTGTTCGTCATCATCGACCCGGTGGGTCTGACGCCGGTCTTCGTGGCGCTCACCCGCGGGCAATCGACGGCGGAACGCCGGGGGATCGCCCTGCGGGCCTGCGCCATCGCGGTGGGGCTGCTGACGATCTTCGGCCTGCTGGGCGAGGCGGTGCTGGATTTCATCGGCATCTCGATGCCCGCCTTCCGGATTTCCGGCGGGATCCTGCTCTTCATCACGGCCCTCGACATGCTGTTCGAACGCCGCACCCAGCGCCGCGAGGGCCAGTCGATCGGCCCCGAGGAGGATCCGTCGGTCTTTCCGCTGGCGATGCCGCTGATCGCGGGGCCCGGCGCCATGGCGACGATGATCCTGCTGGCCGGCCAGGCCGGCGGCGACCCGCTTTACCTTTTGATGGTGCATCTGGTGATGCTCGCCGTCGTCGCGCTGGTCTTCGGGCTGTTCCTGACGGCCGGCCCGTTCGAGCGCGCGCTCGGGCATACCGGTGTCATCGTCGTGACACGCCTGCTGGGCATGCTGCTCGCGGCGCTTTCGGTGCAGTTCGTCCTCGACGGGCTCAGGGATTTCGGTGTCGTGAACGGCGGGTGAGCGGCGCCCTCTCCCATTCCGTGACGGCTTGGCCTAAGGTGAACGGCATGGATCACGAGCTCTTGCCACGCCTGCTCTACCTGCTTCTGCTCGGCGGCGCCGTCGCCGGGTGGCTGTTGATGCAGAACCGCCGGCGGCTCGGGCAGATGGCGCAGCAGGCGGCGATCTGGACCTTCATCTTCATCGGGGCGATCGTTGCCGTGGGGCTCTGGGACGATGTGCGCCGCGCCGCGGGCCCGCCGCGCGCCACGGTGCTCGACGACGGCCGGATCGAGCTGCCCCGCGCGCTGGACGGGCATTTCTACCTGACGGCCGAGGTCAACGGCGCCCCGCTGCGCTTCATGATCGACACCGGCGCGACCAGCATCGTCCTGAGCGGCGCCGATGCGCGCGCCGCGGGGATCGACACCGGGGCGCTCTCCTATTACGGCGAGGCCTACACCGCGAACGGGCCCGTGCGCACCGCGCGGGTGGAACTCGACCGGCTGGCGGTGGGGGGCGTGACGGATCGCGGCGTCACGGCCTGGGTCAACAGCGGCGACATGGACACCTCGCTGCTGGGCATGACCTATCTCGACCGTTTCGCGCGGATCGAGATCACCAGCGACCGGATGCTGCTGGCCCGGTAACCGGGCCGGCTGCCGCCCACAGGCTTCCCGGGAAAACCCGCCATGGCGGCATGCAAAACTTCTCGGGAAAATCTTTTCGGGTTTTCAGATATGGAAAGATACGCAGAGCGTAACCTTTCTGGAGACGAAAACAAAAGCACAGATTGATTGGAAAACGCGTCGTCCCATACTGGACGCGTGTGTTGTGTCAAGAGTGCTGGGTGTTTCGTGCCATGCTGATCGATCCGAGGACCGTTCGCGAATGCCGGGAAGAACTTGGGCTTTCGCAAAAAGAGTTTTCCCGCCTTCTGGGCTATTCCCATTACAACCGCATCAGTGCCATCGAGAACGGCAAGGAGTCGATCTCGAAGGCGGCGGTCCGGTTGCTCAACGCGTATATGGACGGGTACCGGCCGCCGGACTGGCCGAACGCCAGCGGCGCGGTCTACCGGCGCTAGCGCCCGTCACTCGGCCTGGGCCAGGCCCAGCCGGATCGCCTGCAGCGCGATCTGCGTCCGGTTATGGGCGCGCAGCTTGCTGCTGAGCGACCGGATATGCATCTTCACGGTGGATTCCGACATCTGCAGGTCGGCGGCGATCAGCTTGTTGGACTGCCCCGCCGCCACGCGCGCCAGCACGTCCATCTCGGTGGGGGTGATGTCGCGCAGCGGGCGGTCCTTCTCGGACTGGAGCAGCACGTCCTCGGGAATGTAGACGCCGCCGGACAGGATCAGCCGCACCGCCTGCACGAAGGTGTCGGGCCGGATGCTCTTGGGAAGATACCCGCGAAAGCCCAGCTCCACGATGCGGCGGACGAAGGCCAGCGTCAGGTTCGAGGACAGCAGCGCGACCGGCACGCCCTCCGCCGCGGCGAGAAAGCCGGACAGCTGTGCAAGGCTTGCGGGCCGCGGCGTGCGGTAATCCAGGATCACCAGGTTGACCGGATCCGGCCCGCGCAGGATATCCCTGCCCGCCGTGATGTCGGCGGCGCAGGTCACGTCGCATCCGGATTGGTCCAGCAAGGTCGCGAGCAGGTCGCGCAAAAGCTGGTCGTCATCGATCAAAAGGACATGGGGGCGGCCGAAGGCGCTGGAATCTTCCATCTTGAACTCACACTCGATACTGGCGTCACACGCGACTGATACACCGCCCAAGCGTAGCGCCCCGGCGCCCGTTCCGGCAACAAAAAAGCCCGCTGACAGTTGTCAGCGGGCAGCACCTTTGAATGCGAGTCCGGTTGAGCGACATCGCGCACCTATTATCATACTGCAAAAATTTAGAAACAACCTGACTGTTTTATATTTCCAAGGATGCAGTTTTCTAAAAAGCCTTACTCAGATCATTTTTTTGATACTAAACTTTCGTTTGATACATTCAGAAATTTTTTTCAGGCATCACTAGTTTCGTTTTGATGTAGCGGCAAAGTTTCATTCCAGGTTTCTCATTTGTAAACACCTCGATCGCGGTTGAGCGTTTTTACCGGACAGGTCATCAAAGCCCCACCTGAACCTTACAGGTGACAACAAACCTGAAACGAGGACATACGATGAAAAAGTTTCTGCTTACCTCCTCCGCGCTCGTCGCCTCGGCGGGTGTCGCCGCGGCCGACGTCTCGATCTCCGGCTCGGCCGAGATGGGGATCTTCGGCGGCACGCATGACCACGCCCAGTTCCACCAGACCCTGGACGTGACCTTCTCGATGAGCGGCACGACCGACAACGGTCTCGAGTTCGGCGCCAGCATCGATCTCGACGAATCGGATGGCTCTGGCTCCTTTGCCGACGGCGACACCGAAGGTAGCGCAGGCGCCTTTGACGCTGCGGACGACGGCGGTGCGACCGTCTTCATCCGCGGCGGCTGGGGCACCCTGACCATGGGCGACACCGACGGCGCCGCCGACTGGGCAACGAGCGAAGCCGGCGGCATCGGCAACCCGGGCACGCTGGCCGATGACGAAACCAGCCACAGCGGCGCGCTCAACAACGCGCTCGACGGCGAGTATGACGGCCAGATCCTGCGCTACGACTACACCGCCGGCAGCTTCGGCGTCGCCGTTTCGGCCGAGATGGACGACGACGACGATCTCGATCCCGGTTTCGCCGTCGGGGCCATGTACAGCATGGACATCGGCACAGCCTCGGTCGGCTTTGGCCTTGGTTATCAGACCGTTGCGGTCGACGCCACCAATGACGCCAACTGGATCGGTGGCACCGTGACCGCAAGTCTTGCCGGCGGTCTGGAACTCGGTGTGCAACTCTCGCAGTACGACGATGATCGTGCCGGTGAAGACTGGGATCACATCGGCGTCGGCGCCGGCTATACCGTCAATGCGATCTCGCTGCACGCCAACTACGGCGAGTACGACAACGAAACCGGCGCGGATGTCAGCGGCTACGGCCTGGCCGCAGCCTACGACCTGGGCGGCGACGCCTCGCTCACCCTGGGCTACGGCCAGTCCGACGACGGCACCGACACGTCCGACAGCTGGTCCTTCGGCCTGAGCATGTCGTTCTGATACCGGGTCAGACCTGGAAACGCGGGAAGAGCGGGCTTCGGCCCGCTCTTTTCATGTCCGCGCCCCGCCTCAGCAGTTCTTCGACGCCTTCTCGGCCCAGCGCCCGCTCTCCTGGCTCCAGTAGCGGGCGGGCAGCCCTGCCCCGGTCAGCCGGGTCCATTGCGTGCGGGCCTGCACCACGGCCGATTCGTCGTTGCCGTCGAAGACCACGCAGACACGGGTGAAACCGCCGGCTTCCTCCGGCGTGATCTCGGCGCCGTCGATGGAGATCAGCATCTCCGCCCCGTTCGGCACATCGGCGGCGGTGGTCAGCAGCACCGGCTGGTCGGCCTCGAACCCGTCGCCGGCCAGCCCGTGCGGCAGGAAGCCGTCCTCGGGGTGACGCCAGAGCCGCTCGTCCAGGTGCCGCAGCCGGTCCGGCGCCGTGCCGCGCACCGCCACGCGCCAGCCGGCGGCGCGGGATTTCTCCAGCAGCATCGGCAGCGTGTCCTCGAGCGGGCTGCGCGTCAGGTGATAGAAATAGGCCTCGGCCATCAGGCCTCGAACCGGTCGCGCACCAGCCGGTCGAGCGCGCGCACCCCCCAGCCGGTCGCGCCCGCGGGCGCGAAAGCCGTCTCTTCCTTCACCAGCGCCACGCCGGCGATGTCGAGATGGATCCAGGGCGTGCCGTCCTCGACGAAGCGCTGCAGGAACTGCGCCGCGGTGATCGAACCCGCGGTGCGCCCGCCCACGTTCTTCATGTCGGCGATCCGGCTCTTCAAAAGCTTGTCGTAGGCGTCGCCCAGCGGCATCCGCCAGGCGCCTTCGCCCTCGGCCGCGGCCGCCTTGAGGAAATCGCCGCAGACCGCGTCGTCATTGGAAAAGACGCCGGCGTTCTCGTGGCCCAGCCCGATGATGATCGCGCCGGTCAGCGTGGCCAGGTCGATCATCGCCGCCGGCTCGAAGTGCTTTTGCGCGTACCACATCACGTCGGCCAGCACGAGCCGGCCCTCGGCGTCGGTGTTGATGACCTCGATCGTGTCGCCCTTCATCGAGGTGACGACGTCGCCCGGGCGCTGCGCCCGGCCCGAGGGCATGTTTTCCACCAGCCCGACGAGGCCGACCACGTTGGCCGCGGCCTTGCGCCGGGCCAGCGTGCGCATCACGCCGGCCACGACGCCCGCGCCCCCCATGTCCATGGTCATGTCTTCCATGCCGCCCGCGGGCTTGATCGAGATGCCGCCGGTGTCGAAGACGACGCCCTTGCCCACCAGCGCCAGCGGGGCGGCGTCGCCACCGCCCTTCCATTCCATGACGACCATCTTCGAGGGGCTGTCCGAGCCGTGGCCGACGCCCAGCAGCGCCCCCATGCCGAGCGCCTCCATGTCCGATTCCTCGAGCACCTGCACCTCGAGCCCGAGATCGCGCATCTCCGCGAGTCGCGCGGCGAACTCGGTGGTGGTCAGCACGTTCGACGGCTCGCTGACAAGGTCGCGGGTGAAGAACACGCCCTCGGCCGCGGCGGCGCGCGGGGCCCAGGCCTCGGCCGCCGCCTCGGGGCGCGAGACCATCATCGCGACCGCGCCCGGGGTGTCCCGCGCCTCGTCGCCGGTCATGTGGGCGCGGAAGGCATAGGCCCGCAGCACGAGCCCGAAGGCGATCTCGTCCGGGCGGGCGGTGGTGCCGGCCAGCACCAGCAGATCGCCCTTGCCCATGGCACGGGCGAGCGCCGCGCCCGCGGCGCGGGCTGTGGCGGCATCGGGCCGGCGGTCCAGCTTGACCGCGACCACCGCCTCGGCCGCGAGGCCGGCGGGCCAGGACAGCACCTCGGCCTCGCCGGGTTTCATCTTTTCGAAGCGCGGGCTTTCGGCCAGCCGCACCAGCGCCCCCTTCATCAGCCGGTTCACCCGCCGCGCGCCCTGGTCCAGCTTGCCGTCGGGGGTGATGAAGACCGCCACGCGGCCCGCCTGCCCGGCGATCCGGTCGGCGTCATAGGCGATGAAATCGACGGCGGCGGGGATGGTCATGGGCAGGCTCCTGTGCGGGTTTTGCGAACGTGCCCCATAGGTAGCGCCCAGCCGCCGCCTTGGCCAGATGGGTCTGTCGCCCCTCGCCCAATTGGGTTAGTGTCCGGCCCAGTCAGGCCAGGGGGGATCAGACCGGGTGTCGAGAATCGACAGATATGTCCTGTCGCAGCTCATCACGCTGTTCGGGGTCTTCTCGCTGATCCTGATCTCGATCTACTGGGTGAACCGCGCGATCAGTCTCTTCGACTGGCTGATCGCGGACGGCCAGTCGGCCTGGGTCTTCCTCGAGGTCGTGGCGCTTTCGCTGCCCTACGTCATGCAGCTCGTGCTGCCGGTCTCGGCCTTCGCGGCGGCGGTCTACGTGACCAACAGGCTCTCGGCGGAGAGCGAACGCGTCGTGATCGAGGCCGCCGGGATCGGCGGTTTCCGGCTGCTCCGGCCCTATCTCGTCTTCGGGCTGATCGTCGCGGTCCTCGTCGGCATGCTCGCGCATTTCCTGGTGCCGGTCAGCCGGGCCGAGCTCGACGCGAAACGGTCGGAGATCTCGCGTGACGTGGCCGCGCGGCTGATCGTGGAGGGCAAGTTCCTCAATCCATCGGCCGGCGTCACCTTCTACATCCGCGAGATCACCGCGGCCGGAGAGCTGCGCAACGTCTTCCTGCACGAGACCGACGCGACCGGCCGCACCACCACCTACACCGCCGAGCGCGCCTATATCGTCAACGACGACCCCGCGCCGAAGCTGGTCATGTTCGACGGGCTGCTGCAGACCGTCTCGGACCCGGCGCAGCGGCTGTCGACGGTCTCCTTCGACGATCTGACCTATGACATGGACGATTTCCTGGCCGGGGACAGCGCGCCGCGGATCGGGGTGCGCGAGCTTGGCACGCACCGTCTGGTCCAGCCCTCGGACGAGTTGCTGCGCGCCACAGGCGCCAGCGCGGCCGATTTTCGCCTCGAGGCGCACCGCCGCATGTCCCAGACGCTGGCGCCGGTCATCTACAGCGGGGTCGCGCTGGCCGCGCTGATGCTGGGGGGTTTCAGCCGTTTCGGGCTCTGGCGCCAGATCGCGCTGGCCATCGGGCTGGTGATCGTTCTCTGGGGCATCGGCAGCCGGGCCGAGGATCTCCTGCGCGCGCAGCCCGAATACTGGGGCGGGCTCTACCTGCAGTTCGCGGCGGGCGTCGCGACGATCGCGGCCCTGCTCTGGCTCGCGCGGACGCCGGCGCTGTTCCGAAGGCGGCGCGCGGCGCCGGACAGCGAGGTGCCGGCATGATCCTGCATCTCTATTTCGCCCGGAAGTTCCTGAAGAGCTTTCTCGGCGTCTTCGCCGTCTTCTTCGCACTGCATGTGCTGATCGACATGGTCGAGCATCTGCGCAGTTACGACAGCGACATGGTCGGGCTGGCGGAAGCGTTCTGGCTGGCCGCGCTGAACGCGCCCGCCAATCTGTACCGCATCCTGCCCCTGATCGTGATCCTGGCGACGATCACCTTGTTCCTGAACCTTGCGCGCACCAGCGAGCTGGTGGTCACGCGCGCCTCGGGCCGCTCGGCGATGCGGAGCGTCGTCTCGCCGGCGCTGACGGCTTTCCTGATCGGTGCGGCCGGGGTCGCGGCGCTGAACCCGATCGTGGCGGCCACCTCGCAGCAGTTCGATACGCTTTCGGCGCGCTATTCGCGCGGCGTGGAAAGCGTGCTCTCGATCAGCCGCGAGGGGCTGTGGCTGCGCCAGGGCAGCGCCGAGGGGCAGACGGTGATCCACGCGACCCGGGCCAATCTCGACGGCACGCAGCTGACCGAGGTGACGTTCTTCGGCTTCGACACCGGGGGCGCCGCGCGCTTCCGGATCGAGGCCGACGAGGCGACGCTGGAACCGGGGGCCTGGGTGCTGGGCCCCGGCAAACGCTGGACGCTCGGCGATGGCAGCGGCAATCCCGAGCGCGACGCCCAGAGCTTCGCGCAATTCCGGCTGGCCTCGGACCTGACGCGCGAGCAGATCCGCGACAGCTTCGGCGAGCCGTCCTCGGTCCCGATCTGGGAATTGCCGAATTTCATCCGGCAGCTGGAGAATGCGGGTTTCTCGGCCACGCAGCACAAGGTGTTCCTGCAAATGGAACTGGCCAACCCCCTGCTTCTGGCGGCCATGGTCCTGGTCGCGGCCGGTTTCACCATGCGCCATACCCGTTTCGGGCGCACCGGGCTGATGGTCATGTTCGCGCTGCTGTCCGGGATCACGATTTTTTTCTTGAGAAACTTCGCACAAGTTCTTGGTGAAAATAACGAAATTCCGGTCTTCATCGCGGCGTGGAGCCCACCGCTGGCGGCGCTTTTCCTCTCGCTCGGGCTGCTCTTGCACCTGGAGGACGGCTAGATGGCGGCGCTGCGCAGCCTGCTGGCCGCGGCACTGCTGGCGCTTGCGCCGGCCGTGACCGCGACGGCACAGGACGTGCCGGCCACCCTGGTCGCGGACCGGGTGGATTTCGACGCCGAGCGACAGCGCCTTGTCGCGGCGGGCGATGTCGAGTTCCTCTACCAGGGCGCGCGGCTGACGGCCGCACGGGTCGTCTATGACGGCGAGACCGACCGGATCAGCCTGGAGGGGCCGCTCACCCTCGACGACGGCGCGGGGGTGGTGATCGTCAGCGAGATGGCGGAGCTTTCCACCGATCTGCAGAACGGGATCCTGACGGGCGCGCGGATGGTCCTGCAACGCCGCCTGCAGATGGCCGCGGCCGAGATCCGGCGCGTGGACGGACGCTACACGCAGCTGGACCGAACGGTCGCCTCGACCTGCCGGATCTGTCCCGGGTCCGAGACCCCGATCTGGCAGATCCGCGCGGCGCGGATCACCCATGACCAGCAGGAACGCCAACTCTATTTCGAAAATGCCTGGTTCGATCTCTACGGGGTGCCCATCGCCTACCTGCCCCGGCTGCGCCTGCCCGACCCGACCGTCGCGCGCGCGACCGGCTTCCTGGTGCCGGAATTCCGGACGACGGACATTCTGGGCTCCGGCGTGAAAATCCCCTATTTCATCACCCTCGGCGATCATGCCGACCTGACCTTCAGCCCGTACCTGACGACGACATCCTCCACCACGCTCGAGGCCGATTACCGCCACCGCTTCGTCAAAGGCGAACTCGACTTCTCGGCGGCGCTGACCACGGACGAGCTGACCGACGATCCGCTCCGCGGCTATTTCTTCGCAGATGGCCGGTTCGATCTCGGGCGCGGCTTCACCGGCGTTTTCGATATCGAGCTGACCTCCGATCCGGGTTACCTGCTCGAATACGGCTATTCCGACAAGGATCGCCTGGACAGCGCCTTCCGCCTGACCCGGACGCGGCCGGACGACCATATCGCCGCCGAGATCATCGGCTACCAGTCGCTGCGCGAGAGCGAATCGAACGAGACCATCCCGATCGCCGTGGGCCGCGTGGTTCAGAGCCGGCGCTTCACGCCGGGCTGGATCGGCGGCCAGGCCGAACTGACCTTCGCGGCCGAGGGATATTTCCGCCAATCCGACGACGATGGTGACGCGGGGCGCGACGCGCTGCGCACGACGGCAGCCGCCGACTGGCGGCGCAACTGGACGCTGGCCAACGGCATGGTCGTCTCGGCCATCGGCGGGGCGCGGGCCGATCTCTACACGATCCGCCATGACAGCGCCTACGACGCAACGGAGACCCGGCTGACGCCGCTCGCCGCCGTGGAATTGCGCTGGCCGTGGCTCAGGCAGCAGGGCGGCGTCGCCCATGTGATCGAACCCGTCGCCCAGCTGGTCTGGAGCCCCGAGGAAGACGACCCGCCCCCGAACGAGGACAGCCGGCTGGTAGAGTTCGACGAGACCAACCTCTTCGCCGTCTCGCGCTTTCCGGGCGCCGACCGGCAGGAGGGCGGCTTACGCGCGAATCTGGGACTGACCTACACGCGCCACGACCCCGATGGCTGGTCGCTGGACCTGGCCTTCGGTCGGGTGATCCGCGCCGAGGATCCCGGGCAGTTCACCGACGCCTCCGGCCTCGCCGGCCGGGAATCGGACTGGGTCTCGGCCCTGCGCCTGTCGCTGGCCCCCGATTTCACGGTGACCAACCGCGCGGTCTTCGGCGACGACCTGTCGCTCGCCAAGGCCGAGGTCAGGCTGGCCTGGAAAACCGAACGCCTGGGCCTGGAGACGAGCTATGTCTGGCTCGAAGAGGATCCCCTGGAGGAGATGACCGACGATGTCTCCGAATGGGCGCTGGACGCGGAATACCAGTTGCAGCGCCATTGGCATGCCAGCATCGACTGGCGCTACGATACCGTTGCCAGCGAACCCACCCGCGCCGGCGTCGGACTGATATACGAGAATGAATGCATCGCTGTTGACCTTTCCCTCTCGCGCCGGTTCACTTCCTCCACTAATGTGAAGGCGTCGACGGATATCGGTCTCGCCGTTTCCCTCAACGGGTTCGGTGACCGTGGCGGCCGAGAGCCGGCCATGCGCCGATGCAGTGGATAACGAGCAGAACGGACCCTGCCCGATGACAAGACTTGCCTTTCTGACCGCCCTTGTCGCGCTCCTGCTGCCGGGGCTCGCCCCGGCCCAGGAAAGCCCCTTTTCCCCCGCGATCAAGGTCAACGGCCAGGCCGTGACCTATTTCGAGCTGGAACAGCGCCAGCGTTTTCTCGAGGTGCTGCGCACCCCCGGCGATCACGTCGAACAGGCCCGTAACGCGCTGGTCTCGGACCGGCTGCGCGAACAGGCCGCCGAACGCGGCGGGATCACCGTGACCGAGGAGGAACTGCGCGAGGGCCTCACGGAATTCGCGGGCCGAGCCAATCTCACGCCGGATGAATTCGTCGCCGCCCTGGCCGAAGAGGGCGTCGCCGCCGAAACATACCGCGATTTCGTGCGCTCGGGGCTGCTCTGGCGCAAGCTGGTGCAGCGCCGGTTCACGGCCCGCATCAACATTTCCGACGCCGACGTGGACCGGGCGCTCGCCCAGGCGCAGGGCCGCGAGGGGGTATCGCTCCTGCTTTCCGAACTCGTGCTGCCGATCACGCCGGAGCTCGAGGAAGAGAACATGGACCTGATCTCGCGCCTGTCCGACGAGATCCGCGGCGCCGAGGCCTTTGCCCGCGCCGCGCGCGACTACTCGGTCTCGCAGAGCGCCCTGCGCGGCGGCCGGCTCGACGCGCTGCCGATCGGCAACCTGCCGCCGCAACTGGTCGACATGCTTCTGACCATGCGGCCCGGCGAGGTCACGCCGCCGGTGCAGATCCCGAACGCGGTGGCGATCTTCCTCATGCGCGGCATCAGCGACGCGATGCCGGCCTATCCGCGGCTGGTCTCCGCCGACTATCTGCAGGTGCGGTTCGCCCCCGGCGACGAGGGCCGCGCCGCGGCCGCGGCGCTCGACGGGCGGATCGACAGCTGCGATGACTTCTACGATATCGCGGGCAATTTCGCAGACGCCAGCTGGACCCGCGTCAAGGATCAGCCGGCCGCGGAAATCCCGCGCGACATCGCGCTTGCGCTGGCCGGCCTCGACGCCGGCGAGAGCGTCACCGCCCCGGCGCCGGGCACCGAGCAGCTGCGTTTCCTCAAGCTCTGCGATCGCAGCGTCGCCATGCCCGAAGATGGGCGCGAGCAGATGCGCCAGCGGCTGCGCAACGCGCGGCTCTCGGCCTATGCCGACAGCTACCTCGAAGAGCTGCGCAACGACGCCATCATCGTCGAGCAATGACCGGCCCCGTCGCGCTTACCTGCGGCGAGCCGGCCGGGGTCGGGCTCGAGATCGCGGCGCGCGCCTGGACGGTTCTGCGGGACAGCCTGCCCTTCTTCCTGATCGCTGACCGCGCTCATGCCCGCGCGGTCGCGGGCCCCGTGCCGCTGGTGGAAATCGACGATCCCGGCGCCGCCGCGGTGGCGGCCGCCGAGGGCCTGCCGCTGCTGCATCATGACTTTCCGGCACCGGCGGCGCCGGGCCGGCCGGACCCGGCCAACGCCGCCGCCGTGATCGACGTGATCGCCCGGGCCGTGGGGCTGGTGCAGGCCGGGCGCGCCGCGGCCCTGACGACCGGGCCCATCCACAAGAAAGCGCTGAAGGACGGCGCCGGCTTTGCCTTCCCGGGCCATACCGAATACCTGGCCGATCTCGCGGGCGGACATCGCCCGGTGATGATGCTGGCCGCGCCCGAGCTGCGCGTAGTGCCGGTGACCATCCACATCCCGCTCTCCGAGGTTCCCGGTGCGCTGAAGCCGGACCTGCTGCGCGAGACGATAGAGATCACCCACGCCGCGCTGCGGCTCGATTTCGGCCTGGCGCGGCCCCGGATCGCGGTGGCCGGGCTCAACCCCCATGCCGGCGAGGGCGGCGCGATGGGGCGCGAGGAAATCGAGGTGATCGCCCCGGTGCTCGAGACCCTGCGCGGTCGGGGAGTGGAGATTGCCGGGCCGCTCTCGGCGGATACGATGTTCCACCCGGCGGCACGGGCGCGCTACGACGTGGCGATCTGCATGTATCACGACCAGGCCCTGATACCGGTCAAGACGGTGGATTTCGCAGGCGGGGTGAACGTGACGCTGGGCCTGCCCTTCATCCGCACCTCGCCCGATCACGGCACCGCCTTCGACATCGCCGGGACCGGCCGCGCCGACGCCACCAGCCTGGTCGCGGCGCTGCGGATGGCCGGGGACATGGCGCAGGCCCGCGGCACCGCCGCATGAGCGCCATCGACCAGCTGCCCCCCCTGCGGGCCGTGATCGCCGCACACGGGCTTTCGGCGCGCAAGGCGCTGGGACAGAACTTCCTTCTGGACCTGAACCTGACGGCCAAGATCGCGCGGCAGGCGGGCGATCTGACCCGGGCGGACATCCTCGAGATCGGCCCGGGACCCGGCGGTCTGACGCGCGGACTGCTGGCCGAGGGCGCGCGCAGGGTTCTGGCCGTCGAGAAGGACGCGCGCTGCCTGCCCGCGCTGGACGAGATCGCCGCGGCCTATCCCGGCCGGCTCGAGGTGATCCACGGCGACGCGCTGGAGATCGACCCGTTGGCGCATCTGTCCCCGCCGATCAAGGTGGTGGCCAACCTGCCTTACAATGTCGGCACGGAACTTCTGGTGCGCTGGCTGACGCCGCCCGACTGGCCGCCCTTCTGGGACAGCCTGACGCTGATGTTCCAGCGCGAGGTGGCCGAGCGGATCGTGGCCCGGCCCGGCTCGAAGGCCTATGGGCGGCTGGCGATCCTCGCGCAGTGGCGCGCGGAGGCGCGCATCGTCATGGACCTGCCGCCGGAGGCCTTCACCCCGCCGCCCAAGGTGCGATCGGCGGTGGTGCAACTGACGGCGCGGCAGGCGCCGCTTTACCCGGCCGATCCCGCTATCCTGTCACGGGTGGTCGCCGCGGCCTTCAACCAGCGCCGCAAGATGCTTCGCGCAAGCCTCAGGGGGCTGGCGCCGGATATCGAGGCGCGGCTCGAGGCCGTCGGCATCGCGCCAACGGACCGGGCCGAACGGGTGTCGCTCGAGAAATTCTGCGCCTTGGCCCGCAACATCGCCGGGGACGGCTGAGCGGCGGGCGGGCCGCCGCGGCGCGACGCGCCGACCCGTCGGGTTACTCGGCCGCCTTGGCTTCGGACGCGCCGCCCTCGTCGCCGCCCTGGGCCTTCTTGCGGCCGCCACCGCGCCGCTTGGCGGGGGTGTTTTCGGGCGTTTCAACGAGATTGGTGTCCGCCTCGCTGTCCATGTCGACCACGTCGCCGCCACCTTGGCCGGCTTTCTGGCCGTCGCCCTCGCCGTCGCCGCGTGCAGGCTTGTCGCCCTGGCCCTGGTCGCCCGGCTTCTGGCCGCGCTCGTCACGCTCGCCGCCGCGGTCGTCGCCGCGGGAGTCGCGCTTGCGATCCTGGGCTTCCTGCTGCTCGCGCTTGGCGTCCGCATCGCGCTGAGCATCGCCCAGCATGCGGGCATAATGCTCGGCGTGCTGCTGGAAATTCTCGGCCGCGACGCGGTCGTTTGCCAGCGTCGCATCGCGTGCGAGCGCCGTGTACTTGTCGATGATCTGTTGCGGTGTGCCGCGCACCTTGCCTTCGGGGCCGGAACTGTCGAACACCCGATTGACGATGTTGCCGACGGAACGCCTGTTACCCTTGGCGCGCGAACGTGACTTCGATGATCTCATATTGCTTGTTTTCCAGCCTTCTGGGGATGCGCCCGGGCGTTTTCGCTGTTGGTTATCGCCGCCTTGCGGTCGATGATGCCCTGCGCTTGTTTTTTCGGCTTACCCGCGGGGGAGCCGAACCCGGCTCCGTCACCCGCGCTTAGCACTAAACATGCCGGATCGCCGAAAACAAGCGAAAACCGACGCTGCCGCGTGCATTTATCCGCCCGCCGTTGCAGGCGGACGCCTCTGTGCCATCAGATGGAGGGTCCGGTCGCGCCCGTCAAGGTCGCGGTGGACCGCGCGGCAGGACAGGCCCGCCGCCGCAAAGAGCGCGGCGACCGCCGCTTCCTGGGTCGGACCGATCTCGACCAGCACGCTGCCGCCGGGCGCCAGACGCGCCTGAACCCCCGCGGCGATAGCCCGGTAGGCATCGAGCCCATCACCACCGGGGCTGAGGGCCGCGGCCGGTTCCCATTCGCGGACCTCGGGCGCGAGGTCGGGCATCTCCGCGGCCGCAATATAGGGCGGGTTCGCCACGACCAAATCGAAACGGCCGTCGATCCCGTTGCACCAATCGGCACGGCGGAAGGCCGCGCGCGTCTCCAGGCCCAGCGCGCGCGCATTGGTCCGCGCGACCGCCAGGGCCGCCTCGGAAATGTCGGTGCCGAGGCCCTGGGCCGCGGGTCTCTCGGCGAGCAGCGTCAGCAGGATGCAGCCCGACCCGGTGCCGAGATCCAGCACCCGTTCGAAGGGCAGCTCGAGCGCCGCCGCGATCAGGGTTTCCGTCTCGGGGCGCGGATCGAGAACATCCGCCGTCACCGCGAAATCGCGGCCCCAGAAGACGCGGCGCCCGACGATCTGCGCGACCGGCTCGCGTCCCGCGCGCCGCGCGACGGCGGTCTCGAAGCGGGTCAGCGCCTCGGGTTCGACCGGTTCCCCGAGCGCGAGCGTCAGCCGCGCGGGCGCCACCCCCAGCGCATGGGCCATGAGCCGACGGGCATCGCCGAGCGGCTCCGGCACGCCGGCGGCTCGCAGCCTGTCGGCCGCGGCCGCCAGGGCCGCCCGGGCCGGGACGGTCATGCGTCCAGCTCCGCCAGGCGCGCGGCCTGGTCGTCGGCGATCAGCGCGTCGATGATCTCGTCGAGATCTCCGGCCATCACCTGGTCCAGCTTGTAGAGCGTCAGCCCGATCCGGTGATCGGTCACGCGCCCCTGGGGGAAATTGTAGGTGCGGATCCGTTCGGACCGGTCGCCCGATCCGACCTGGCTCTTGCGGCTGGCCGCCCGTTCCGCATCGGCCTTCTGGCGTTCCATGTCGTAGAGCCGCGCACGCAGGACCTGCAGCGCGATGGCGCGGTTCTGGTGCTGGGATTTTTCCGACGAGGTCACGACCAAGCCGGTCGGAACATGGGTGATCCGCACCGCCGAGTCGGTGGTGTTGACGTGCTGCCCGCCCGCCCCGCTGGCGCGCATCGTGTCGATCCGAAGATCGTTAGGGTCGATCTCGATATCGACCTCCTCGGCCTCGGGCAGCACCGCCACCGTGGCCGCCGAGGTATGGATACGGCCACCCGATTCCGTCTCGGGGACGCGCTGCACCCGGTGCACGCCGCTCTCGTATTTCAGGCGGGCAAAGACCCCCTGCCCGCGGATATTCGCCACCACCTCGCGGTAGCCGCCGATCTCGGTGGCGGATTCCTCCACCACCTCGAGCCGCCAGCCATGCGACTCGGCATAGCGCTGGTACATGCGCAGGAGATCGGCCGCGAAGAGCGCGGCCTCCTCGCCGCCGGTGCCGGCGCGGATCTCGATGATGGCCGGGCGCGCATCGGCCGTGTCCTTCGGCAGCAGTGCCAGCCGCACGGCCTGCTCGAGATCCGGCAGCCGCGCCCGAAGGCTTTCGAGTTCCTCGGCCGCGAGATCCCGCATTTCAGGGTCGTCCAGCATCGCCTCGGCCGCCTCGATATCCGCCAGGGTCCGGCGATAGGCGTCGATCTCGGCCACGACGGGTTTAAGCTCGGCGTATTCCCGCGACAGCGCGGCGATCTCGGCGGCGGACGCGCCGCCCTCGGCCATCTTCGCCTCGAGAAACTCGAAGCGGCCGCGGATCTGTTCCAGTTTTTCGATGGGCACCATGGGCCGGGTTTCTCCGATCGCGGCGGGGCCGTCAAGCGCGGCCGCCGCCTGCCGGCGCTAGCGCGCCAGCGCCGCGAGCCAGCGGTCGACGCGGGCGGCGTTCACGCCCATGTCCGAGTGGCCGAAGCGCGACCGCGACCAGATCGCCAGCGTCGCGGCGTCGTCCCCCCGGGGCAGCACGCGGACCGTCACGTAATCCGGGAAACCGATCCAGCGGCTGCGCTGGACATAGGTCATCATGCCGGTCTCCGGGCTGCCGGCCAGGCGGGACGTGCGCGGCCGGCCGGCCGCCATGTCGTCGACCCGGCGCGCCAGCTCGCTGGCCGAGAGATCGAAGACCGGCGCCTGCCGGTCGCCCCCCTCGGGCAGGACGAACACCTCGTTGGGCCTGCCCGTGCCGGTCGCGTCCAGCGGGTCGACATGCCAGGTGCCGGGTGCGCTGGGTGCCAGGCGCACCCAGCCCAGCAGGCCGATGCCCAGCAGGACCGCAACGCCCAGGATCGTCAGGGACATCCGCAAGCGCCTATTCCGCGGCCGGGCGCGCCGCGTTGCCCTCCTCGATCTCGGCGGCGCGTTTCTCGACCTGCTCGACGATGTGGTCGATCATCTGGTCGTTCGACATCTTGTGGCTCTGCTTGCCGGCGAGGTAGACCATGCCCGACCCGGCGCCGCCGCCGGTAAAGCCCACATCCGTCATCAGCGCCTCGCCGGGGCCGTTCACCACGCAGCCGATGATCGACAGGCTCATCGGGGTCTTGATGTGGGACAGCCGGTCCTCGAGCCGCTCGACGGTCTTGATCACGTCGAAGCCCTGCCGCGCGCAGGACGGGCAGGAGATGATGTTCACGCCCCGATGCCGGAGCCCGAGCGATTTCAGGATCTCGTAGCCGACCTTGACCTCCTCGACCGGATCGGCCGAGAGGCTGACGCGCACCGTGTCGCCGATCCCCATCCAGAGCAGGTTGCCAAGCCCGATCGCGGATTTGATCGTGCCGCCGGTGAGCCCGCCCGCCTCGGTGATGCCGAGATGCAGCGGCGCGTCCGTCGCCTCGGCCAGGCCCATATAGGCCGCGGCCGACAGGAACACGTCGCTGGCCTTCACGCTGATCTTGAACTCGTGGAAGTCGTTGTCCTCGAGGATCCGGATATGCTCCAGCCCGCTCTCGATCATCGCCTCGGGACAGGGTTCGCGGTATTTTTCCAGCAGATGCTTTTCGAGGCTGCCGGCGTTGACCCCGATGCGGATCGAGCAGCCGTGATCCTTGGCCGCGCGGATGACCTCGCGCACGCGGCTTTCATCGCCGATATTGCCGGGATTGATCCGGAGGCAGGCCGCGCCGGCCTCGGCGGCCTCGATGGCGCGCTTGTAGTGGAAATGGATGTCCGCGACGATGGGCACCGGGCTCTCGGCGACGATCTCCTTCAGCGCGCGGGCGCTGTCGGCGTCGGGGGTGGAGATGCGCACGATATCGGCGCCGGCCTCGGCGCAGCGCTGGACCTGTTCGATGGTGGCGCGCACGTCGGTGGTGGGGGTGTTGGTCATGGTCTGCACGGTGATCGGCGCATCGCCGCCCACCGGGACCGGCCCCACATGGATCTGCCGTGACTTGCGGCGATGGATGCTGCGCCAGGGGCGCACGTCGTTCACGCTCATCTCGTCCTCGGGTGTCTGTCTACCGGTGGCCCTGCGCCCTAGATAATCGCGCCGGGCCGGGCTGGCAACGCCCCGCGACCGGTCAGTCCGTCGCGCTGCGGTTCTCGGCCACGCTCGGGCGCGGCTCGGGCATGGCCTCGGGCGGCAGGTCGGCGACCTGGTAGACATCGGCGATATCTGCCGCCGCGAGCGAAACCTGCTTGGCCACGCTGGTGCCCGGGCCGGCCGGGCCGTAGACCTGCGCGCCCACCGTGAAATAGACCGATCCCGAATTGCCGGCCCGCAGCCGCGGCGCGCCGTCCATCTCGGGCAGGGCATAGCGTTCGCCGGCATCGAGGATCTTCTCGAAGATGACGTTGCCGTCGGGCGCTGTGACCCGGACCCAGGCCGGCCGCACGGCGAAGATCTCGACCTCGGGGGTGACGTCCTGGGTGACCTGCACCTCGCCGGGTGCGGCGCCCGGCTCGGCCGCGGCGATCTCGGGCGGCGTGGGGTCCGCTGCGGGCGCGGGGACGGAAAGCGCCCCGGCGCTGCGGCGGCGCGGATCGCCCGCGTCGATCAGCGCCCCGACCCGGTCGGGATCGAGCGTCGAGATCGGGCCGTCGCGCGCGACCAGCACCGGCACGTCGAGTTCCTGCGGACGGTAGAGCCGTTCGAGCTTGGTCTCGGGCGCGCTGTCGATCCCGGCGATCTGTGTCGCCACCGGATCGCCGGCTTCCCCGCTCACGGCCTCGTCCAGCGGGTCGAGGGTCGCCACCACGCCCGGGGCCTGCTCGACCGGCGCGAACTGAACGCGCTGGATTTCCTGCAGGACCGCCCAGCCGCCGTAGCCAAGCACGCCGATCAGGCCGAGCAGCACCAGCGACGAGCCGATCGCGGCGGGTTCGAGCCGGGACAGCAGACCCGCTGATTGCGGGGTCACGTAGCGCGTGCGCGCCGTGGCCAGCGGGTCTTGCGCCTGCATCGCGCGGGCGCCGCCGCGACCGGCCGCGGCCGGGGCCGGTTTCGCGGCGCTTTTCCGGGCCTGCGGCTTCCGGGAGTCGAGCCCGCCATTGACGCCGTCGAAGGCGCTTTCCTCGCAGAAGGTCTCGTAGGCCCAGTCGGGATCTAGATTGAGGTAGCGGGCATAGGACCGGACATATCCGGCGATGAACCCCTTGGTCTCGAAGGCGGTGGGATCGGAATTCTCGATCGCGGCGATATAGGTGGCCTTGATCTTCAGATCGCGCTGCACGTCCAGGAGGGACTTGCCCATGGTGGCCCGTTCGCCACGCATGATGTCGCCGAGTTTCAATTCGAAGGAATCGAAACCGCGAAGGGTGTTCTCCTGCTCGGAGTCCGGGTCGGTCTTCCGCCCGATCATTGCCCCTGCCCCGTCATGCCTATGCGTCTTCCCCAGCCAGCCGTTGATTCGAGACTCGGCTTAATTGGCGAAAAGCTTAACACAGCCCGGGAATGGGCGCACCACTCGCTGCGGGATCAGGCGGAAAGATGCGCGCGATTCAGCTCACAGCGTCCCCAGAGGCTGTCCATGGCCTTCACGAGGCCGTCGAGCAGTTCCGGCCCGTGGACCGGCGAGGGCGTGAAGCGCAGCCGCTCGGTGCCGCGGGGCACGGTGGGGAAGTTGATCGGCTGCACGTAGATCCCGAAATCCTCGAGCAGCATGTCCGACAGCATCTTGCACTTCACCGGGTTGCCGACATGCACCGGCACGATGTGGCTGCCATGGTCGATCAGCGGCAGGCCCAGCCCCTTCAGCCGCATCTTCAGGATCCGCGCCTGCGTCTGGTGCCGGTCGCGCAGCAGCTGGTCGGTCTTGAGATGCGCCACCGATGCCGCCGCGCCCGCCGCCACCGCCGGCGGCAGCGAGGTCGTGAAGATGAAGCCCGGCGCGTAAGAGCGGATCGCGTCGCACATTTTCGCGCTCGCCGCGATGTAGCCGCCCATCACCCCGTAGGCCTTGGCCAGCGTCCCGTTTACGATGTCGATCCGGTCCATCAGGCCGTCGCGCTCGGCCACGCCCGCGCCCCGCGGGCCGTACATGCCCACCGCGTGCACCTCGTCGAGATAGGTCAGCGCGCCGAACTCCTCGGCCAGGTCGCAGATCTCGCGCATCGGCCCGAAATCGCCGTCCATCGAGTAGATCGATTCGAAGGCGATCACCACCGGGCGGCCCGGCTCGACCGCCTCGAGCAGTTCGCGCAGATGCGCGACGTCGTTGTGGCGGAAAATGTGCTTCTCGCAATTGCCGTGCCGGATGCCCTCGATCATCGAGGCGTGGTTCAGCGCGTCGCTCAGGATCACGAGGCCCGGAAACAGCTTCGGCAGCGTCGAGAGCGTCGCCTCGTTCGCGATATAGGCCGAGGTGAAGATCAGCGCCGCTTCCTTGCGGTGAAGATCCGCCAGCTCCGCCTCGAGGCGTTTGTGGTAGACCGTCGTGCCGGAGATGTTGCGCGTGCCCCCGGATCCCGCGCCCGTCGCCTCGATCGCCTCGTGCATCGCGGACAGAACCGCAGGGTGCTGGCCCATCCCGAGATAGTCGTTGCCGCACCAGACAACGATGTCCTGCTCGGTCCCGTCAGGACGACGCCAGACCGCGCTCGGATAGGCGCCCTTCCGACGCTCGATGTCGATAAACGTCCGGTACCGACCCTCGTCATGCAAACGGTTCAGGGCGGTGTCGAGTGCGGCAGCGTAATCCAAGGCCTCTCCCTTCCAGTCGATGCGCCGGGTCTGATCCCGGTCTCATGTAGGACGCATGCTGGCCCTTGCCCAGGCGCGCCCACCATGTCGTTTCCGGGCACGATAATCAACCACACCCATTCAGACTATGGAATATTTGCCCGCTGCGACATTGCTGCACTTTGAGCCAGATCAAGCTTTGCCGGGATTTGCTCAGTAAATATAGCGGATCTGATCGCTCCAGTAGCGTTCCACGCGGCGGAGCGCGGCGTTCACGCCGCCGAGCCCCGGCTCGCCCATCAGCTCGGCCCGGGCGATTCCCTCGGCATGGCGCTCGAAGAGCTGCGCGACCGTGTCGCGGATGCCCCGGCCCTTGGCGGTCAGGCGGACGCGCACCGCGCGGCGGTCGATCTCGCAGCGCTGGTGGTGCATGTAGCCCGCCTCCACCAGTTTCTTGAGGTTGTAGGAGACGTTCGAGCCCTGGTAGTAGCCGCGCGACTTGAGCTCGCCGGCCGTGACCTCCGCATCGCCGATATTGAACAGCAGAAGCGCCTGCACCGCGTTCAGCTCCAGCACGCCGAGCCGCTCGAACTCGTCCTTGATGACGTCGATCAGCAGCCGGTGCAGCCGCTCCACCAGGGCCAGGGTTTCGACGTAGTCGTCGAGAAAGACACGCGCGGCCGGGTCTGCGAGGGGCGCCTGCATGTGCATCGGGATCTCCGCGTCTTGACTGCTTCCTGACGCGTCACAATCCAGCGAATTCCCGAAAAATATGTAAACCCCCGGACAGGTTAGCCCCGGCCGGGCATGCGCGCCAGGTCCGCCACCAGGTCACGGTAGCGCGGCGGGGGCGAGTCCTGGCCCGAAACCCACCGGTAGAGCTCCTGATCGCTCTCGTCGAGCAGCGCCTCGAAGGTATCGAGCGCGCCGCCGGTGAGGCCGGCCAGACGGGTGTCGGCATAGCCGCCGAGGATCAGGTCCATTTCCTTGGTGCCGCGGCGCCAGGCCCGCATCCGGAGCCGCTTCAGCCGGGTCTCGGGGGTCTCGGACACGCTCAGCTCTCCTTCAGCGCGCCGCGCAGGCGTTTCTCCAGCTGGCCCAGCCGATCGTTCAGCCGCGCGTAATCGCCCTTGAGCCGCCGCATCTCTATCAGGATGTCGTTGACGCTGGCCTCGAAGGGTGTCTCGTCCAGCGGGCCGTCCAGCCCGTCGCCCTCGCCCGTCAGCAGCCACATGATGGAGACGTTCAGCACGCCGGCCAGCATCTGCAGCTTGTTGGCGCGCGGCTCGCTGAGGTCGTTTTCCCAGCCGCCGACCGTCTTCAGTTTCACGCCCAGCTTCTTGGCCAGCTCGGCCTGGCTCAGCCCCAGCGCCTCGCGTGCGGCGGCGACCCGGTCCCCGAAGGTGGCGGTGTCGTTGCTGAAATAGCCTTCGGCTGTCTCGTCGAGAGATGTGCTCATCGGGTATCCGTCTCCTGTCGCTCGGCGGGCGGCCTGCATCCTTGATCGCCCGCCCGGCGCAACCTATGACAGGTCTCCGTGACTTTGCAAACGCGGGGACCGACCCAATGGCCTTCCTGTCCGACATGCTTTCGCGCGTCAAACCCTCGCCGACCGTGGCGGTCACGGCGCTCGCCCGCTCTCTCAAGGCGCAGGGCCGCGATATCATCGGCCTCGGCGCGGGCGAGCCCGATTTCGACACGCCTGACAACATCAAGGCGGCAGCGATCCGTGCCATCGAGGCGGGCGAGACGAAATACACCGCCCCCGACGGCATCCCCGAACTGAAATCCGCCATCGCCGAGAAGTTCCGCCGTGACAACGGGCTGGATTACGACGCGAGCCAGATCATGGTCTCCACCGGCGGCAAGCAGGTGCTCTACAACGCGCTGATGGCGACACTGAACCCGGGCGACGAGGTGATCATCCCGGCGCCCTACTGGGTCAGCTACCCGGACATGGTGAAGATGGCCGGCGGGACGCCGGTGATCGTGCCGGCGGGGATCGAGACCGGCTTCCGGATCACCGCCGAGGCGCTCGAGGCCGCGATCACCGAGCGCACCAAGTGGTTCATCTTCAACTCGCCCTCGAACCCGACCGGCGCGGGCTACGGGCGCGACGCCCTGCTGGCGCTGACCGCCGTGCTGGAACGCCACCCCCATGTCCACGTCATGTCGGACGACATGTACGAGCATATCGCCTACGCGCCCTTCGCCTTCTGCACCCCGGCCGAGGTCGCGCCGTCGCTGTACGACCGAACGCTGACCGTCAACGGCGTCTCCAAGGCCTATGCCATGACGGGCTGGCGCATCGGCTATGCCGGCGGGCCGGAAGAGCTGATCGCGGCGATGAAGAAGGTGCAGTCGCAATCGACGACCAATCCCTGCTCGATCAGCCAGTGGGCGGCGGTCGAGGCGCTGACCGGGCCGCAGGCGTACCTGTCCACCGCATGCGCGGCCTTCGAACGGCGCCGCGACATGGTGGTCGAGATGCTGAACGCCGCCGCGGGCCTCACCTGCCCGGTGCCGGACGGCGCCTTCTACGTCTACCCGGACATCTCGGGCTGCCTTGGCAAGACCACGCCGGCCGGCACCCATATCCACGACGACCAGGATTTCTGCACCGCGCTGCTGGAGGAAACCGGCGTCGCCGCGGTCTTCGGCGAGGCCTTCGGGCTCTCGCCCAATTTCCGCGTGAGCTATGCCGCGGCGGACGACCAGCTTCGCGAAGCCTGCACGCGCATCCAGGCGTTCTGCGCGGGGCTGTCCTGACGCTCAGCCGGCGGCGGCCTCCGCCGGGGGCTGGCTGCGCTCGACGAGCCGGGCGAAGATGCTGGCGCCCAGCGGCGCCACGGAATCGTTGAAATCGTATTCCGGGTGATGCAGCGGCGCCCCGGGCCCCTGGCCCAGGAACATGTAGGCCCCCGGACGCGCCTGCAGCATGAACGCGAAATCCTCGGCCCCCATCTCGGGCCCCGCGTCATCGGTGACGGCGCCCGGGCCGACCACCTCGCGCGCCGCGTCGGCGAGAACGCCCGCCTCTGCCGCGTCGTTGACCGTCGCCGGGTAGCCCGGCGCGTAGTCCAGCGCGACCTCGCAGCCGAAGGCGGCGCCGGTCCCGGCGCATATCTCGGCCATGCGCCGGCGCACGATATCCTGCACCCCGCGCTCGAGCGTGCGCACCGTGCCGTTGATCCACGCGGTCGCGGGGATGACGTTGTCGGCGCTGCCGGTGTGGATCTGGGTGATCGAGATCACCAGCGCGTCATGGGCGGAGACGTTGCGCGCGGGGATCGTCTGGATCGCCTGCGCGATCTGCACCGCGGCCACGACCGGATCGACCGCCTCCTGGGGCAGCGCGGCGTGCCCGCCCTGGCCCGTCACGGTGATCTCGAAGCTGTCCACCGCCGCCATGATCGGACCGGGCGCCGTCACCACGGCACCTTCCGGCATGTTGGGCGCGTTGTGCATCGCGAAGACGCGGTCGACGCCGAACCGGTCGAGCACGCCGTCGCGGCACATCACCTCGGCGCCGCCGCCCGCCTCCTCGGCCGGCTGGAAGATGAGCGCGACGCGGCCCGCGAAACGCCGCGTCTGGGCCAGGTATCGGGCCGCCCCCAGCAGCATCGCCGTGTGCCCGTCATGGCCGCAGGCATGCATCCGCCCCGGGATTTCGGAGGCATGGGCGAGGCCGGTCCCCTCGGAGATGGGCAGCGCGTCCATGTCGGCACGCAGCCCGATCGTCGGGCCGGGCCCCTGCCCCGCGATGATCGCCACGAGCCCCGATGTCGCGATCCCCTCGTGGATCTCGTCGACGCCGAACTCGCGCAGCCGCGCGGCGACGAAGCCGGCCGTGTCGTGGCAGTCGAAGCCCAGCTCGGGCCAGCGGTGCAGATGCTGGCGCCAGGCCGCGAGATCGTCGGCAAAGGCGGCAATGCTGTTGATGACGGGCATGTGGACTCCGGGGCGTGGCTGGTGTTCAGTCGCGCGAGTTTCCACCAAAGCCGGAGGCGCCGCAATGCCCCCCGATCCCGCAGAAAGCCAGCGCCTTTGCCTCGATCCGGCCGGGGGTTTGCCCCGGCTGCTGGAAATCATGCGCCGGCTGCGCGACCCCGAAACGGGCTGCCCCTGGGACATCGCGCAGGATTTCGCCTCGATCGCGCCCTACACCATCGAGGAAGCCTACGAGGTGGCCGACGCCATCGCGCGCGGCGCCTGGGACGAGCTGGAGGGGGAGCTGGGCGATCTGCTGTTGCAGGTGGTCTACCACGCCGAGATGGGTGCCGAGCAGGACCGGTTCGATTTCCACAGCATCGCCAATGCCATTGCCGACAAGATGATCGCGCGTCACCCCCATGTCTTCGGCGGGGAAAGCCGCGACAAGACGCCCGAGCAGCAGACCCGCGACTGGGAAGCGATCAAGGCCGCCGAACGCGCGGCGGCGGGCAAGGCCCGCGCCGGCACGCTGGACGGCGTGGCACTCGGCCTGCCGGCGCTGCTGCGCGCGGTGAAGCTGCAGAAACGCGCGGCGCGCGTCGGCTTCGACTGGCCGGCGACCGCGCAGGTCGTCGACAAGATCACCGAGGAGGCCCGCGAGCTGGTCGAGGCCCGCGACACCCTGGGCCAGGCCGAGATCGAGGAAGAGTTCGGCGACCTGCTCTTCGTCATGGCGAATCTCGGCCGCCATCTCGGGATCGATCCCGAGGCCGCGCTGCGCGCCGCCAACGCCAAGTTCACCCGCCGATTCGCCGCCATCGAGTCGGCGCTCGCCCGGGATGGCCGCACGCCCGTGGACTCGGACCTCGCGGAGATGGACGCGCTCTGGGATCGGGCCAAGGCCGACGAGAAAGCCGACAGGGCCGCGCAGGAGTGACCCCATGACCGCGCCACGCAGGATCATCATCGACACCGACCCGGGACAGGACGACGCCGTGGCGATCCTGCTGGCGCTGGCCAGCCCCGAGGAGATCGACGTGCTCGGCATCACCGCGGTCGCGGGCAACGTGCCCCTGCCGCTGACCGAACGGAACGCCCGCATCGTCTGCGAGTTGGCGGGGCGGCCCGACATCCGCGTCTTCGCCGGCTGCGATGCACCGCTCAAGCGCAAGCTCGTCACCGCCGAGCATGTCCATGGCAAGACCGGGCTGGACGGCCCGGTGCTGCCGATGCCCGGGATGCCGCTGCAGGCGGTCCACGGCGTCGATTTCATCGTCGAGACGCTCCGGGCCGAGCCGCCGGGTACGGTCACGCTCTGCCCGCTGGGCCCGCTTACGAATGTCGCCGCCGCCCTGACGCGCGCGCCCGACATCGCCGGGCGCATCCGCGAGATCGTGCTGATGGGCGGCGCCTATTTCGAGGTGGGCAACATCACCCCCGCGGCAGAATTCAACATCTATGTCGACCCCGAAGCCGCTGACATCGTTTTCAAATGTGGCGCACCGATCACGGTGATGCCGCTCGACGTGACGCACCAGGCGCTGGTGACGAAACCGCGCAACGACGCCTTCCGCGCGCTCGGCACGCCGGTGGGCGTGGCCGTTGCCGAGATGACCGACTTCTTCGAGCGCTTCGACCGCGAGAAATACGGCAGCGCCGGCGCGCCGCTGCACGATCCCTGCGTGACCGCCTACCTGCTGCGTCCCGATCTCTTCGCGGGGCGCCATGTCAATGTCGAGATCGAGACCGAGGGCCGGCTGACCACCGGCATGACCGTGGCGGACTGGTGGCGTGTCTCCGGCCGCGCGCCCAACGCCACCTTCATGGGGCGGCTCGACGCGGACGGGTTCTTCGAGCTGCTGACCGAACGGCTGGGCCGGCTTTAGCCGCGCGGCCACTGGCAATCGCCGCTCGCGACACCTAGCTCTGGGGCATGGACAAAGCTGCCGATACCGCCGGATTCGCCTTCGAGAACCGCTATGCCCGCCTGCCGGAGCGGTTCTACACGCGGCTCGACCCGACGCCGGTCGAAAAACCCGGCCTGGTCCGGGTCAATGCCGCGCTTGCGCATGATCTGGGCCTGGATCCCGCGGCGCTGGCCAGCCCCGACGGCATCGCCATCCTTGCCGGCAACCGCGTGCCCGAGGGGGCCGCGCCGCTGGCACAGGCCTATGCCGGGCACCAGTTCGGCGGCTGGGTGCCGCAGCTGGGCGACGGGCGCGCGATCCTGCTGGGCGAGGTGACGGATCGCGCGGGCCGCCCGCGCGACATCCAGCTCAAGGGCGCGGGCCGCACCCCCTATTCGCGCATGGGCGACGGGCGCGCCTGGATCGGGCCGGTGATCCGCGAATACGTCGTCTCGGAGGCGATGCATGCGCTCGGCGTGCCCACCACCCGCGCGCTCGCCGCCGTGACCACGGGCGAGCCGGTCTACCGCGAGGGCGCCTTTCCCGGCGCGGTGCTGACCCGCGTCGCGGCGAGCCACGTGCGCGTCGGCACCTTCCAGTATTTCGCCGCGCGCGGCGACACCGAGGCGCTGCAGACCCTGACCGATTTCGTGATCGCGCGGCACTACCCCGCACTGGCCGAGGCCGGGACCCCGGCGCTGGCCCTGCTCGGCGCGGTGACCGAGCGCCAGGCCCGGCTGATCGCGCGCTGGATGGGCGTGGGCTTCATCCACGGGGTGATGAACACCGACAACATGACCCTGTCGGGCGAGACCATCGATTACGGGCCCTGCGCCTTTATGGATGCCTATCACCCCGACAAGGTGTTCAGCTCCATCGACCAGTTCGGCCGCTATGCCTATCGCAACCAGCCGCAGATCGCCGTGTGGAACCTGGCGCAGCTGGCGACCTGCCTGCTGCCGCTGATCGATGCCGACCAGGACAAGGCCATCGAGACCGCGACCGAGACGATCAACCGCTTCGGCGATCATTACATGGACGCGTGGCGCGACGTCTTCCGTGCCAAGCTGGGTCTGGCCGAGGCACGGGAAGACGACGCGGAGCTGGCGCAGAACCTGCTCTCGCGCATGGCCGAGGGCCGGGCGGATTTCACGCTGACCTTCCGGCGGCTCTCCGAGCTGGGAGACGACCCCGAGGCCGACGATCCGGTCCGCGCGCTCTTCGCCGACCCGGCGCTCTTCGACGGCTGGGCGGCGCGCTGGCGCCAGCGCCTCGCGATGGAACAGAGCGCCCCCGACGCCCGCCGCGCCGCGATGCGGGCGGCGAACCCGGCCTTCATCCCGCGCAATCACCGCGTCGAGCAAGCGATCGAGGCGGCCGTCGCGGGCGACTACGCCCCTTTCGAGACCCTGGTCGAGGTGCTGTCCGCGCCCTTCGAGGAGCAGCCGGCGCATGCGGCCTACCAGGATCCCCCCGCCCCCGGCGAGGAGGTGCGGCAGACCTTCTGCGGCACCTGAGCCGCCTCAGACGCGGGGCGGCGTGCGCGCCGGGCGGTTGATCAGCACGATCCCCGCCGAAACCAGCACCAGCGATGCGATGATGACGGGGCCGATGGTCTCGCCCAGGATCAGCCAGCCCATCATCACCGACAGCACCGGCGTCAGGAAACTGAAGCTCGCCACCGCGTTGGCCGGGTAGACCGACAGCAGCCAGAACCAGAAGACGTAGCTGGCCGAGACGATCAGCACCGCCTGCACCCCCAGACCGGCAAAATGGACGAGGCCCGGATCGCGCAGCAAGGGTCCGAAGAGGAGCGAGGCCGCCAGCAATACCGGCGCCGAAACAAGCACTTGCCAAAAGATCTGCATGTCCGCCCGCTCGCCCGACATCGCCGTCAGCCGCGCGCAGAGCGGCAGCGCCGCCCAGGAGAGCGCCGCGCCGAGCGCACAGAGATCCCCCGCGAGACTGCCCGCGCCCCCGGCGGCGCCGCGGTCGAGGATCGCCCAGCCCACGCCCGCGAAGGCCAGCGCCAGGCCGAGGCTCTTGCGCCGGGTCAGCCGCTCGCCCGGCAGCAGGAAATGCCCCGCGATCGAGAGCCAGACCGGCATGGAGTAGAAGATGACCGAGGCGCGGGTGACCGTCGTGAGATCCAGCGCGATGAAAAGCAGCAGGAATTCCACCGCGAAGATCAGCCCGATCAGGATGCCGGGCCCCAGCGTCGCGCGGGTGATCCGCGGCGGCCGCCCGCGCAGGACCATCCAACCCCAGAGACAGGCCACCGCGATCACCGACCGCAGCCCGGCCCAGAAGACCGGCTGGAACCCCTCGTTCACGACCTTGATGATGACCTGGTTGAACCCCAGCACCATCGAGAACCCGATCAGCGCCACCGCGCCGAATGCGTCGATCCCGTCCTTGCGCTCCATGCCCTGCCCGTTTTCCCCGAACCGCGCCACCCTTCGGGCTGGGCGGCCCGGTGTCAAGCGCCCGCCGCACCGGCATTTTGTCTTTCCCGATGGCGGCCGATTGGTCTAGAACGCCGCCCAAGCACGGGGGAGCCATGAGCACCGACAGCATCATCGACCGCTGCGAGGCCAAGGGGCTGCGCATGACCGACCAGCGCCGCACTATCGCGCGCGCGCTGCAGGACGCGCCGGCCCATTCCGACGTCGAGGAGCTCTACGCGCTCGCCAGCGAACGCGATCCGAAGATCTCGCTGGCGACCGTCTACCGCACCGTGAAGCTTTTCGAAGAAGCCGGCATTCTCGAGAAGGTGGAATTCGGCGACGGCCGCGCCCGCTACGAGGACGCCGAGCGCGAACATCACGATCACCTGATCGACATGACGACCGGCGAAGTGATCGAGTTCGTCGACCCCGAGATCGAGGAACTGCAGGAAAAGATCGCCGAGCGGCTGGGCTACCGGCTGAAGGGCCACAAGCTGGAACTCTACGGCGTCAGGAAATCGCGCAAGGGCTGACGCGCGCGGCGCATCTTCCGCCCGGGCGACGAACGCGCTATGCCGGGCCGGCAGCGACAACGGATTCCGGAAATGGATAACATGCGCGGCATCCTCCTGATGGTGGGGGCCATGGCGGCCTTTGCGCTGGAGGACATGTTCATCAAGCGGGTCGCGGCCGACCTGCCAACGGGCCAGATCCTGGCCTTCCTCGGCCTCGGCGGCACGCTCGCCTTCGGGCTCGCCGCGCTCCGGGCCCGGTCGCGGCTGGTGTCGCGCGACCTGCTGCTGCCCGCGGTGATGCTGCGCAACCTGGGCGAGTTGATCGGGACGATCGGATTCGTCACCGCGCTGGCGCTCACGCCGCTCTCGACCGCCTCGGCGATCCTGCAGGCGACGCCGCTGGCGGTGACCTTCGGCGCGGCGCTCTTTCTCGGGGCGGAGGTCGGCTGGCGCCGCTGGAGCGCCATCGCCGCGGGCTTCGCGGGCGTCCTGATCATCATCCGGCCCGGCCTCGCGGGGTTCGAGCCCGCCTCGCTCTTCGCGGTGCAGGGCGTGGCGGGCCTGGCGCTGCGCGACCTGGCCACGCGGCGCGTGCCCGCAAAGGTGACGACGGTGCAGCTCTCGGCCTATGCCTTCGCGATGCTGATCGTTGCCGGCGCCTTCCTGCTGGCCATCGACGGGCCGGCGCGCGCGCCCTCCCCGGTGAACTGGCGCGATCTCGGCTTTGCCCTCGGGATCGGGATCTGCGGCTACTGGGCGATCACCGGCGCGATGCGCGTGGGCGAGATCGCCGTCGTCACGCCCTTCCGCTACACCCGGATGGTCTTCGCGCTCGGCATCGGCGCGCTGGCCTTCGGCGAACGGCCCGACGCCGCGACGCTCGGCGGCGCAGGGCTCATCATCGCCTCGGGGCTCTATACCATCTTCCGCGAGCGCCGGCTGGCGCGGCGCACCCTTTCCTCTGCGCCCCCTGTCGGCTAAACGGGGCGCGACTGGCCCTTCACACGCTGAGGACGGAGTGACATGAGCGAAATCATCGACATCACCGGGCGCGAGATCCTGGACAGCCGCGGCAATCCCACCGTCGAGGTGGACGTGACGCTGGAAGACGGCAGCCAGGGCCGCGCGGCCGTGCCCTCGGGCGCATCGACCGGCGCCCACGAGGCGGTCGAGCGGCGCGACGGCGACAAGGCACGCTATCTCGGCAAGGGCGTGCTCGAGGCCGTCGCCGCCGTGAACGGCGAGATCGCCGGGGAACTGATCGGCGCCGACGCCACCGAGCAGGTCGCCATCGACCGGCTGATGATCGAGATGGACGGCACCGACAACAAGGGCCGCCTGGGCGCGAACGCGATCCTCGGCGTGTCGCTGGCGGTGGCGAAGGCGGCGGCCGATTTCTCGGCGCAGCCGCTCTACCGCTACGTCGGCGGCACGTCGGCCCGGGTCCTGCCCGTGCCGATGATGAACATCATCAATGGCGGCGAGCACGCCGACAACCCGATCGACGTTCAGGAATTCATGATCATGCCCGTCGCCGCGACCTCCCTCCGCGAGGCGGTGCGCATGGGCGCGGAAGTGTTCCACACACTCAAGAAAGAGCTGTCCGCCGCGGGGCTCGCCACCGGCGTGGGCGACGAGGGCGGCTTCGCGCCAAACCTGAACTCCACGCGTGATGCGCTTGATTTCATTATGAAGTCCATCGAGAAGGCGGGCTATGCGCCCGGCCAGGACATCTATCTTGCGCTGGATTGCGCGGCGACCGAATACTTTAGCGACGGCCGCTACGAGATGACGGGCGAAGGCAAGAGCCTGAGCGCCGAGGAGAACATGCAGCTCCTGTCGGCGCTCGTCGACGACTACCCGATCATCTCGATCGAGGACGGCTGTTCGGAAGACGACTGGCAGGGCTGGAAGATGCTGACCGACGCCATCGGCGACCGCTGCCAGCTGGTGGGCGACGATCTCTTCGTGACCAACCCCGTCCGGCTGGCCGAGGGCATCGAGAAGGGCTGCGGCAATTCCCTTCTGGTCAAGGTCAACCAGATCGGCACGCTGACCGAGACCCTGGCCGCCGTCGAGATGGCGCATCGCGCGGGCTTTACCAGCGTGATGTCCCATCGCTCGGGCGAGACCGAGGACGCCACCATCGCGGATCTCGCCGTGGCCACCAATTGCGGGCAGATCAAGACCGGCTCGCTCGCGCGGTCCGACAGGCTGGCGAAATACAACCAGCTGATCCGGATCGAGGAGATGCTGGGCGAGACCGCCGAGTATGCCGGCCGGTCGATCCTGAGGGGCTGATCCGGCGATGCGGCCCGCGGCGCTGATCTTCGACGTCTTCGGCACCTGCGTCGACTGGCGGCGAAGCATCGCGCGGGCCGTGGCCGCGGCGCTGCCCGGGGTGGATGCCGAGGCTTTCGCACTGGCCTGGCGGGCGGAATACGACCCTGCCATGGAGCCGATCCGCGCCGGGCGGCGGGGATACGTCGCGCTCGACGACCTGCACCGGGAGAACCTTGCGCGCGTGCTGACGCGCCAGGGGCTCAGCGTGCCCGACCCCGCCGCGCTCGCCCGGGCCTGGGAACGGCTCGATCCCTGGCCCGACGTGGGACCGGGGCTCGCGGCGCTGAAGGAGCACGCCATCATCGCGCCCTGCTCCAACGGCTCGATCGCGCTGATGACGCGGCTCGCGCGATTTGCCGGGCTGCCCTGGGACTGCATCCTCGGGGCCGAGATCGCGCGGGACTACAAGCCGCGCGCCGTCGTCTACGAGGCGTCCTGCGCGGCCCTGCGCCTCGCCCCGGAGCAGGTGATGATGGTCGCCGCCCATAACGACGACCTGCACGCGGCGCGGGCGGCGGGGTTGCGGACAGGCTTCATGCCGCGGCCCGGCGAATACGGCCCCGGCCAGACGAAGGATCTCGGCCCGGACGCCGACTGGGACATCGTCGCGGCCGATTTCGGCGATCTCGCGCGGCGGGTGGCGACGCCATGACCGCCGAGGAGATCATCCGCCTGCTCGACCTCGCGCCCCATCCCGAGGGCGGCCATTACCGCGAAACCTGGGCCGCCCCGGCCGGGACGGGCAACCGGCCTGCGGGAACCTGCATCTATTTCCTGCTGCAGCGCGACGAGCGCAGCCACTGGCACCGCGTGGACGCCGACGAGATCTGGCACCACTACGCCGGCGCGCCCCTGATCCTGTCGATGGCGGCCGATACCGCGGGCCCGGCCACGGCGCATGTGCTCGGCCCCGATCTCGCCCGCGGGGCGCGGCCGCAATGGGTCGTGCCGGCCGGCCACTGGCAGGCGGCGGCGACGACCGGCGACTGGACGCTGGTGGGCTGCACCGTCTCGCCCGGCTTCCGCTTCGAGGGCTTCGAGCTTGCGCCGCCGGGATTCGACATCCCCGGCGCGGATTAGGGCCGGCTGACCTGACCGCCGCCCACCGCCGCGGCGACGCCGGTGGTCGAGGGGCCGCTGGTCGGCAAGCCGCGCAGCACCCGGACGGCAAGATAGGCGAAGGCCTGTGCCTCGAGCATGTCGCCATCGAGGCCGACCTCCTCGGCGGGCAGGACATCGACCTCAAGATTGTCCCGTAAGCCACGCATGATATGTGCATTCTTGCGCCCGCCTCCGGCTACGACGATCTGCGCCGGCGGGGCCGGGAAATGCGCCGCGCCGGCCACAACGGCGGCCACGCTGCAGGCTGCCAGCGTCGCGCAGGCATCTTCAAGCGACAGCGTCCCGACACGCGCCGAAAGCGTGGCAAATTCGTTCCTGTCCAAGGATTTGGGCGGCAGTCTTGAGAAATACGGCAGGGCGAGCATCTCGCGCGCCACGGTCGGGTCGGCATGGCCCGCGGCAGCCAGTGCCCCGTCGCGGTCGCAGGGCGCGCCGGTGCGGGCCCGCACGAGGTCGTCGAGCAGCGCATTGGCCGGCCCGGTGTCGAAGGCGAGGCAGGCGCCCGGCGCCTCGGGGGCCGCGAGGCCGGGGTCGACCCAGGTCAGGTTGCCCACGCCGCCGAGGTTCAGAAAGGCCATCGGCCCCGCGGCCCCGATCCAGCGGGCGCAGGCATGGTGGAAAAACGGCGCGAGCGGCGCGCCCTCGCCACCGAGCGCGACATCGGCGCTGCGAAAGTCCCAGACGACGGTGCGCCCGGTGTCCGCGGACAGGCCCGCGCCGTCACCCAGCTGGTGGGTGCCGCGCCCGCGCGGATCATGGGCGACGGTCTGGCCGTGAAACCCAACGATTTCGACGCCGTCCGTTCCGGCGACGATCTCGCCGTGGACGCGCCGCACCACCGCCTCCGCCGCGGCGACGCCGGGATCGCCCGGCCAGCACCCCTGCGCGGCGGCGATGGTCGCGCGTTCTTCCTCGGAATAGGGGCGAAACCCGGTCTCCCCGAAGGCCAGGATCGCGTGGCCGTCTGTCTTCAGAAGCGCGGCGTCGACGCCGTCCATCGAGGTGCCGGACATCAGGCCCAGGGCCCAGACCGGCGCGCTGTCCTTCATGGCCTTTTCCTTTGTCCCCGCCCCCTATATGACAGGGGCGCCAGACCCCTGAGAATGGACCGAAAGCCGATGACCTACCACCCCAAATCCGAGTTCCTGCATGTCATGCAAGAGCGCGGCTTCCTGGCCGACTGCACCGATCTCCAGGGGCTCGACGAGGCCATGGCGGTGGGCATCGTGCCGGCCTATATCGGCTTCGACGCGACGGCGCGCTCGCTGCATGTGGGCAGTCTGATCCAGATCATGATGCTGCGCTGGCTGCAAAAGACCGGTCACAAGCCGCTCGTGCTGATGGGCGGCGGCACCACCAAGGTGGGCGATCCCAGCTTCCGCGCCGATGAGCGCCCGCTTCTGACCGGCCCCCAGATCGCGGACAACATCGCCGGTATCAAGGAGGTTTTCCGCAGCTACGTCACCTTCGGCCACGGCGCGACCGACGCGCTGATGCTCGACAACGCGGAGTGGCTGGACGAGCTGAACTACCTCGAGTTCCTGCGCGATATCGGCCGGCATTTCAGCGTGAACCGGATGCTCGCCTTCGAGAGCGTGAAATCACGCATCGACCGCGAGCAGTCGCTGTCGTTCCTCGAGTTCAACTACATGATCCTCCAGGCCTATGACTTCCTGGAGCTCTACCGCCGCTACGGCTGCCGGCTGCAGATGGGCGGGTCGGATCAGTGGGGCAACATCGTCAACGGCATCGACCTGACCCGCCGCGTGGCCGATCACGAGGTGTTCGGGCTGACCTCGCCGCTGCTGACAACCGCGGACGGCAAGAAGATGGGCAAGACCGCCGACGGGGCGATCTGGCTGAACGCCGACATGCGCAGCCCTTACGAGTTCTGGCAGTTCTGGCGCAACACCGCCGATGCCGATGTCGGCCGGTTCCTGAAACTCTACACCGAGCTTCCGGTCGAGGAATGCGCACGGCTGGGCGCGCTCTCGGGGGCCGAGATCAACGCGGCCAAGATCCGCCTGGCCAACGAGGTGACGACGCTCGCCCACGGGGCCGAGGCCGCCGCCGCCGCCGAGGCGACGGCGCGCGAGGTCTTCGAGAAGGGCGGCGCGGGCGACGACCTGCCGAGGCTGGCGCTCTCGGCCGGCGAGATCGGCGACGGCATCTCGGTAGTGCAGCTCTTCGTGCGCTCGGGGCTGGCGAAATCCGGCAAGGACGCCAAGCGGCTCATCGCCGAGGGCGGCGCGCGGCTCGACGACGCGCCGGTGACCGACGCCGGGCAGATGGTGGACGCCGCGCGGCTCGCCGCGCCGCTCAAGCTGTCGGCCGGCAAGAAGCGCCACGCGCTGGTGACGCTGGGCGACTAGCGGGGCCCGGGCCGGGCGCCCGGCCCTACTCGCCCAGCATCCACTGCCCGTTCGGGTGGAAGGCGTGGAAGGCGAAGGCGAACATCACGTCATGGGCCACGTCCCGGCCCGCGGCATCCCGGACCCGTATATTGCCGACCTCGCGCCCCGCGCCGATGTCGCGCGTGTCCAGCGCCGAGGCCTGGCCCGCGGCCCAGGTGATCGTCACCCCGGCCTCGCTGAGCGGCGCCGCCGCGCGGACCCGTGTCAGCGGCCAGGCGCGTTCGCCCACCTTCACCACCCGCGCCGTGGGCGGGATGTCATGGGGCGGCATCTCGCCGGAATAGAGAAACGGCCGCCCGCTGTCATAGCTGACATAGGGGTTTTCGCCATAGGGGCGGCGCGCGTCCGGCTGGTCCATGACCAGGCCCTCGGGATTGCGGGCACGGAAGGCCTGCCAGCTTTCCATCCAGGACGGCAGCTGCGCGAGTTCGTCGCCGGTATGATGCCCGACGATGCCTTCGCCCAGCGCCTGTTGCCACCAGCTCTCGGTCTCGCGGTCATACATGATCATGTCGGAATGGCGCAGCTTGCCCGAAACGCCGAAGGTGCGCAGCGCCCCGTCCACCCGCCGGTCGAAGACGATGCCCGAATTGCAGAGCGGGCAGAAGGTCACGGCAACCGGCGTGCCGCCGACCCTGTCGTTCACGATCTCATGCCAGGTGAGGTAGCGTATCGGATAGGCGCGCGGTGCCGCGCCGTCGATCTCCAGCGTGATCACCGGCTCGCGGCCGGTCAGCCGATCCTCTTCGGCGACCGGGATGAAGGACGGCTCCCAGATCGCGGGAATACCGTCCTTCGGTGGGCCGCCCGAGACGATCTCGGAAAAGGGCACGGCGGAGGTCTCGAAATCCGTCCTGGGCCATTCGCGCTCCCACGAGGCGACCTGGGCGGGCGCGGCAGTGGCCAGGACAAGGGCGGCGGCGAGGCCGGCGGCAAGGCGATCAAGGCGATCAAGGCGCATGGGTCTCTCCCGGACGATGGACGCGTCCAGAATGACAGAGGGCCGTGCCCCGGCACAGCCCTCCTCACGCGGTGTTGTCCGCCCGTGTGGCTACATGTCCGCCTTCACGCGGACGCTTTCCATGTAGTCGGGATCGCTGACGGCCCCGTTGCGGCCCTGCCCCTTCCTGATCGCGTGCACGACCTCCATGCCGTCGGTGACGCGGCCCACCACGGTGTATTGCCCGTTCAGGTGGGGCGCGCGGTCGAACATGATGAAGAACTGCGAATTGGCGCTGTCCGGATCCTGCGACCGCGCCATGCCGACGACGCCCTCGACAAAGGGCAGCCGCGAGAACTCCGCCGCGAGATCCGGCAGCTCCGAGCCGCCCATGCCCGCGCGCGCGGTGTCTCCGCCGCGCTTGCCGAAGGCGACGTCGCCGGTCTGCGCCATGAAGCCCTCGATCACGCGGTGGAACACCACGCCGTCATAGTGCCCCGCGCGGGCCAGCGTCTTGATCTGCGCGACATGGTTCGGCGCCACATCGGGCAAGAGCGCGATCTCGACCGTGCCCTCGGTGCTGCCGGCGACGGTGATCACCAGCGTGTTCTCGTCGTCGGCCAGCGCCGGTCCCGCCATCAGGACCAGCCCGGCCAGGGCGCCCAGGATCCTACGCATCGGCGATATCCGCGGCGACACGGACCCTGATCATGCGGTCGGGATTGCGCGGCGGCTCGCCGCGGGTGATGGCATCCACATGCTCCATCCCGGAGATCACCCGCCCATAGACCGTGTACTGGCCATTCAGGAAGTGATTGTCCGAGAAGTTGATGAAGAACTGGGAATTGGCGGAATTCGGATTGGCCGAGCGCGCCGCGCCCAGCGTGCCGCGGTCATGGGGCAGCTTCGAGAACTCGGCCGGCAGATCCGGCAGATCCGAGCCACCGGTGCCCGCGCGGTGCAGGTCGGCGCCCTTCCCGGCATTGCCATGGGCCACGTCGCCGGTCTGCGCCATGAAGCCCTCGATCACGCGATGAAAGATCACGTCGTCATAGGCGCCGGCACGGGCCAGTTCCTTCATGCGTTCGACATGCCTGGGCGCCACGTCGGGCAGCAGCTCGATCGCCACCGGCCCGTGCCTGAGCTCGATGACGACGGTGTTCTCGGGATCCTTGTAATCGGCCATGTCCACTCCTTGCCTGGTCCGCTTGAAACCTAGGCCGGGGCGACGCCGAGGGAAAGCCCCGCGATCAGTCCTTCGCGAACTTCTGCCGCAGCGCCGCGTCCACCGTCGGCGTCACGAATTTCGATACGTCGCCGCCGAGCCGGGCGATTTCCTTCACCAGCCGCGAGGCGATCGCCTGGTTCTTGGCATCGGCCATCAGGAAGACCGTCTCGACGCTGTCGTCGAGGGCGCGGTTCATGCCCACCATCTGGAACTCGTACTCGAAATCCGAGACCGCGCGCAGACCGCGGATGATCATGCTGGCGCCGACGTCATGGGCGCAGTCGATCAGCAGGTTCTCGAAGGGATGGGCGATGATCTCGGTGCCGTTGACCCGCGTCAGCCGGGCGCATTCCTCCTCGATCATGCGCACGCGCTCCTCAAGATCGAAGAGCGGGCCCTTGTCGCGGTTGATCGCGACGCCGATCACGAGCCGGTCGACCAGCGTGCAGGCCCGCCGGATGATGTCCACATGCCCGAGCGTCATCGGGTCGAAGGTTCCGGGATAGAGTCCGGTGCGCATGGGATCCCCCCGCTGCTCTGTCACGGGCGCACGCAACAATATTGCCCGCGCGAATGCAAGGGGGGATGCGCCCGGTGCTTCACCGTTCCGGAAATATCCCCGCCGGAGGCCCCCGAGCGTCCCCCGCGAGGGGGGCGCGAGAGACAGGCGTGGCGCGCACCCGGCGCGCCGCCGCTCAGTGGCCCATGATCATGCCCTGCAGCGCCTCTTTTTCCATGCTGAGCTCGGAAAGCCGCGCCTTGACCACGTCCCCGATGGAGATCAGCCCGACCATCTGGCCATCCGCCATGACCGGCATGTGGCGGAAGCGGCCCTCGGTCATGCGGGCCATCACCTGGTCCGATCCCTCGTCGAGCGTGCAGCCGACCAGCTCGGCCGTCATCATCTCGCGCACCATCTCGCTCATGCAGGACGGCCCCCGGGCCCCGAGCTCGCGCACGATGTCGCGTTCGGAGAGGATCCCCAGCGGCACCGCCCCGTCCTCGGACACGATCACCGCGCCGATACGCTTGACCGAGAGCATCTCGGCCGCCTCCTTCACCGTCGCCCCCGGCGCGATGGTGGCGATCTCGCCGCTCCCTTTCGCCTTCAGGATCTGCCGGACCAGCATCTGCGCCTCCCGTTCTTGTCATGTTATCGGCGAAGCGTCGCCCAGACCCCGACGACCTGTCAAGTCAGCCGTTCGCGCCGGGCCACCTCGGCGCGGAGCCCCGCCGCCAGCTGATCGGCGAAGCGGTTGAGGCGTTCGACCCGGCGATCGTCGGCATGGCGGATCAGGTAGAAGCTGCGGGTGAGCGCGATCTCGCCCGGCAGCACCTTGCAGAGATCGCCCTGCCCGGCCATCGCGAAATCGTGGACGACGGCCAGGCCGGCCCCCTGGCGCACCCAGTTCAGCTGCACCGTCACGCTGTTGGAGGCCAGCGCCACCCGCTCGGCGCCGGTCTCGGCCAGGTAGTCCAGTTCCGTGTCGTAGATCATGTCGGGAATATAGCCGACGAGCCGGTGCCCCTCGAGGTCCGCGCGCCGGCGGATCGGGGGATGCGCGTCGAGATAGGACCGCGCGCCCACCAGGTGCAGCTGGTAATCCGTCAGCTTCTGCACGGTCAGCCGCCCCGCCGTCGGGCGCGACACGCCGATCGCCATGTCGGCCTCGCGCTTGGAGAGGTTGAAGACCCGCGGCAGCGCCACGATCTGCACCTCGAGCCCCGGGTTCGCATCGCAGATCGCCGCGGTGACCTGCGGCAACAGGAAGGTCGCGCAGCCATCCGGTGCGCCGATGCGGATCGAGCCGGTCAGCAGGTCCGGATCGCCGCGTGTCTCTTCCAGCGCGCCGGTCACCGCCTGTTCCACGGCCCCCGCATGGGCGAGGAAGCCCTGCCCGGCCTCCGACAGCGCGTAGCCCTGCGGCGATTTCACGAAAAGCCGGGCGCCGAGCGCCTCCTCGAGCCGCTGGACGCGCCGGCCCACCGTCGCGGGATCGAGCCGCAGCGCGCGGCCGGCCGCCGAAAGGCTCTCGCGCCGCGCCACCGCGAGAAAGACCCGGATATCGTCCCAGCGCAGATCGCGCGCCATAGCATGCCTGCATTTTTGCAAAACGCTTTTGGCGTGTTTCGTCTTTTCGGAACAAAAACGCAAGACTAGGGTGGCGACAGCCTCACAGTCCCAGGGAGAGTGCCATGGAAGAACTTACGCATTACATCGACGGCAAACGCGTCAAGGGCGCGTCGGGCCGGTTCTCCGACGTGTTCAACCCGGCCACCGGCGAGGTCCAGGCCCGCGTGCCGCTGGCCACGAAGGCCGAGCTCGACGCCGCCGTGGCCGTCGCCGCCGAGGCCCAGAAAGGCTGGGCCGCGACCAATCCGCAGCGCCGCGCACGGGTGATGATGAAGTTCGGCCAGCTCATCAACGACCACATGGACGAGCTGGCCGAACTGGTCAGCCGCGAGCACGGCAAGACCCTGCCCGACGGGCGCGGCGACGTGCAGCGCGGGCTCGAGGTGGTCGAGGTCTGCATGGGCGCGCCGCACATGCTCAAGGGCGAGTTCACCGATGACGGCGGGCCGGGCATCGATCTCTACTCGATGCGCCAGCCGCTCGGCGTGGTCGCGGGCATCACGCCGTTCAACTTCCCGGCGATGATCCCGCTCTGGAAGATGGCGCCGGCGCTGGCCTGCGGCAACGCGATGATCCTGAAGCCGTCGGAGCGCTGCCCGTCGACCGCACTCCGGCTCGTCGAGCTGATCGAGGAAGCCGGCCTGCCCAAGGGCGTGCTGCAGGTCGTCAACGGCGACAAGGAAGCCGTGGACGCGATCCTCGACAACGAGACGATCCAGGCCGTGGGCTTCGTCGGATCCACACCGATCGCGCAATACATCTACGGCCGCGCGGCCACGAACGGCAAGCGCGCGCAATGCTTCGGCGGCGCCAAGAACCACATGATCGTCATGCCCGACGCCGATCTCGACAAGGCGGCCGACGCGCTGGTGGGCGCGGGCTACGGCGCGGCGGGCGAACGCTGCATGGCGATCTCGGTCGCGGTGCCGGTCGGCGAGAAGACCGCCGACGCGCTGGTCGAGCGGCTGGTGCCGCGGATCGAGAAGCTGAAGGTCGGCCCCTACACCGCCGGCGCGGACGTGGATTACGGCCCCGTCATCACCAAGCAGGCCGAGGAGCGCATCCGCGGGCTCATCGACAGCGGCGTGGACCAGGGCGCCGAACTGCTCGTGGACGGGCGCGATTTCCGGCTGCAGGGCTACGAGACCGGTTTCTTCATCGGACCCTCGCTCTTCGACCGGGTCACGCCGGACATGGACATCTACAAGGAAGAGATCTTCGGCCCCGTGCTGAGCCAGGTGCGCGCCGAGAGCTACGAGGACGCGCTCCGGCTGACCATGGACAACCCCTATGGCAACGGCACCGCGATCTTCACCTCGGATGGCGACACCGCCCGCGACTTCGCCCACCGCGTCAATGTGGGCATGGTCGGGATCAACTTCCCGATCCCGGTGCCGCTCAGCTACCACACCTTCGGCGGGTGGAAGAAATCGGCCTTCGGCGACCTGAACCAGTACGGCCCGGACGCCTTCCGCTTCTACACCCGGACCAAGACCGTGACCGAGCGCTGGTTCTCGGGCATCAAGGAGGGCGGCGAGTTCCATTTCAAGCAGATGGACTGACGCAAGCCGCCGGCCGGGGGATCCGTGCCTCCGGCGGGGATATTTGGACCACTTGGAGAGGGCGCCCGCCGCGGCGCCCTTTTTCTTGTCGGCTGGCCGGGGCTCTGCTTTCATGGACCGGCGGCAGCGGAGGGACGGGCGGATGAGCATCATTCCAAGCTTCACCCTGGGCCTCGAAGAGGAATACCTCCTCGTCGACGCCGAGACGATGGACCTGGCCGAGGCACCCGAGGGGCTGATCGAGGAATACCGCGCGGAGCTGCAGGACCAGGTCAGCCCCGAGTTCCTGCAATGCCAGGTGGAGGTCGGAACGCGGGTCTGCCGCGATATCCCCGGCGCCCGCGACGAGCTGAAGCGGCTGCGCGCCACGATCGCGCGGATCGCCGCGCGCCACGGGCTGGCGCCGCTCGCGGTCTCCTGCCACCCGACCGCCGACTGGAAGACCCAGCATCACACCGACCGCGACCGCTACAACGCGCTCGACCGCGATCTCGCGGGGGTGGCGCGGCGGATGCTGATCTGCGGGATGCATGTGCATGTGGGCGTCGAATCCGACGAGATGCGGATCGACCTGATGAACCAGTTCACCTATTTCTTGCCGCATCTGCTGGCGCTCTCGACCTCGTCGCCCTTCTGGCAGGGCCAAGACACCGGGCTTGCCAGCTACCGCCTGACGGTCTTCGACAACCTGCCGCGCACCGGGCTGCCGCCGCGCTTCGCCAGCCATTCGGAATACGCGCGCTCGACCGGGACGATCGTCGGCACCGGGATCATCGAGGACACCACCAAGATCTGGTGGGACATGCGCCCCTCGGCCCGCTTCCCGACGCTGGAGAGCCGGATCTGCGACGTCTCGCCCCGGCTCGAGCACACGCTGTCGATCGCGGCGCTGACGCAATGCATCATGCGGATGCTCTGGCGGCTGCGGGTCGCGAACCAGCGCTGGCGGATCTACGACACCTTTCTCGTGGGCGAGAACCGCTGGCGCGCGCAGCGCTACGGCACCGAGGAAGGCCTGATCGATTTCGGCCGCGGCGCCGTGGTGCCCTTCTCGGTGCTGGTCGAGGAGCTGATCGCGCTGGTGGAGGAAGACGCCGAGGCGCTCGGCTGCCTGGCCGAGGTCGAGGCCGCCCGCGACATCCTGGCCGCGGGCACCAGCGCCAGGCGGCAGCGCCGCGTCTTCGCGGCGGCCCGCGACGGCGGCGCCGACGACGCCGCGGCCTATCACGCGGTGATGCGGGCCCTGGCCGAGGAGTTTTCCGCCGATCTCTGATCCGGGGGCGGCGGGGGGTTGCAAAACTCCTGCAACAATCGGTTATTAAACGGGCGTTCAATTCCCGCCCCGTGGAGGAATGTGATGGATTTCGCAGCGACCGAGGAACAGACCGCGATCTTCGACATGGCCCACGCCTTCGGCCAGGCCGAGATCGCGCCGCATGCCGCCGACTGGGAAAAGGCCGGCACCATCCCGAAGGATCTCTGGCCGAAACTGGCCGCGCTTGGGCTTGGCGGCATCTATGTGCGCGAGGACTCGGGCGGATCGGGGCTCTCGCGGCTGGACGCGACGCTGATCTTCGAGGCGCTCTCGATGGCCTGCCCCTCCGTCGCGGCGTTTCTCTCGATCCACAACATGTGCGCGGCGATGCTGGACAAGTTCGGTTCGGACGCGGTGCGCGATCGCTGGCTCGGCCCCGCGATCGGGATGGAGACCGTCTTCAGCTACTGCCTGACGGAACCCGGCTCGGGCTCCGACGCGGCGGCGCTGAAGACCAGGGCCGAGCGGACCAACGCCGGCTACAGCCTGACCGGAACCAAGGCTTTCATCTCCGGCGGCGGCTACTCGGACGCCTATATCGTCATGGCCCGCACGGGCACGGCCGGGCCGCGCGGCATCTCGGCGATCATCGTGCCGGACGGGACCGAGGGGCTGTCCTTCGGGGGGCTCGAGGACAAGATGGGCTGGCGGTCGCAGCCGACGCGGCAGGTCCAGTTCGACGACTGCGCCGTGCCGGCGGAGAACCTGCTCGGCGAGGAAGGGCGCGGCTTTTCCTATGCCATGGCCGGGCTCGACGGCGGGCGGCTCAACATCGCGGCCTGCGCGCTCGGCGGGGCACAGGCCGCGCTCGACGCGGCGCTGGGCTACATGGGGGAGCGCAAGGCCTTCGGCCAGCCGCTCGACCAGTTCCAGGCCCTGCAGTTCCGGCTGGCCGACATGGAGGTGAAGCTCCAGTCCGCCCGCACCTTCCTGCGCCAGGCGGCCTGGAAGCTCGACCGGGGCGCGCCGGATGCCACGAAATTCTGCGCCATGGCCAAGCTCTACGTCACCGACCGCGCCTTCGAGGTCGCCAATGACTGCCTGCAAATGCATGGCGGCTATGGCTACCTGGCCGATTACGGGATCGAGAAAATCGTGCGCGACCTGCGGGTGCACCAGATCCTCGAGGGCACCAACGAGATCATGCGCCTGATCGTGTCGCGGCAGATGCTGGAGGCCCGCGGCTGATGTCCGACATCCACATCCGCAAGGAGGGCCGGGCCGGCCGGATCACGCTGAACAGGCCCAAGGCGCTCAACGCGCTCTCCTATGCCATGTGCCTCGAGGTCGAAAAGGCGCTGGACGCCTGGGCCGGCGACGACTCGGTCGCGCTGGTGCTGATCGACGCCGTGGGCGAAAAGGCGTTCTGCGCGGGCGGCGACATCCAGGAGATGTACGACACCGGCACGCGCGGCGATTACGATTACGGGCGCCGGTTCTGGCGCGACGAGTACCGGATGAACGCCAAGATGGCGGAATTCCCGAAACCGGTCGTCAGCCTGATGCAGGGGTTCACCATGGGCGGCGGCGTCGGCGTCGGCTGCCACGGATCGCACCGGGTCGTGGGCGAAAGCTCCAGGATCGCGATGCCGGAATGCGGGATCGGCCTGGTGCCGGATGTCGGCGGCTCCTACCTGCTGGCGCGGGCGCCCGGGCGGCTTGGCGAGTATCTCGGCGCGACCGGGGCGCGGATGGGCCCGGCCGACGCGATCCTCGCGGGGTTCGCCGATCACTTCGTGCCCGAGCCGGGCTGGGCGGCGCTGACGGCCGAGCTGGTGGAGACCGGCGATGCCGGCGCCGTCGCCCGGCATGCCCGCACCGCGCCGGCCGCGATCCTGGCCGCGCGCCAGGTGGAGATCGACCTGCTGTTCAACGGCACGCTGGCCGATATCGACGCGGCCCTCGCGGCCGATGGCGGCGATTTCGCGGCCGAGACGCGCAAGGCGCTCGGGCGGAACGCGCCGCTCTCGATGGCCTGCGCCATCGAGATGGTCCGGCGGCTGCGCGGCGGCGCGGGCATCCGCGACGCGCTGACGCTGGAGTACCGCTTTACCTATCGCAGCATGGAAGAGGCGGATTTCCTCGAGGGCATCCGCGCGCTGATCATCGACAAGGACAAGACGCCGAAATGGCGCCACGCCGGCCCCGCCGAGGTGACCGAGGCCGAGGTCGCGCACATGCTCTCGCCGCTCGGTGCGGCGGGCCTGAAACTGGAGGAGGAGCTGTCATGAAGATCGGGTTCATCGGATTGGGCAACATGGGCGCGCCGATGGCGCGGAACCTGGCCGCGGCCGGCCACGAGGTGACGGGCTTCGACCTGGCCGCACCCTGCCCCGAAGGCGTCGCGCAGGCCGCCAGCGCGGCCGCGGCCGCCGCCGGGCGCGCGGTGGTCGTGACCATGCTGCCCAACGGCGACATCCTGCGCCGCGTGGCCGCGGAGATCATCCCGGCCATGCAAGAGGGCGCGGTGTTCCTCGACTGTTCCACCGTCGACGTGGCCAGCGCCCGCGCGGTGGCCGACCAGGCCCAGGCGGCCGGGCTCTCGGCGCTGGACGCGCCGGTCTCGGGCGGGGTCGGCGGCGCCGAGGCGGGGACGCTCACCTTCATGGTGGGCGGCGACGAGACCGGCTTCGGCACGGCGAAGCCGCTTTTCGAGATCATGGGCCAGAAGGCCGTCTATTGCGGCCCCTCGGGCAACGGCCAGGCGGCCAAGATCTGCAACAACATGATCCTGGGCGCGACGATGGCCGTGACCTGCGAGGCCTTCGCCCTGGCCGACCGCCTGGGGCTCGACCGGCAGGCGATGTATGACGTGGTCTCCACCTCGTCGGGGCAGAGCTGGTCGATGACCACCTATTGCCCCGCCCCGGGCGTCGGGCCGAAATCGCCGGCCGACAACGCCTACACCCCCGGCTTCGCCGCCGAGCTGATGCTGAAGGATCTGCGGCTCGCCGCCCAGGCCGCCGCCGAGGCCGGGGCCGAGACCCCCATGGGCACCTGCGCGCTGGATCTTTACGCCACCTTCGTCGAGGAGGAGGACGGCAAGGGCCGCGATTTCTCGGCGCTGCTGCCGCGGCTCGAGAAGCGGGGCGGCTGAGACCTTGGGCTGGACGGCGCGCGCCACGGGGCTGGACGGGTTCGAACCGGGGACGCTGGCGCGGCTGGAGCGGCTCGCCCCGCAGTGCGTGCCGCGGGGCACGGTGCTCTTCCAGCCAGGCGACACGGTCCAGGGCTTCGTGGTCATGCTCTCGGGACGGGTGGAGGTCTACCTCACGGGGCCGGGCGGGCGCGAGATCCTGCTCTACGCCGTAGCGCCGGGCCAGTCCTGCGTGCAGTCCACGCTGGGTCTCCTGGGCGGCGAGGCCTATAGCGGCGAGGCTCTCGCCACCGAGGACAGCGAACTGGTCCTGATCCCGCGCGACGCCTTTCTGGCCCTGACCGCCGACAGCGCGGCCTTCCGCAGCTTCGTCTTCGGCGCCTTCGCGCAGCGGGTCCAGGGGATGATGCACCTTCTCGAACGCGTGGCCTTCCAGAAGGTCGAGGCCCGGCTTGCCGCGGCGCTGCTGGACCGGGCGGACGCGGCCGGGCGCATCACGGCCACCCACCAGGACATGGCCGCGCGCGTGGGCACCGCCCGCGAGGTTGTCTCTCGCCGCCTGGAAAGCTTCGAGAAGCGTGGCTGGCTCAAGCGCGACCGCGGGGCGGTCACCCTGACCGATCGCGGCGCGCTGGTCGCCCTCGCCGGTCTCGCCCCCGAACGGTGACCGGAGTCACAGACCGGCGGGGCGTTTTCTGGCACTGTCGTCGCATAAGCCCGGATGGCCGGGCCCATCGATTCGGAGGACAGCATGTTCCAGAAAAACGTCGGCACCATCGACCGCGCCCTGCGCATTCTCGTCGGGCTCGCCCTGCTCGCGGGCTTCTTCCTGAACGCCGAGGCCAGCTATCGCTGGCTTTACCTGATCGGGATCGTCCCGCTTGCCACGGGCCTGATGTCGAGCTGCCCGCTCTATTCCATCTTCGGGATCAGGACCTGCAAGGGCTGAACCGCCGCGCCCGGCCCGGCGGGCCACCGCCGGGCCGCACCGGTCATTCCGCCGCCACGCGCCGCGCGGCTAGGATGTCCTTGAGATAACGACCGGTGTGGCTGCGGGCGACCGCGGCCACCTCTTCGGGCGTGCCCTCGGCGACGATCTCGCCGCCGCCATCGCCGCCCTCGGGCCCGATGTCGATGATCCAGTCGGCGGTCTTGATCACGTCGAGATTATGCTCGATGACGATGACGGTGTTGCCGGATTCAACAAGCTCGTGAAGCACTTCCAGGAGTTTCTTCACGTCCTCGAAATGCAGGCCCGTGGTGGGCTCGTCGAGGATGTAGAGCGTCCGCCCCGTTGACCGCTTCGCCAGCTCCTTGGACAGCTTCACCCGCTGCGCCTCGCCGCCCGAGAGAGTCGTGGCCTGCTGGCCCACCTTGATGTAGCCGAGCCCCACCCGCATCAGCGCATCCATCTTCTCGCGGATCGACGGCACCGCCTTGAAGAAATCCTGCGCCTCTTCGACGGTCATCTCGAGCACGTCGGCGATGGACTTGCCCTTGAAGGTCACTTCCAGCGTCTCGCGGTTGTACCGCGCGCCGTTGCAGCTCTCGCAGGTGACATAGACGTCGGGGAGGAAGTGCATCTCGATCTTGATGACCCCGTCGCCCTGGCAGGCCTCGCAGCGCCCGCCCTTGACGTTGAAACTGAAGCGCCCCGGCTTGTAGCCGCGCGCCTTGGCCTCGGGCAGGCCCGCGAACCAGTCGCGGATCGGCGTGAAGGCCCCGGTGTAAGTCGCTGGATTCGAACGCGGAGTCCGCCCGATAGGGCGCTGGTCGATATCGATGACCTTGTCGAGATGCTCCAGCCCGCGGATCGTCTCGCAGGGGGCCGGCGTCTGCCGGGCGCCGTTCAGCCGCATCGAGGCGGTCTTGAACAGGGTCTCGATCGTCAGGGTCGATTTCCCACCGCCCGAGACGCCGGTGACGCAGACGAAGCGGCCCAGCGGGAATTCGACCGTGACGTCCTGCAGGTTGTTGCCACTGGCCTTTTCGACGGTCACCGCGCGATCATTTCCGGCGCGTCGGGTATCGGGAACCGCGATTTCCCGCGTGCCGGTCAGGTACTGGCCGGTGATCGAGGCCGGGTCGGCGGCGATATCCTCGGGCGTGCCCTGGGCGACGATATGCCCGCCATGCACGCCCGCGCCCGGTCCGATATCCAGCACGTGGTCGGCCTCGCGGATCGCCTCTTCGTCATGCTCGACGACGATCACCGTGTTGCCCTGGTCGCGCAGGTTCTTGAGCGTCGTCAGCAGGCGGTCGTTGTCGCGCTGGTGCAGCCCGATCGAGGGCTCGTCCAGCACGTAGAGCACCCCCGTCAGCCCCGAGCCGATCTGGCTGGCCAGCCGGATGCGCTGGCTCTCGCCGCCCGAGAGCGTGCCGGCATTGCGGCTGAGCGTCAGGTATTCGAGGCCGACATTGTTCAGGAATCCAAGCCGTTCGCGGATTTCCTTGAGGATCGCGCGGGCGATCTCGTTCTTCTGGTCGGTCAGGTGCCGGGGCACGGTTTCGCACCAGGCCCAGGCCTGCTTGATGGATTTCTCGACCACCTCGCCCACATGCAGCCCCGCGATCTTCACCGCCAGCGCCTCGGGCTTCAGCCGGTAGCCGCCGCAGGCGCCGCAGGGGCGGTTGTTCTGGTAGCGTTCGAACTCCTCGCGCACCCAGGCACTGTCGGTCTCGCGCCAGCGGCGCTGCATGTTGGGGATCACGCCCTCGAAGGCACGGGTCACCTGGTAGACCCGGCCGCCCTCATCGTAGCGGAACTTGATCTCCTCCTCGCCGGACCCGTAGAGCATCACCTGCCGAACGTGATCCGGCAGGTCGCGCCAGGCGGTGTGCGGCGCGAAGCCGTAATGCGCCGCGATGGCCTCGATCGTCTGCAGGAAATAGGGCGACTTGCCCTTGCGCCAGGGCGCGAGCGCCCCGTCATAGAGCGTCAGCCGCTCGTCCGGCACGACGAGCTTCGGGTCGAAGAACAGCTCCACCCCGAGCCCGTCGCAGGACGGGCAGGCGCCGAACGGCGCGTTGAAGGAAAAGAGCCGCGGCTCGATCTCGGGAATGGTGAAGCCCGAGACCGGGCAGGCGAAGTTTTCCGAGAAGGTGATGCGTTCCGGATCGCCCTCGCGCGGGGCGGTCTCCAGCACCGCGATGCCGGATGCCAGGTCGAGCGCGGTGCGGAAACTGTCGGCGAGCCGCGTCTCCATCCCCTCGCGCACCACGATGCGATCCACCACCACGTCGATGTCGTGGCGGAACTTCTTGTCGAGCGTCGGCGGATCGTCGAGTTCGTGGAACGCGCCGTCGACCTTCACACGCTGGAAGCCCTGCTTTCGCAGCTCCAGGAATTCCTTGCGGTATTCGCCCTTGCGGTCGCGCACGATGGGCGCCAGCAGGTAGGCGCGCGTGCCCTCCTCCATCGTCATGACGCGGTCAACCATGTCCTGGACCTGCTGTGCCTCGATCGGCAGGCCGGTCGCGGGCGAATAGGGCGTGCCGACCCGTGCGAAGAGGAGCCGCAGGTAATCGTAGATCTCGGTCACCGTGCCGACGGTGGAGCGCGGGTTCTTCGAGGTCGTCTTCTGCTCGATGGAGATCGCCGGGCTGAGCCCCGCGATATGATCCACGTCCGGCTTCTCCATCATGTCGAGGAACTGGCGAGCATAGGCGCTGAGGCTTTCGACATAGCGGCGCTGTCCCTCGGCATAGATCGTGTCGAAGGCGAGCGAGGATTTCCCGGACCCGCTGAGCCCGGTTATCACCACCAGCTTGTCGCGCGGGATGTCGACATCCACGTCCTTGAGATTGTGCTCGCGGGCACCCCGCACTTCGATCTGCTTGAGCTCGGCCATCGGACCCTCCGGTCAATGGGTTAAGACATAGGGGAACGCGCCCGAGTCTCCAACCCGAATTTGAGAACATAGCACGAACTTCCGCGTGGCCCAGGCACCTGGGCGGGCCTTGATATATTCTGATGTTGATATATATTAGCGGCCAAAGGGCGCGCGACGCGCCATCCACGCGCTCACCCGAGGAGTAAGCCCATGTTTTCCCTTCTGAACGCCCGCAAGACCACTGCCGGGCTGTCGCCCCGAGATGCCGTGGCCCGCGCCACCGAGGATCGGCTGACGCTGATCGACGTGCGCGGCCATGACGAACTGGCCCGGACCGGCAAGGCCGCGGGGGCCGTGCATATCCCGCTCATGCTGCTGCAATCGCAGGCCGACCCGCGCCACCCCGAGTTCCACCCCGCCCTCTCGGCCGGGCATCCCGTGGCCGTCTACTGCGCCTCCGGGGCGCGGTCCGGGCTGGCCAAGCAGATGCTGGAAGGTTTCGGCTTCGCCGAGGTCCACAATATCGGCGGGCTGGGGGACTGGACCGGCGCCGGCGGCCCGCTGGAGCGCTGATCGCCCGCACGAGACGCGAAAGGCCCGCGCCGACAGGACGCGGGCCTTTTTCCTGCCGCGGCGGCGCGGGTCAGATGTGGATGACCCGATCGAAGGCGTCGAGCACCGACTCGTGCATCATCTCGCTCAGCGTCGGGTGCGGGAAGACCGTCTCCATCAGCTCGGCCTCGGTGGTCTCCAGCGTGCGGCCGACCACGTAGCCCTGGATCAGCTCGGTCACCTCGGCGCCGACCATATGCGCGCCCAGAAGCTCACCCGTCTTCTCTTCGAAGATCGTCTTGACCATGCCTTCCGGTTCGCCCAGCGCCAGCGCCTTGCCGTTGCCGATGAAGGGGAAGCGGCCGACCTTGATCTTCAGGCCCTTTTCCTTGGCCTGGGCCTCGGTCAGGCCGACGCTGGCGACCTGCGGGTGGCAATAGGTGCAGCCGGCGATGCTGTTGGGATCGACCGGGTGCGGGTCGCCACCGGCGATCAGCTCCGCGACCATCACGCCCTCGTGGCTGGCCTTGTGCGCCAGCCAGGGCGCACCGGCCACGTCGCCGATGGCGTAGAGCCCGTCCACCCCGGTGCGGCAATGCGGATCGGTGACGACGTGGCTGCGCTCGACCTTGACGCCCAGGTCCTCGAGCCCAAGCCCCTCGACATTGCCGACGATGCCGACGGCGGAGATCACCGTGTCGAACGCGTGCTTCTCGGTCTTGCCGCCGGTCTCGATATGGGCGGTGACCTTGTCCTTGGCGCGGTCGAGCTGCTTGACCGACGACTTCTCGAGAATGGTCATCCCCTGCTTGGTAAAGGCTTTCTTGGCGAAGCCGCTGATCTCGGCATCCTCGACCGGCAGGATGCGATCCATGACCTCGACGACCGTGGTGTCGGCCCCGAGCGTGTTGTAGAAGCTCGCGAACTCGATGCCGATCGCGCCGGATCCGATGACAAGCAGCTTCTTGGGCATGTGCGGCGGCGTCAGGGCGTTCTTGTAGGTCCAGACCCGTTCACCGTCGCCCTCGAGCCCCGGCAGCTCGCGCGCGCGGGCCCCGGTGGCGAGGACGATGGATTTCGCGGTCAGTTCCTCGGTGCCCTTGTCGGTCTTGACGCTGACCTTGCCCTTGGCGGGCAGCGTGGCCTCGCCCATCATCACGGTGACCTTGTTCTTCTTCATCAGGTGACCGACGCCGGAGTTCAGCTGCTTGGCGATCCCGCGCGACCGCTTGACGACCGCATCAAGATCGTAGCTTAACCCATCGGCCTTGAGGCCGAATTCCTGGGCGCGATGCATCAGGTGGAACACCTCTGCCGACCGCAGCATCGCCTTGGTCGGGATGCAGCCCCAGTTCAGGCAGATGCCCCCCATGTGCTCGCGTTCCACGATCGCGACCTTCAGGCCCAGCTGCGCCCCGCGAATGGCGGCGACGTAGCCCCCCGGGCCTGCACCGATCACGATCATGTCGAATGAATTGGCAGCCATCGGACTCCTCCGGAAGAAATTTTGTTTGATATTAAACTATCCGCGCCCGCACCGCAACGGATCCGGCGCGCGGGGACCGGCACGGCGCGAAGTCCCGCCATGCGCCGGCTGCAAGGGAAGGCCCGGGAACGGTCGGCGGCCCGATCAGGCCGGCACGGCGTTCCGGGTTCCGCAATCCTGCTGAATCTCGCGCACCGTGGCGCCGTAGCCACCGGCCGCGATATAGTCGGCCTCGGGGCGCGTCGTCTCGCGCGCAAGCGCGTCGTTGCGGTAGGGGAAACGCCCGAAGCGCCGGATCACCTCGCGATGCGCGCGGGCATGCAGCAGGTTGTCGCTGCCGGACTCCGGCATCCGGGTGAGGATCAGCCGCACGCTGCGATCCTGGTCGCACAGGCATTCGGAATGCATCAGCGGCAGGTAGAAGAACTGCCGGTCCGGTTCGGGCACCCGCCTGTCCCAGCCGCGGTCGATCGCCCGCTTCGCCAGGCCGAGTGCCTTGCGGTCGGATGCGAAGGACTCGGCGCTGCCGCGGAACATGTTGCGCGGAAACTGGTCGAGCAGGACGATCAGCGCCAAGGCGCTCCTGGGTCCGTTCAACCAGTCGTCGTATCGTCCAGCGAGGGCATCGCGCCAGCCCGCTTCGAACCGATCACGGATCCTGGCGTCGAGCGCCGGGTCCACCTCGTACCACTGTTTCGGTTCCAGTTCTCCGAACCAGAAGTCGAGCACATCATCGGGCGTCAGCATCGGGTTTCCTCCTCGCTCCCTGCTTTGCCCCCCGGGCCACAAAACCGTTACAAAGATTCGCCCACATGACAACCCTTGGGAGTCACGGGGCTTCCGATTTGTTATCCACATGCGGCTCGGTGGCCTCTTCGTCCTCGAGCGCCTGCTCGAAGGCGTATTCTTGCGCCAGCTCGACCGCCACCGGCGAGGCTGTCGGCACGACCGGCGCATAGGCGACCGTATCCGCGGCGCTCGGCGTCGGGCGCTGCGTCATCCGGTAGGCCGCGTAGCCCGCGGTGGCGAAGAACAGCACCGAGACGAACCCGAAGAAGCCGTTCGGCCCGACAAGATCCATCAGCCAGCCGATGATGAGCGGCCCCGCCGTGGCCCCCACCCCGTTGAGGAAGATCAGCCCGCCGGACGCGGCGGCCATGTCGTCATGTTCGAGGAAATCGTTGGTATAGGCGATCAGCAGCGAATAGAGCGGGTTCGACACGCCGCCCATGACGAAGGCCAGCCCCACCAGGACGGGAAACCCCGGCGCGATCAGCAGCGGCAGCGCGGTGGCCACCGCCGCGAAGGCCGCCAGCGCCATGATGAGCACGCGGCGGTCCATGCGGTCCGAGATCCAGCCGATCGGGTATTGCAGGATCATGCCGCCGACGAAGATCGACGAGACGAAGATCGAGATTTCCGCGACGCTGAGCCCCGCGGTCGTGCCGTAGACGGCCGACATGCCGAACTGCGCGGCGAAGACCCCGCCCAGCAGGAACGCCCCGACGAAGCCCAGCGGCGAGGCGTCGAAGAGCTGGCGCAGGGTCATCGGCTTGGTCGATTCGAAGATCGGCGCCGGGCTGACCGACAGCAGGATCGGCGCGAAGGCGACCGAGACCAGCACAGAGGGAATGACGAAGAGCAGCCAGCCGGCGGGATCGGCCAGGTTCATCAGGCCCTGCGCCGCCACGACGCCGGCCATCTGCACGATCATGTAGATCGACAGCGCCTTGCCGCGGTTCTCGTTCGAGGCCGAGTTGTTGAGCCAGCTTTCCGCGGTGACGTAGACGCCCGAGAAACAGAAGCCGATCAGAACCCGCATCGCGGTCCAGACCCAGGGATCGGGCGCCGCGGCATAAAGGATCAGCACCGCCGAGATCAGCGAGCCGAGCGCGGCGAAGACCCGGACATGACCGACCCGCCGGATCAGCTTGGGCGTCAGGCGCGAGCCGCCGAGGAAACCGACGAAATAGGCCGACATGATGAAGGACATCTCGGTCGCCGAGAATCCCTCGATGGCGCCGCGCACGCCCAGCAGCGTGCCCTGCAGGCCGTTGCCGACCATCAGCAGCAGCATGCCCAGCAGCAACGCCCAGGAATATCTCAGAACCTCGAGCATCCAGTCCCTCCAGCCTCTTCCTCGCAGCTAGCAGACCGGGATTGCAACCCGACCGCCCCGAAGCGACGCTCAGGCGTCGCGTTTGATCCCGGGGACCAGCAACGCGGCGCCGCCGCAGGAGAAGAAGCGATGGCGTTCGGCCACGGCTAGGCGAGTCGCAGCCTCCCGGTCCGGCCGGCCAGCGGCATGCGCCCGGGTCGGGGCCGGGCGATTTGCCGCGTGGGCATGACCGGCCCTGTCGAGCACCGCGAGGTCTGGTCAGCGCACCTGCCTGCCAGACCCGATCAGCAGAATTTTATCGAGATCCCGAAGATTAATGCCGCGAGATAGAACGCGGCCTTCTCTGCCGGGGTGCACCTGTCCTGCAAGAGGCAGCGCACGACATAGACCACCGCAATCAGAAGCTTCGCGGCAATGAGGACGAGTTTCCACATCGGGATATTGTCGCGCACGCCCCGATCATCCCGTCGGCGCTCCGCTTCGAGTTGGTTGATGCGGGCTTCGATCGCCTCCCCGGGGTTCTTGCCCGACAGGACGGTCTCCAGAGCTTCCTTCATCACGGTATCGATCTTCTCGACATCCGAGGGCTTGAGATCCGTATCCGCGATCAGCGCCATGAATTCGTCGGAGAATGCCGTTGCCACCCGCGTGGCATCTGCCGGGTCCGGCGCGGGAACTTTATCGTACTGAACCTTAACATCCGCTGCGAAACCGGCAGCGAGCTTCAACTGCTTTAACCCCTCCTCCTGGAACGCCTTTGCACGCGCCAGGTGCGCCGCGGCGAAATCGGTCTGACCCGTTTGCTCGGACCGGCCCGCAGCGCGATGGTGCAACTCGCACCTGCCAAACGCGAGCGTGGCCGCGCCCAGCCTTTGAGACAAGCGATCAAGAGACGGAAGATCGGGCGACTCTACGCAAGAGAGCCATGCCTGCTCCAATTGAAGGTATTCATACGCGTGACGATTCTCGAGACTGGCAAACATTTAACACTACTCCGGGATTTGGCGTCTGGAACACTACGTATAGATGCGCGACGGTTCGGCTTCGCACGCGCAACCAAGCAGTCACGATACCTGAAACAGCACTTCAGACCGAGAGATTTCGTAGTCGACCAAGCCCTCGGCCTGGTCCGTTCGGCCCAGGACGGTTTTTGGTGCAGGCTTGCCGAATTCGACGCCATTTCCAGATGACGGCGTGGCGGCGGACCCGGGCTGGACCGATCGGCGCCCGTCACCCGATGAGGGCGCTTCGGGTGTCCCTGCCTCTTTCGGTCTCGTCGCCGGGCATCGTTCAGGAAAGCGGCGCGGAGTTTTCTTGCGCCGACTTTGCCGAGGGCGCGGGCCCCTCCGGCAAGAGGAGCGAACTGTCCCCGTAGCTGAAGAACCGGTAACCCTGCGCGATGGCGTGGGCATAGATCCTGCGGATGCGGTCGACCCCCATCAGCGCCGAGACGAGCATCATCAGCGTCGATTTCGGCAGGTGGAAATTGGTCATCAGCGCGTCCGCGACGCGGAACCGGTAGCCGGGCCGGATGAAGATGTCGGTATCGCCCTGCCATGCCTGCATCATGCCGTCCGCGGCCGCGGCAGTCTCGATCAGGCGCAGCGCCGTCGTGCCGACGGGGATGATCCGGCCGCCGGCGGCGCGGGTGGCGTTGATCTCGGCGGCGGCCTCGGCCGTGACTTCGCCCCACTCGGCATGCATCCTGTGCTGGGTGACGTCGTCGACCTTCACCGGCAGGAAGGTTCCGGCCCCGACATGCAGGGTCACATGGGTGAAGCCCACGCCGCGCGCCTCGAGCGCGGCCAGCAACGGGGCATCGAAATGCAGCGAGGCCGTCGGCGCGGCGACCGCCCCCGACCGCCGCGCCCAGACGGTCTGGTAATCCTCGCGGTCCCGGGCGTCGGCCTTGCGGCGCGACTCGATATAGGGCGGCAGCGGCATCGCCCCCGCCGCGGCCAGCGCGGTGTCGAAATCCGTGCCTTCCAGGTTGAAGGCCAGGTCGGCCGTGCCATCCGCCTTGGCGACGACCTCGGCCGAGAGATCCTCCGAGAACCGGATCACCTCGCCTTCGCGGACCTTTTTCAGCGGCTTGAGCATCGCCTGCCACCCGCCCCCCGGCCGTGGCTCCAGCAGCGTGACCTCGATCCGGGCCTCCGTCGCGCCGGTCGCCCCAATGCGCCGGCGCGTCCCCGAGAGCCGCGCCGGGATCACCTTGGTGTCGTTCAGGATCAGCCGGTCGTCCGGCCCCAGCAGGCGCGGCAGGTCGCGGACATGCAGGTCGCGGATCGCGTCACCCTCGGCCACGAGCAGCCGCGCGGCGCTGCGCGGGCGCGCCGGCCGGGTCGCGATCAGCTCTTCCGGCAGGTCGAAATCGAACTCCGACAGTTTCATTGCCCGGCCACCGTCGGCGGCGGGCGGCGGAACAGCTCGCGCAGAAAGCCCGGGGCAAGCCCAGAGAGCGGGTTGACCGTCACCTCCGGGGCATCGGTCGGGCCGCGCAACTCGTAATTGAAGCCGAAAACGCCCTCGCCGCGGTCGCGCCCGAAGATCCCGCCGAAAAGGCGGGTCTGCTCGAGCATGCCGTTCAGCATGTAGACGGGCGTGAAGACCCCCTGCATCGCCAGTCGCTCCTGCGTCGTGTCGTAGACCCCTTCCATCGACAGCCCGATCGAGGGCCCGATGGCGCTGCCTTTCCTGACCGTGACGGCCCCGGGCGTCAAGCTGAGTTGGGCGTCCACATCGCTGAAATACAGCCCCTCGCCCGACAGCTGCTCGAGCAGGCCGACGACGCTGACCGCCGAGATCAGTTCGGCCAGCGTCGGCGCGTCGCGCACCCGCGTGTCGCGGATCTGGAGCGTGCCGTCATAGCTGCGCGGCGTCCCCGTGGGCACCAGCCTCAGGGCAAAGCTGCCCCCGGCCGCGCCCGGGAATATGCCGGCCGCGCGCAGGATCGCGCCGGCATCCGCGCCGGTGATCCGGATGCCCGTCCCGGCGCGGTCGCGTATCGGGGCGAGCGTGGCGGTGACCGGCGCGGCCCCGTTCACCTGGCCCGCGAGCCGCCCGTTCAGCGCGCCGCCGGTTTCCAGCGCGCCGCGCACCCCGGTCAGCGCGATCCCGTCGGTCACCACCAGCCGGTCCAGCGAGACCGAGATCGGCCCGCCCGCACCGCCGCCCGGCCCGAAGCGGGCGCGGCGCATGTCCAGCGTGCCGCCCTCGACGGACAGCGCCGCCGGCACGCCGGCGCCGCGCCCGCGCAGCACCACCGGCCCGTCGAACCATCCGCCGATCCGGACCCGGTCGAACCGCGCGGCATCGAGCCCGCCATCCGGGGCGAGCGCGACCGCGCCGCGCGCCGAGAGACCGGCGGCCTCGATCTCGAGCGTGTCGATCGCGGCCGGCTGGCCGAGGGTGCCGGCAACCTCCAGCCGGCCGGTGGTGGCGGCCCCCTTGCCCCAGCCCAGCGCCGGCAGCGAGAGCCGCAAGCGGTTGAGATCCGAGACCAGCCGGAAGCTTGGCGGCGCGTCGGGGCGCAGCGCGACCTCGACGGTGCCCAGCCCGGTGCCGCCGACGGCGCCCTCGGGCAGGCCGATGCCGAACTCCTCGACGAAGGCCTGCGACAGCTCGACCGTCGCCTCGACGCGGCTCCGGCCGCGGTGCTCGGGGCCGAACGCCTTGATCCAGGCCCCCTCCACCGGCACGGCGCCGAGCGATCCGGCCCCCGAGACCGTCAGGCCGTCGGCATCGGTCCGCAGCCGGAGCCGGGGCGCGCGCAACACGCGATCCCCCATCAGGCCCGCCGCCGCGACCCCCGTCACCGTGCCCTCGGCGCCGTAGCGCACGTCATCGGGTTTCAGGTCATCCTTGAGCGGCAGGCCGATCTCGACCGCGACCTCGGCCTGCCCGGTGGCGAAATCCGTCGGCAGCCTGGCCTTGGTCAGGAAACGGAACGGTTCCGAGTCGAGGATTTCCAGCGCCGCGCGCAGGTTGCCGGCCGCCTGCAGCCGGATCTCCGCGGGCGCGTCGCGAACGGTGATGTCGGGGACCGAGAACACGCTCCCGTCCAGCGCGATGGGGCCGCCCCGGGACGGCGTCACCGTGCCGGAGTAGAGCTTCATGTCCAGCGACTCGTGGGTCAGCACCCCGAAGCCGTTGCCCTGCTCCAGCGGCGGCATCGTCCGCATGAAGCGCCCGTCGAGGCCCTGGAAATCGTAGTTCAGCGAAAACCGCGCCGGCGCCGTGCCGGTCCTGCGGAAGGCGCCGGTGATGTTGCGAAGCTCTGCGGCCCGGATATTCTCGCTCATCCAGCGGCGGGTTCCCGGCTTGAACGCCACCGGCCAGAGCGCCAGCATCCGGTCGCGGTCCAGCGCCGGGATCGAGAAGTCGAGCCGGCTTTCCCAGCCGTCTGGGGTCGCCGCGATGCTGCCATGGGCGCGGTAGCGTCGCTCGGTCTCGGTCAGGACCAGCTGGCCCAGGTCGACCCGGAACGGATCGAGCCGGACCCGCATGTCGATCGCGCCGCCCGTGAACACGGCGGGCGCCTCGAAGATGCCCCGGGGATTGAGCTCCACCGTCGTGAACCGCAGCTGCCCGAGCAGCGTCTCGGCCATGCGCCCGTCCCGCCCGCGCAGATAGGCGTGCCCGCTGGCTTCCACGGTGCCGGCGTCGCTTTCCACCACGACCTGGTCGAAGGTCAGCCGCGAGGCCGCGTCGTCATAGGTGAAGTAGGTCTTCGCGCGGCGGAACGCCGTCGGCGCCTGCCCTGCGATCACGTCGAGCGCCCCGGCGCCGATTTCAAGCGTCCCGTTCAGCGCCTCGAACTGCCCGGTCTCGGTCACCTCCATCGCCAGGGCGCCCGAGATCGGCGCGTCGAGCACGTCGAGCCAGGAGAGCGCGACCGACTGCACCGCGATATCCCGCGCCGGCACGTCGTTGAACCGGACCCGCAGGTTCAGTCCCGGCGTGCCCTTGGCGTGATCCATCGCCAGCAGCGCGACCGTGTCCTCCGCGCCCGGCCGGTCGACGCGGAAGCCCAGGTCGGCCGACAGGATCTCGGGGCCGTTTTCCAGCGTCAGACGGCCGTCCGCCACCTCCCAGACGCGGCCGGTAAGGGCGTCGTCGAAGGTGATCGCCAGGCCGGTGCCCTCGACCACCTCGAGGCGACGCAGGTAATCGCCGTCGAAAAGCTGCTCCACCGCGCGGACGGTCTGTTCGAGCCCGCGGGCCTCGGCCATCTCCGGCGTGCCGGCACCGCCGAAGGCCACGTCCACGGTTCCGTCCGCCGTGCGTCGCAGCCGGATCCGCGCCCCGGCCAGGCGGATACGCTCGGGCCGCAGCGCGCCGCGCAAGAGCGCCCCGCGATCGAGGCGCGCCTCCAGATCCGGCAGCGCGGCGCGTTGCCGGGCATCGGCGCCGGACAGGACGAGATCGGACACGCGCAGGACCGGGGTGAAGCCGTCCTCGACCGCGATACGCAGCGCGCCCAGTTCCACGCGCCCCGCGGCCAGGCCCGCATTGACCCGCGCCTCGATCCGCAGCGTGATCGCGCCGGGCAGTTGCAGCTGTCCGCCCGCGACCACGAGCAGGCCACCCGCCCCCGCGAGGGCGAGCAGCGCCACGCTCACCAGCACGAAAAGGCCGATGCGGCGATTGCGGGGGATCTGTGGTGTCGGCTCTGTCATATCCGCGGTGTCCGGCGCCTCTCCGCGCCAGGGCGGCCAGCCCTCTTGCCCTTTCCTTCCATTTATTCGAACTAGGACTCCAAGGACAATCAAACTCGGGTCAACAGGGGGCTACCCATGCCAGATGTAGGCGAGATCGCGCCGGATTTCACGCTGCCGCGCGACGGCGGAGACATGGTGACGCTGTCGGCTTTGCAGCCGAAGGCGGTTGTTCTGTATTTCTACCCGCGCGACGACACGTCGGGCTGCACCAAGGAAGCACTCGGATTCACCGAGCACGCCGACGCCTTCGCGGCCGCCGGTGCCGTGGTGCTGGGCGTGTCGAAGGACAGCGTCGCCAAGCACGAGAAATTCGTCTCGAAATACGATCTCGGGGTGGCGCTGCTCTCTGACGAAGAGGGCGATGTCTGTGAACGCTACGGCGTCTGGACCGAGAAGAAGATGTACGGCAAGAGCTTCATGGGCATCGAGCGCGCGACCTTCCTCATCGACGGCGCGGGCCGCGTCGCGCGGGTCTGGCGCAAGGTGAAGGTGCCGGGCCACGTCGAGGAGGTGCTGGACGCGGTCCGCGCCCTGTGACCGCCGACACGCTTGCAGAGATGGCGGTGGAGGTTCTGACCACCGCCGACGGGCGCGCCAAGACGGCGCTCTCGCGGGCCCACGCGGCGCGCTGGTTCGCCGCGCGCGAGGCCGGCACGCCCTTGCCGGTCGGCCGCGCCGACCCGCCGCCGCGCCCGGCGCGGCCCGAGAAGCCCGCGCTCCTGTCACCCCGCGAGGTGCCGCGCCGGCGCCCCGGCAGCCCCGAGGGCCGGATCGCGATCCTGCACGCCATCGCGCATATCGAACTGAACGCCGTCGACCTGCACTGGGACATCATCGCGCGCTTTCCGGACGTGCCGATGCCCATGGGCTTCTTCGACGACTGGGCCAAGGCGGCGGACGAGGAATCCAAGCATTTCAACCTTGTCTCGGACTGTCTCGAACGGCTCGGAAGCCATTACGGCGCCCTGCCCGCTCATGCCGGCATGTGGCGTGCCGCCGAGGACACCGCCGCCGACCTGATGGGCCGGCTCGCCGTGGTGCCCATGGTGCTGGAGGCGCGCGGGCTCGACGTGACGCCGGGCATGATCGATATCTTCCGCAAGGCCGGCGACGCCGAGGCCGTCGCCGCGCTGGAGACGATCTACGCCGAGGAAGTGAGCCATGTCGCCTATGGCTCGAAGTGGTTCCATTTCCTGTGCGGACGCCATGACCGCGATCCGAAGACGGTCTTCCACGACCTCGTGCGAACCTATTTCAAGGGCGCGCTCAAGCCCCCCTTCAACGAGGAAAAGCGCGCCGAGGCCGGGCTGCCGCCCGATTTTTACTGGCCCCTGACCGAGGGGGACGCCAGCTAACCCGGTGCTTAAGGTTTCGGCAGGAATTCGCCGGTTTGCCGTCCCACCTGTGCAAATTGGTCAAAAATCTTGCGCAATACCGCGTGGTTAAGTAACCACGAACCGGCGCGACAGGGGATGAACGTCCTGCGCCACGCTTGGGGGAAACGGGGACAGAGCTCTTGGCTTCACGTCTGAAACGGAAGATTCACCTGCTGCTGGAAAAGCATCTGCCGGAACAGCGGCTCTTTCTTCGATCCGACCAGGCCACGCGCTATGTCCGGCTCAAATCCTCGACCCAGGCCGCCATGCTCGCGGGCGGCGGCGCCTTCGTCGCCTGGACCATCCTTGCCACCGCCGTCCTGCTGATGGACTTCGTCGGCACCGACAGCGTCCGCGAACAGGCCCAGCGCGAACGCGAGATCTACGAGACCCGGCTGAACGAACTGGCGCTGGCGCGCGATGCCCGCGCCGAGGAGGCCCAGCGCGCCCAGGATCGCTTCTACGTGGCGCTCGAACAGGTTTCGACCCAGCAGGAGGAACTGCTGGCCTCCGAGGATCGCCGGCGCGAGCTGGAGACCGGGATCGAGGTGATCCAGAAAACCCTGCGCCGCACGATCCGTGAACGCGACACCGCGCTGGAACGCGTCGCGGCGCTGGAAACCGAGCTGGCCGAGGTCACCGGCGCCACCAGCAGCGTGGCCGGCCGGAACGCCGAGCTTGCCAACACGCTCGACGTGGTGGCCGCGGCGCTGACGGATACCGCGGCCCAGCGCGACGGCATCGCCGCCGAGGCGATGAGCCTGGCAGAACGGGTGGATTCGCTGCAGATGCAGGCCCGCCTGACCGAGGAGCGCAACAACCGCATCTTCTCGCGGCTCGAGGAGGCGGTGTCGGTCTCGCTCGAACCGCTCGACAAGATGTTCGAGAGCGCCGGCATTCCCGCCGACAAACTTATCGAGGATGTCCGCCGGAGCTATTCGGGCCAGGGCGGCCCGCTGACGCCGATCTCCTACTCGACCAAGGGCACGCCGCCCGACGCCACGACGCGCCGCGTCAACGCGCTGCTGGGCCGGCTCGACGAGATCAATCTCTACCGGCTGGCGGTCGACCGCGCGCCGCTGGATTTCCCGGTCAAGGCCGGCTACCGCTTCACCTCGGGCTACGGGCCGCGCAACGGGCGCATGCATGAGGGCATCGACCTTGCCAGCCCGCATGGCACCGGGATCCACACCACCGCCGACGGCGTGGTCACCTTTGCCGGCTGGCTGTCGGGCTATGGCAAGCTGGTGAAGATCCGCCACAGCCTCGGCTATGAAACCCGCTACGGCCATCTGAGCCGGATTCGCGTCAAGGTCGGGCAAAGGGTATCGCGTGGCGACCGGATCGGTGATATGGGAAACACGGGCCGGTCGACCGGCACTCACCTCCACTATGAAGTCCGGGTCGGCGGGAAGGCCGTCAATCCGATGACATACATCAAGGCTGCGAGAAATGTTTTCCAAAAGTAGAATCAACGAGCCCGGTCCCAAGCAGGCGGGCGAGACGGAGACTTCGAAAACCGAGTCCGCGACCGCGCCGAAGCCGGCCGCCGATACCGGATCCGCGGCGCCGCATTCGACCAAGCCGAAGCCGTCGCCGTCGGTCCTGTCGTCCGACCTGACGATCAAGGGGAACCTCCGGACCACCGGCGACATCCAGGTCGAGGGCAATGTCGAGGGCGACATCCGCGCCCATATGCTGACCGTCGGCGAGGGCGCGACCATCAAGGGCGAGGTCGTCGCCGACGACGTGGTCGTCAACGGCCGCGTGGTCGGACGCGTGCGCGGCCTCAAGGTGCGCCTCACCTCCACCGCCCGGGTCGAGGGCGACATCATCCACAAGACCATCGCCATCGAGAGCGGTGCCCATTTCGAGGGCTCGGTCCAGCGCCAGGACGATCCGCTGAACAACGGCGGCGGCGGCGCCAAGACACAGCAGCCGGCGCAGGGCGGCGGCCAGCCGGCCGCCAAGGCGCAGCAGCCGGCCGGCACGGGCACGGGCGGCGGTCAGTCGGGCGGCAGCGCCAAGAACGGCTGAGACCGCGCACCCACGCAATGGACGGATTTGCGCGCCTTCGGGCGCGCAAATTGTATCTGCCCCGGCCGGACAGCCGCCGCGCGACGGGCCTGCCCCCCGTTCAGGCCGGCGCGTCCGCGAAGGTCACCGCCCGGCGGTAGAGATGCCAGGTCGCGTGCCCCAGCACCGGCAGCGCGACGAACAGCCCCAGGAAGAAGGGCAGCATCCCCACGGCCAGGCTGGCGACGATCAGCCCCGCCCAGATCATCATCACCGGGAAGTTCCGCGTCACCAGCGAGAAACTCGCGATCATCGCCGTCACGAAATCCAGTTCGCGGTCGAGCAGCATCGGCAGCGACACCACGGTGACCGAGAACAGCACGAAGGCGAAGCCGGCGCCGATCGCCGAGCCGACGGCCAGCATGCTCAGCCCGTTGGCGGTGAGGAACACCTCGAAAGAGGTCGAAACGTTCGTCATCACCTGCAGCCCCATGAACAGCGCGAAGATCATGTGGCCGATGAACACCCAGACCAGGAAGATGAAGATGATCACCGTCGACATGGACGGGATCTGGCGGTTCTTCTCGCGCAGCACGACGCCCAGAACCTCGCCCCAGGGCAGGTCGGCCCCGGCTTCGAGCCGGCGGCTGACCTCGTAGAGCCCGACCGCCGCGAAGGGCGCGATCAGCGGAAAGGCCACCATCAGCGGCAGCGCCCAGACCAGGTTGCCAGGCGGCACCAGCAGCAGGAACAGCGCCATGCCGCCAAGCACGTAGACGCCGCTGAAGAACAGCCCGAAGGCCGGCGCGCGGGTGAAATCCCGCCATCCCAGCCGCAGCGCCTCGGCGATGTCGGCGGTGGAGACCTCGCGGATCTCTGGCGGCGCCGAGGGCGCTGCGGGCGCGGTATCGGTCATGTCGTCGTCCTCCCTCTGTATAGAAGGATGATTTCGCCGCCGCCCGGTTCGGTCAAGCCCCCTGCCGCGGGCCGGGGCTGTGGCCGTGCAAAGACGGGCCCGCCCGGATCAGGCGCCGGGGGCCTTGCCGATCATTTGCTTGCGTGGGTCCGGGGCGGGTCGCGCCGGGTGGTCAGGCATCCGCCTGGGCCTCGGCGCGGGACTTGCCGGTGACGTCCAGCGCCAGCGTCGCGGCCATGAACCGGTCGAGATCGCCGTCGAGCACGCCGGAGGTGTCCGAGGTCTCCACGCCGGTGCGCAGGTCCTTCACCATCTGGTAGGGCTGCAGCACGTAAGAGCGGATCTGGTTGCCCCAGCCCGCTTCGCCCTTGGCCTCGTGCGCCTCCTGGATGGAGGCGGTGCGCTTTTCCAGCTCCATCTGGTAGAGCCGCGATTTCAGCGCCTTCATGGCGATGTCGCGGTTCTGGTGCTGGGATTTCTCGGAACTGGTGACGACGATGCCGGTGGGGATGTGGGTGATCCGCACCGCCGAGTCCGTCGTGTTCACGTGCTGGCCGCCCGCGCCGGAACTGCGGTAGGTGTCGACGCGGATATCGGCGGGGTTCACCTCGATCTCGATGTTGTCGTCCACCACCGGGTAGACCCAGACCGAGCTGAAGGAGGTATGCCGGCGCGCCGCGCTGTCATAGGGCGAGATCCGCACCAGGCGGTGCACGCCGGATTCGGATTTCAGCCAGCCATAGGCGTTCGGGCCGCTGATCTTGTAGGTGGCCGAGCGGATGCCGGCCTCGTCGCCGGCGCTCTCGGCCTGCAGCTCGACCTTGTAGCCATGGGCCTCGGCCCAGCGCACATACATCCGCGCCAGCATCGCCGCCCAGTCGCAGCTCTCGGTGCCGCCGGCGCCGGCGTTGATCTCGAGATAGGTATCGTTGCCGTCGGCCTCGCCGTCGAGCAGCGCCTCGATCTCTTTCTGCGCCGCCTTCTCGGCCAGCGCCTTCAGCGCCGTCTCGGCCTCCTTGATGACGTCCTCGTCGCCTTCGGCCTCGCCCATGTCGATAAGCTCGACATTGTCCTCGAGATCCTGCGCGATGCCCTTGACGGTGTCGATCGCGTCGACGAGCTGCTGGCGGTCGCGCATCAGCTTCTGGGCGCGGGCCGGATCGTTCCAGAGCTCCGGATCCTCGGTCATCGCGTTGAATTCTTCCAGGCGGTGCCCGGCCGTCTCCCAGCCCACGCGCTGCTTCAGAAGCTCCAGCGATTTCTCGATCTTCTCGACGGTGTTCTGCGCCTCGGCACGCATGGGGGGGCCACTCCTGGCAAGGATCTGTCAGACGCCGGTTGTAATCCCGCACCGGGGTCGCGGCAACCCCGGCCGCCGGTCAGTAGAGTCCGCCCGCCGACATCGAGCCGAAGCTCGTCGTGTTGCCGCCCTGCGCGCCACCGTCCCCGGCGGTGCCGTCGCGCGCCAGGCCGTCGAGCCCCTCTTCATCGCGGCGGCCGGGCTCTTCGCCGGGATTGAACATCGGCAGGTTGGATCCCATCGCGAAACCGCCGTCCACGACGTTCAGAACGCCGTAGAGCGGCTCGTCGCCCTCGCGGAAATACTCGGCCACCACGTTCGGCCCGCTGGCATCGTTCGGCAGGCGCTCGCCGGTGTAGCGGTCGATCTTGACGTAGCGCCCGCCCGGCGGCGTCTTGAAGCTGGAGCCACCGTAAAGGTCCACCGCCCTCTGCATGAAGGCGTTGAAGACCGGTGCGCACATGGACCCGCCAAAGGCCCCGCGCCCCAGCGGCTTGGGCCGGTCCATGCCCATGTAGCAGCCCGCCACGATGTTGGAGGTGAAGCCGATGAACCAGACGTCCTTGGCATCGTTGGTGGTGCCGGTCTTGCCCGCCGTGGGCACGCCGAGGTTCACCCGCCCGGCGGCGGTGCCGCGCTGGACGACCCCCGTCATCATCGAGCGCAGCTGGTGCGCGGTGATCGCGTCGATCACGCGCGTCCGGTTCGAGACCAGCGTCGGCGGCTCGCCCCGGCTCAGCCGCGGGCTGCGGCAGTCGAGGCAGTCCCGATTGTCGTGGCGGTAGATGGTGCGCCCCCAGCGATCCTGCACCCGGTCGACCAGCGTGGGCTCGACCCGTTCGCCGCCATTGGCGAACATCGCATAGGCCGCCACCATGTCGAAGAGCGTGGTCTCCTGGCTGCCCAGCGCATTGGCGAGGTAAGGCTGCAAATCCTCGTAGACGCCGAAGCGCTCGGCATATTCCGCGACGGTCTCCATGCCGATTTCCTGGGCCAGCCGGATCGTCATCAGGTTCCGCGACCGCTCGATGCCGGTGCGCAGCGGCGTCGGCCCGTAGAACTTGCGGCTCGCGTTGCGCGGCCGCCAGATGCCGTCGGCGGTCTCGACCTCGATGGGCGCGTCGATCACGATCGTGGCCGGCGTGTAGCCGGAATCGAGCGCCGCCGCATAAACCAGCGGCTTGAAGGCGGAGCCGGGCTGCCGGGTCGCCTGGGTCGCGCGGTTGAAGACCGAGTCCTGGTAGGAAAACCCGCCCTGCATCGCCAGAACGCGGCCCGTCTCGACGTCCATCGCCATGAAGCCGCCCTGGATTTCCGGGATCTGGCGCAGCGAGAACTGGACGATCTCCCCCGCGTCGTCGCGCTCGGCGCGCACATGGACGACATCGCCCACCGCCAGCACGTCGGCCGGGTGCCGCGCGCCGCCGATCCAGGCGGCGTCGCCGGCCGGGATCCGGTGCCCGCCCTGGCGCGTCTCGACTCCCTCGACGCCGATCACGGCCTCGGCCCCGTCGATGTCCAGCACCACCGCCGGCGCCCAGCCGGCGATGTCGCGCGCCATGTCCACCGCGCGCAGCGCTTCCCGCCAGAGCCGTTCCTCGGCCAGCTTCGCCGGGTCGATCCGGGCCAGGGGGCCGCGCCATTCGCCCTGAGCGCGATCGTATTTCTCCAGCCCCGCCCGGAGCTCGCGTGCCGCCACGGTCTGCAACTCCGGGTCGACCGTCGCGCGGATCGCAAGCCCGCCGCCGAAGAATTCGTCCTCGCTGTAGCGGTCCGAGAGCTGGCGGCGGATCTCGTCGGTGAAATAATCCCGCGGGGGCAGCGTCGACTTGAAGGAGGCGATCGCCCCGCCCTGCACGGTCACGAGATCGCTGGCCCGCGCCGCCTGGTAGCGCGCTTCGTCGATGTAGCCGTTCTCGAACATCTCGCGCAGCACGAAGTTGCGCCGGTCGATCGCCGCCGTCTTTTCGCGGACGGGATGATAGTTCGACGGGGCCTTGGGCAACGCGGCGAGATAGGCGGCCTCGGCCGGCGTCAGCTCTTCGAGGGTCTTGTTGAAATAGGTCTGCGCGGCGGCCGCGACCCCGTAGGAGTTCTGCCCCAGGAAGATCTCGTTGAGGTAGAGCTCGAGGATCTCTTCCTTGCTGAGCGTTTCCTCGAGGCGGGTGGCGAGGATGATCTCCTTGATCTTGCGCTCGCCCGTGCGGTCACCGGAGAGCAGAAAGTTCTTCATCACCTGCTGCGTGATCGTCGAGGCGCCGCGCAGCGTTTCGCCGCGGGTGCGGATCGCGTCGATCAGCGCCGAGACCATGCCCCGGGCATCATAGCCCTTGTGAATGTAGAAATTCTTGTCCTCGGCCGAGATGAAGGCGTGCTTGACCAGCTCGGGGATGTCCTCGGAGGCGGTAAAGAGACGCCGCTCTTCCGCGAACTCGTCCATCAGCCGGCCCTCGCCGGAATAGATGCGGCTGATGGTGGGCGGCGCGTATTGCGCCAGTTGCTCGTGGTTCGGCAGGTCGCGCGAATACATCCAGAGCACGGCCCCGATGGTGAAGGCCGCCATCACCAGACCGATGGTGATCCAGCTGAAGATGAACCCGAAGAATGACAGGATGGCCCGGATCACGGCTTGCCCCTTTGCAGCACAGGGTCCCTATATAGGCAGGCCGGCAACGCCCGTCAAAAGCCCATGCGTCCGTCTCAGCCGAATCTCGCCACACCGTGACCACGCGCGGGGATCCGGCCACGCGCGGCGCCGGGTCAGCGCCTGAGCAGCTCCGCCTCGGCCGCGTCCTCGATCGCCCAGGCGTCGAGCCCCGCCAGGATGCCGGCGGTCGCGCGCGCGCGCCAGGCGGGATCGGTCAGGTTCGCGAGGTCGCGCGGGCTCGACATGAAGCCCACCTCGATCAGCGCCGAGGGAATCTCGGGGGCCTTCAATACCGAGAACCCGGCCTTGAGCCAGGGCCGCTTGTGCAGCTCGGCCGTGGCCGCGCCCAGCCCCTCGACGAGCCTCTGGGCCAGCCGCTCGGACCGGGGGACGGTCTCGGTCCGGGCAAGGTCCATCAGCACCCCCGCCACCATGTCCCCCTGGTCGCCGAGATCGACCCCTGCCAGCAGGTCATCGCGGTCGTGGCGTTCGGCCAGTTCGGCCGCAGCCGCGTTCGAGGCCGTCTCGGACAGGGTATAGATCGTGGCGCCGCGTGCATGACCCTCGGGCAGCGCGTCGGCATGGAGCGACAGGAACACGTCCGCTCCGGCCGCGCGGGCCCGGCTCACCCGGGCCTGAAGCGGCACGAAAACGTCCTCGGCCCGGGTCAGGATCACCTCGTAACGCCCCGACAAAACGAGCTTTTCCTGCAATTCCCGTGCGAAGGTCAGCATCAGGTCCGCCTCGTCGTGCCCGCCATACTGGGCGCCGGGGTCGATACCGCCATGGCCGGGGTCGAGCACGACGACGAGGGGCCGGTCGCCGGTCTGGCGCCGCTTCGGCGGCGGCGCGGGGGCCGGTCCCTCCGGCCAGAGCGCCCCGGGCGGCGCGCCCGCCGCGGCGGTGAAGTCCTCGGCCGGCACGGGGGCGAGCCGGATGTCGATCCGCGCGCTGCCCGCGGCGGGATCGGTCGTCATGCCCGCCGCCGCCACGCCGAGCGGCGCGTCGAGATCGAGCACGAGCCGCGACCAGCCGGCGCGGAACGCCCCCATCCGGAGCGCGGAGATCCCCGGCGCCGCGCCGAGCGCATCCGGGGTCAGCCCGTCGAGCCGCGTCTGGCGCAGATCGACCACCAGCCGCCGCGGCGCATCCAGCGTGAAGACCCGCCACGGCACCGCCTGCGTCAGCTGCAGCGACAGCCCGACGCCCGCGCCCGCGGCGCGCAGCGCGCTGCCCTCCGCCGCCAGCCGCGCACGGGCCGTCAGCTCGTCCGCGGCCGTGCCGGACCCCGGCAAAACCGCCATCAAGAGCGCGGCCACCGCCGCGCGCAAGGCCTGGCCAAACTGCCCGAACATGCCCGTATCCGCCCCGTTTTTCGCCTGCCTTATACGCCCGCGTCCCGGGGAAAAACAGCATTGTCATTTCCCGGCGAAACCCGCTATGGTCTCCGGACGGTGGCAGCCATCCGATTTTTGACGCACCACCGCACAGGTTTCGCTGTTCAGTAGATGCATTGCGCGCGACGCCAAGGCAGCGCCGGACAGACCGATCAGGCCGAAAGGCCAACGCGCCGCCCGCTGGACGGGCGCAGACAAGCATGATGCCGCACCGGCATCGGAGAAGAAACGCGATGAGACGCGACGGGCAAGAGACATACGCAACCGGGCCGGCCAGCGCCGCCCCCCGTGCGTGCCCGGCGTCGCCAATCGCCCAGACACGACAGGTTCCTCCCGCCCGCACCGCAAGGCGCCGGGCCGCAGGGACATGCGAAGAGATTACATGGCTAAGAAAATGCTCATCGACGCCACCCACGCGGAAGAGACCCGCGTCGTGGTGGTGGACGGCAACAAGGTCGAGGAATTCGACTTCGAGTCCGTCAACAAGCGGCAACTCGCCGGAAACATCTATCTTGCGAAAGTAACCCGGGTCGAGCCCTCGCTGCAGGCGGCCTTCGTCGATTACGGCGGCAACCGGCACGGGTTCCTGGCATTCTCCGAGATCCACCCGGACTACTACCAGATCCCGGTGGCCGACCGGCAGGCCCTGCTCGAGGAAGAGCAGGAATACGTCCGCCAGCAGGCGGAGGAAGAAACCAGGGAAAAACCGTCGCGGTCGCGCAAGTCGCGCGGCGGCCGGCGGCGCAAGGCCCCCGACAGCGTCGCCGAGAAGACGGCGACGGACGGCGATCCGGTCGCCAGCAAGCCCGCCGGGGACATCCCGGGCATGGGCGTGGTCGATCTCGAGACCGGGGAAGACACCGCCGCGGCCCCGATCGAGGGCTTCGGGCAGGACGCCGCTTCCGAGCCCCCGTCTGATGCGCCGGAGTCACCCGCCGACACCGCCCCGGAGGCCACCGCGACCGAGACGGCGCCGGACGCCGAGGCCGGCCAGACCGGCGATGCCACCACCGATGCGGACCCGGAGCCCGACGCCGCCGAGGACAGCGCGCCCCCGGACGCCGCGACCCGTGACACCCAGATCGAGTCGGTCGCCAGCGAGGACGTGGAAGAGGAAATCCGCCGCCCGCGCAAGCCGCGCTCGCGCCGCTACAAGATCCAGGAGGTCATCAAGGTCCGCCAGATCCTGCTGGTGCAGGTCGTCAAGGAGGAACGCGGCAACAAGGGCGCCGCGCTGACCACCTATCTCAGCCTGGCCGGGCGTTACTGCGTGCTGATGCCGAACACCGCCCGCGGCGGCGGGATCAGCCGCAAGATCACCAACGCGGTCGACCGCAAGCGGCTGAAGGCCATCGCCACCGAGATCGACGTGCCGCAGGGCGCCGGGCTGATCGTCCGCACCGCGGGCGCCAAGCGCACCAAGGCCGAGATCAAGCGCGACTACGAATACCTGCAGCGGCTTTGGGAACAGATCCGCGAGCTGACGCTGAAATCCGTCGCGCCCGCCCCGATCTACGAGGAGGGCAACCTCATCAAGCGGTCGATCCGCGATCTCTACAACCGCGAGATCGACGAGATCTTCGTCGAGGGCGAGGAAGGCTACCGCCTGGCCAAGGACTTCATGAAAATGCTCATGCCGTCCCATGCCAAGAACGTGAAGCATTACACCGACCCGCTGCCGCTCTTCGCGCGCTACCAGGTGGAAAGCTACCTGTCCTCGATGTTCAACCCGACGGTGCAGCTGCGGTCCGGGGGCTACATCGTGATCGGGGTCACCGAGGCGCTGGTCGCCATCGACGTGAACTCCGGCAAGGCGACCAAGGAAGGCTCGATCGAGGAGACGGCGCTCAAGACCAACCTCGAAGCCGCCGAGGAAGTGGCGCGCCAGCTGCGGCTGCGCGATCTCGCCGGCCTGATCGTCATCGACTTCATCGACATGGACGAGAAGAAGAACAACGCCGCCGTCGAGAAGCGCATGAAGGACAAGCTCAAGACCGACCGCGCCCGCATCCAGGTCGGCCGCATCTCGGGCTTCGGCCTGATGGAGATGAGCCGCCAGCGGCTGCGCCCCGGCATGATCGAGGCGACAACTGCGCCCTGCCCGCACTGCCACGGCACCGGGCTGATCCGCAACGACGAGAGCATGGCGCTCTCGATCCTGCGCCAGCTCGAGGAAGAGGGCGTGCGCAAGCGTGCCGGCGAGGTGCTGGTCAAGGCACCGGTCGGCATCGCCAATTTCCTGATGAACCAGAAGCGCGCCCATATCGCCATGATCGAGGCCCGCTACGCGCTTTCCGTGCGGATCGAGGCCGACCCCGCGCTGGTCAGCCCCGACCACACGATCGAACGGTTCAAGACCGCCTCGCGGCCTGTGGCCGAGGTGCCCTCGCCCGTGGTGTCGGTCGATTCGCCCCTGCCCGAGGCCGACCCCATCGAGCCGGACGAGACGGTGGAGGCCGCCGAGGCCCCGGCCCCGGCCCCGCGGCCCGAGGGCGAGCCGGGCGACGGCCAGCCCAAGAAGAAACGCCGCCGCCGCAGGCGTCGCGGCAAGGGCGGTGGCAACGGCAACGGCGAGGCCCAGAAGCCCGCCGACCAGAGCACCGACCAGGCCGCCGAGGGCGAGAGCCCGGCCGAAGGCGCGGCGGCGGTTCCGGCCGCGGCCGAGGAAACGGACGCCCCCCCTGCCGAGGCCACGCCGGAGGCCGAGACGGCCGAAGCGCCCAAGCCGCGGCGCAGCCGCGCGCGCAAGAAGCCGAAGGCCGACGAGGCCGCGCCCGCCGAGGCCGGCACGGAGGCTGCGGAGGCCACGGCCGAAGACGCCGAGGCCAAGCCCAAGCGCAAGCGCGCGCCAGCCCGCCGCAAGAAGCCCGAACCGGCACCCGAGGCGGCCGAGGCGGCCGCGGAGCCGACGCCCCCCGAGACGGCGGCGCCGGCAGAGCCCGCGCAGCCATCGTCGGCGGCGCCGGAACCGCAACCGGCCCCCGCGCCGGAGGCTGAACCGGCAGTGGCCGAGGCCCCGGCCACCGCGCCTGAAAAGACGCCGGAAATGGCCGAGACCGCCGAGACCACGCCCGACGAGAAGCCAAAGCCGAAACGGCGCGGCTGGTGGGCGCTCGGGCGCTGATCCCGGTATGCCATGACGGCGCCGGTCCCCGGACGGGGCCGGCGCCGATCACTTTCGCGCCAGCGCCCGCCTTTCCCGGGCTGGCGCGCGGGTCCGGATATGCTAGGACCGGCTGAGCCCAAGACCGCAAAGGACGAGACGCCGATGAAACGCCTTCTCACCGCGCTGGCCCTGGCCGCGCTGCCGCTGCCCGCCCTGGCGCAGAGCACCGACATGACCGACCTGAACGCCGCCGAGCGCGACGCGTTCCGGGCCGAGGTCCGCGCCTATCTGCTCGAGAATCCCGAGGTTCTGCTCGAGGCCATCGACCGGCTCGAACAGCGCCAGGCGGAACAGCAGCAGGCCAGCGACGCCAGCCTGATCGCGACCAACGCGGAGGCGATCTTCGCCGATGGCCACAGCTGGGTCGGCGGCAATCCGGACGGCGACATCGCCCTGGTCGAGTTCCTGGATTACCGCTGCGGCTATTGCCGCCGGGCCTATGACGAGGTGATGTCCCTGGTCGATACCGACGGCGATATCCGCTTCATCGTCAAGGAATTCCCCATCCTCGGCGAAGAGTCGGTCGCCGCCTCGCGCATGGCCATCGCCACCAAGATGGTCGCCGGCGACGAGGCCTATTACCGCGTCCATGACGCGCTGATGACCTTCAACGGCCGGATCACCGAGAATTCCCTGACCCGGCTCGCCGAGCAGCTCGATCTCGACGCCGATGCGATCATCGACCGGATGGACAGCCCCGAGATCACCGAGATCATTGAGGAAAACCGCGCGCTGGCCCAGCGGCTCCAGATCACCGGGACGCCGACCTTCGTGCTCGAGGACCAGATGCTGCGCGGCTACGTCCCGCTCGAACAGATGACGATGATGGTCGACCGGGTCCGCGACGCCGCGGCCGCCGAATGATCCGCGGGCCGATTTTTTCCGTCTATGCTTTTCACCCCGGGCCGCCTTGCGTATAAGCGTGGGCGACCCGGGAAAAGCCTGCGCCAGACAGGCTCGCAAGAACGATCGAGGATTCCATGACCAAGAAGTCCCATGACTCGGACGTCGCCTTCATCCAGGCGCTGGCCGAATTGCTGCGCGAAAACGACCTGACCGAGCTCGAGGTCCACCGGGACTACGGCGAGGACGACAGCCTGAACGTGCGCGTGGCGCGCCAGGGGCAGACCGTGCAGGTCAGCGCCCCCGCGCCGATGCCGGCCCCCGCCGCCCCCGCGGCCCCGGCCGCGCCCGGGGCCGAGCCGCCGGCCGCGCCGTCCGCGGGCGCGGCGGAGGATCCCGCGCAGCATCCGGGCGCGGTGACTTCGCCGATGGTGGGCACGGTCTACCTGCAGCCCGAGCCAGGCACGCCGGCCTTCGTCAAGGTCGGAGACAGCGTCGACGAGGGTCAGACCCTGCTGATCGTCGAGGCGATGAAGACGATGAACCACATCCCCGCGCCGCGCGGCGGGACGGTGAAGCGCATCCTCGTCGAGGATGGCACGCCGGTGGAATTCGGCGCCCCCCTGATGATCGTGGAGTGAGGCGCGCATGTTCTCGAAGGTCCTGATCGCCAACCGGGGCGAGATCGCCCTGCGTGTGATCCGCGCCTGCCGCGAGATGGGCATCCGCTCTGTCGCGGTGCACTCCACCGCCGACGCGGACGCGATGCACGTGCTCATGGCCGACGAGAGCGTCTGCATCGGCCCCGCGTCCAGCGCGCAGAGCTATCTCTCGATCCCCGCCATCATCTCCGCCTGCGAGATCACCGGCGCCGAGGCGATCCACCCCGGCTACGGCTTCCTGTCGGAGAACGCCAATTTCGTGCAGGTGGTCGAGGATCACGGCCTGACCTTCATCGGTCCCCGGGCGGAACATATCCGCATCATGGGCGACAAGATCACCGCCAAGGAGACGATGAAGCGTCTCGGCGTGCCCTGCGTGCCGGGCTCCGAGGGCGGCGTGGCGGATGTCGAAGAGGCCCTGAAGCTGGGCGACGAGATCGGCTACCCGGTCATCGTCAAGGCCACGGCGGGCGGCGGCGGACGGGGCATGAAGCTCGCCCGCTCGCGCGATGAGCTGACCCACGCCTTCCAGACCGCGCGATCCGAGGCCAAGGCCGCTTTCGGGAACGACGAGGTCTATATCGAGAAATACCTCGCCCGGCCCCGGCATATCGAGATCCAGGTCTTCGGCGACGGCAAGGGCAACGCCGTGCATCTGGGCGAACGCGACTGCTCGCTGCAGCGTCGCCACCAGAAGGTCTTCGAAGAGGCCCCCGGCCCCGCCATCGACGCCGAGACACGCGCGCGGATCGGCAAGACCTGCGCCGATGCCATCGCCGAGATCGGCTACGCCGGCGCCGGCACGATCGAGTTTCTCTACGAGGACGGCGCGTTCTTCTTCATCGAGATGAACACCCGGCTCCAGGTCGAACACCCGGTGACCGAGGCCGTCTACGGCGTCGACCTCGTGCGCGAACAGATCCGCGTCGCGGCCGGCCAGCCGATGCATTTCACCCAGGACGACCTGAGCCTGCAGGGCCATGCCATCGAGGTGCGGATCAACGCCGAGAAACTGCCGAATTTCTCGCCCTGCCCCGGCAAGGTCACGACCTTCCACGCACCGGGCGGGCTCGGCGTCCGGATGGATTCGGCGCTCTATTCCGGCTACGCGATCCCGCCCTATTACGACAGCCTGATCGGCAAGCTGATCGTCAGCGGCTTCGACCGCGAAGAGGCGCTGGCGCGGCTCAAGCGCGCGCTTGGCGAACTGATCGTGGACGGGGTCGACACGACCGTGCCCCTGTTCCACGCGCTGGTGGAGGAGCCCGATATCCAGAAGGGCGACTACAACATCCACTGGCTCGAGAAATGGCTCGAGACGAACCTGGGCGGCTGACCCTGGCGGATACCGCGCGGGCGGCGGCGTGCGCGTCCCGCGCCCCGGTCCCCGGCCCGATACGGAGGCGGCGGTCCCGATGAGCCAGGCCATCACGCCGGAACTGCTGCTCAAGGCCTATGCCGCCGGGATCTTCCCGATGGCCGAGGGGCGCGACGACCCCGAGGTCTTCTGGGTCGATCCGCGCCGCCGGGGCATCCTGCCGCTTGACGGCTTCCACGTCTCGCGCAGCTTGCGCCGCCGCATCCGCCAGCGCCCTTTCGAGATCCGCGTGGACAGCGATTTCGAGGGCGTGTTGCGGGGCTGCGCCGACCGCCCGGAGACCTGGATCAACGACGAGATCTTCGCGCTCTACGTCCGGCTGCACGCGATGGGGCGCGCCCATTCCGTCGAGGCCTGGGAGGGCGGACAACTGGTCGGCGGGGTCTACGGCGTGGCGCTTGGCGCGGCCTTCTTCGGCGAAAGCATGTTCTCTCGGCGCAGCGATGCCTCGAAGATCGCGCTGGCCTATCTCGTGGCGCAGCTCAGGGCCGGCGGCTTCACGCTGTTCGACACGCAGTTCACCACGGCGCATCTGGAACGGCTCGGCGCGATCGAGATCAGCCGCGCCGCCTATCACCGCCGGCTGGCGGAGGCGCTGTCGCGCGGGGCGGATTTCCGCGCTCAGTCGGCGGAGGTCTCCCCGGAGGAGGTTCTGCAGCTGATCACCCAGACGTCGTAGCGCGGGTGGTCCAGCGCCATCAGCGCCGGCGAGGAGGCGATCATCCAGCCCTCGAAGCGCGGCGCGTCCAGCCCGTCCTCGTCTATCGTCAGGAAGGCGAAAGCGTCGCTGGCCGGCGATTCCGACGGGTAGCGGCATTCGCCGAGCGTGATCGCGAGGTCGCGGTAGCGCACCGTTTCGCCCGGCGCGATCTCGATGTCGGTCAGCGCGCCGGAGACGCGGTCCAGACCGCGCAGCAGCGCGCCCTCGGGGGCGGTGCTGACATCGGGGGGCTGCTGGGCCTCGGCCCCGCCGACGCCCAGCGCGAGCGCGATCAGGGCCGCCGGGGCGATCATTGCTCCTGGTCGCCCGAGACGAGCTTCATCATGAGCGATATCAGGCTCACCGAGCCCTGCGTATCCTCGATCTCGGTGCCCGGCTCCAGGTTGAAGGGGGCGCCGCCCGGCAGGATCTCGATGTAGTTTCCGCCAAGAAGCCCGTCCTGGCTGACCAGGATCGCGCTGTCCTCGGGAATCTCCACCGCGTTGGGGATCGAGACGGCCGCCTCGGCGCGGAAGGTGCGCGGGTTCAGCTCGAGGCGGGTGACCGTGCCGATCTTGACGCCGGCGAGCCGCACCTCGGTCCCGACGGAGATGCCGTCGGCCGACCGGAAACTCGCGGTCAGTTCGTAGCTGTCCTTCTTCGGCGCGATCCCCGTGGCCTCGGTCGCGAAGAAAAGGAAGCCTGCCGCGAGCGCGATCACGAGCGCGCCGATGATGGTTTCAGTGGTGTTCTCGGACATGGGCTGCCGTCACTCCGGCTGCCAGGCCTCGTAATCGCTGCGCTCCACCGGGTCGGCGGTGCGCAGCGACCCGGCCGGCGCGTAGGCCGCCGGCGTGCCGGTCAGGTTTTCCTGGTGGGGCTTTTCCCACGACTTGTGCGGCAGCGGGGTCTTGCTGGGCGGCTCGTCCCAGGTGAAATGCAACCAGCCATGCCAGTCCGGCGAGACGCGGCTCGCCTCGGCCTCGCCGTTATAGATCACCCAGCGCCGCTTGCCGTCGCGTGTCTCGTAGAACGCGTTGCCCTGCTCGTCCTCGCCGACCAGCTTGCCCTTGCGCCAGGTATAGAGCTGGGTGTTGAGCGTCTGCCCGTTCCACCAGGTCACCGCGCGCAGGAGTGTCTTCAGGATACCCATCGGCCTCTCCAAGATTCCGTAGCCCCGATATGGACCATGTGCGGCGCAAGGTCCAGTGGGAACCCCGCGTGCGCGGGGCCTTGCCGGGCCGCGAAAGAAAAAGGGGCGGCCCGCATCCGCGCGCCGCCCCGTGAACCCGTGCAGAAACGGCTCAGCCCGCGCTGGTGCCCTCTTTCTTCTGCTCGGTATAGATGAAGAGCGGCTTGGCCTCGGAGGTGACGGCCTCCTCGTTGACGACCACCTCCTCGACGTCGTCGAGGCTCGGCAGGTCGTACATCGTGTCGAGCAGGATATCCTCCATGATCGACCGCAGCCCGCGGGCGCCGGTCTTGCGCTCGATCGCGCGCTGCGCGATGGCCTTCAGCGCATCCTCGGTGAAGGTCAGCGCCACGCTCTCGAGCTCGAAGAGCCGCTGGTACTGCTTGACCAGCGCGTTCTTGGGCTGGGTGAGGATCGTGACCAGCGCCTCCGCGTCCAGGTCGGTCAGCGTCGCGATCACCGGCAGGCGGCCGACGAATTCCGGGATCAGGCCGAATTTCAGCAGATCCTCGGGTTCGAGATCCGACAGCGTTTCGCCGACCTGCCGCGCTTCCTCGTCCTTGACGTCGGCGCCGAAGCCGATCGCCGAGCCTTTGCCGCGCTGCGCGATGATCTTGTCGAGCCCCGCGAAGGCGCCGCCACAGATGAAGAGGATGTTCGTCGTGTCCACCTGCAGGAATTCCTGCTGCGGATGCTTGCGCCCGCCCTGCGGCGGCACGCTGGCGACCGTGCCTTCCATGATCTTCAGAAGCGCCTGCTGCACGCCCTCGCCCGACACGTCACGGGTGATCGAGGGGTTGTCGGACTTGCGCGTGATCTTGTCGACCTCGTCGATATAGACGATGCCGCGCTGCGCACGCTCGACGTTGTACTCGCTGGCCTGCAACAGCTTGAGGATGATGTTTTCCACGTCCTCGCCGACATAGCCGGCCTCGGTCAGCGTGGTGGCGTCGGCCATAGTGAAGGGCACGTCGAGGATCCGCGCCAGCGTCTGCGCCAGCAGCGTCTTGCCGCAGCCCGTCGGGCCGATCAGCATGATGTTCGACTTCGACAGCTCGATATCGGCGGATTTCGAGGCGTGGTTCAGGCGCTTGTAGTGGTTGTGCACGGCAACCGACAGCACCCGCTTGGCATGGGCCTGGCCGATCACGTAGTCGTCCAGAACCTCGCAGATATCCTTGGGCGACGGCACCCCCTCGGTGGACTTCAGCCCGGTCGACTTGGTCTCTTCCCGGATGATGTCCATGCAGAGCTCGACGCATTCATCGCAGATGAAAACGGTCGGCCCGGCGATGAGCTTGCGCACCTCGTGCTGGCTCTTCCCGCAGAACGAGCAGTAGAGCGTGTTCTTCGAGTCGCTGCCGCTGTTATTCGCCATCAGTTACCTCAGATCGGTTCGCCCGGTCCGCCGGGCAAGCGTGTGTTCCGCGTCGCGGCCGTGCTCGTATTCAAGCTTAGGACAGCCATCCGACAGGGACAATGCCCTTTTGATCGCCGCCCCGGGGGCGTTTTCGCGCGGACCGGGGGGATCAGCTTTCCCCCGGCGTGCCGCGGTTCTCGACGATATCGTCGACGATGCCCCAGTCCCTGGCCGCTTCGGCGGTCATGAAATTGTCGCGCTCGAGCGCCTGTTCCACCGCCTTGATCTTCTGACCGGTGTGATGGACGTAAATCCGGTTCAGGCGGTCGCGCAGCTCGAGGATTTCCTTGGCGTGGATCGAGATGTCGGTCGCCTGGCCCTGGAAGCCGCCGGACGGCTGGTGCACCATGATCCGCGCGTTCGGCAGCGCGAAGCGCATGCCCGGCGCCCCCGCGGCCAGCAGCAGCGAGCCCATCGAGGCCGCCTGCCCCACCACCAGGGTCGAGACCTTCGGCTTGATGTACTGCATCGTGTCGTAGATCGACAGCCCCGAGGTCACCACCCCGCCGGGGCTGTTGATGTACATCGAGATTTCCTTGGACGGATTCTCGGCCTCGAGATACAGCAGCTGCGCCACGATCAGGGTCGACATGCCGTCATGCACCGGCCCGGAAACGAAGATGATCCGCTCCTTCAGGAGGCGCGAGAAGATGTCGTAGGCGCGCTCGCCGCGGGAGGTCTGTTCGACCACCATCGGGACGAGGGTGTTCATGTAGGTGTCGATCGGATCTTGCATCTCGTGCCTGCCTGTCGCTGTTGTCCGGCCCTTGGGGCTAAAGGTGTAGTTGGCCTCGGGGGGGACTTCAAGGAGCCGCGCCGCCCGCATGTCGAAAATCGTCACGACCGCGCCGGGTCTAGGTCATCCGGGTTGACACGGCGCGAAGCCGCCGTGCGGCGGCGCCATCCCGGCATGGAAAGGGCCCCGCGGCGCGTGCCGCGGGGCCCCGTCATGTCGCCCGGCGCCCGGGGCGCCGGCGGCGGGATCAGTCGTCGTCGAGCGAGTCGACGGCCTTTTGCAGATCCTCCTTGGAGACCTCCTTGTCGGTCACCTCGGCCAGCTCGAGGATGTAGTCGACGACCTTGTCCTCGAAGATCGGCGCGCGCATCTGCTGCTGCATCTGCTGGTTCTGCTGGACGAACTGGAAGAACTGCTGTTCCTGGCCGGGGTATTTCCGCGCCTCGGTCAGGATCGCCTGGGTCATTTCCTGGTCGGTGACCTCGATCTCGTTCTGGTTGCCCAGCTCGGCCAGCAGGAGACCCAGCCGCACCCGCCGCTCGGCCAGCTTCTGGTGCTCCTCGGTCGGCTCGATCTCGCCGTGATCATGGCCCTGCACCTCGGGGTTTTCCTCGTGCCAGAGCTGGTGGGCGATCTGCTTGGCCTCGGTCTCGACCAGGGTCGGCGGCAGGTCGAAATCGACGATCTCGTCCAGCTTGTCGAGCAGCTTGCGCTTGGTGACCTGGCGCGCGGCCTGCTGGTATTCGGCCGACAGGCGCTCGCGGATCTTCTCCTTCAGCGCGTCGAGGCTCTCCTCGCCGTAACGCTTGGCAAGCTCGTCGTCGATCTCGGCGGCCTTGGGCGCCTTGACGGCCTTGACCGTGGTCTCGAAGACCGCGTCCTTGCCGGCCAGGTGCTCGGCCCCGTATTCCTCGGGGAAGGTGACCTTGACCTCCAGCTCCTCGCCGGCCTTCACGCCGACGAGCTGTTCCTCGAACCCCGGGATGAAGGAGTTCGAGCCCAGCACCAGCGGGTAGTCCTCGGCCGCGCCGCCCTCGAAGGCCTCGCCGTCGACCTTGCCGACGAAGTCGATCACGACCTGGTCGCCGTCCTTGGCCTTGGAGCCCTTGCGCCGGTCGTCGAAATCCTGCGCGCTCTCGGCAAGATTCTTCAGCGCATCGTCCACGTCGGCGTCGTCCACCTGGACGACCATCCGCTCGAGCGAGATGCCCTTCAGCTCGACCTCGGGAATCTCGGGCAGCTTCTCGTAGGACAGCTCCACCTCGACGTCGTCGCCTTCCTTCCAGTCCTCGTTGGTCATCTTGACCTCGGGCTGCATGGCCGGGCGGTCGCCAGTGTCCTCGAAATGCTTGTTCATCGCGCCGTCGACGGCTTCCTGCATCGCCTCGCCCAGCACCTGCTGGCCGAACTGCTTCTTCAGCAGCGCCAGCGGCACCTTGCCCTTGCGAAAGCCCTTCATCTGAACCTCGGGCTGGGCCTCGGCCAGCTTGGCATTGACCTTGTCGTCAAGCTCCTGGGCCGTCAGCATCAGCTTGTATGCCCGCTTCAGACCTTCGTTCTGGGTCTCGGTGACCTGCATGTCGTCCTCGTCCTTCATTCATCCGTGGTGCGGGTGGAGGGACTTGAACCCCCACGCCTCGCGGCGCCAGAACCTAAATCTGGTGCGTCTACCAGTTCCGCCACACCCGCAAAACCTCGAAGGCAGCCCCCCGCCGGAAGCCGCCTCCTGAAATCCGCCTCCCTTTAGCAAAGGCCCGTGCGGGATGCGAGAGGAAAAAGCGCCCGCACCGCCGGGCCGGGCACGCCGCCTGCCGCGCGCCTGGTCAGAGCCCGAGACCGCGGAAGACGGCCGGCAGCGCCTCGGGCAGATCCTCGGCGATCAGGCCGGCGCCGACATGACGCGCCGCCGCCGCGTGGAGCCAGGCCGCGGTCGTCCCGGCCTCCAGCGGGTCGAAGCCCCGCGCCATGAGGCCCGCCGCGATCCCGGTCAGAACGTCGCCCGCCCCCGCCGTGGCAAGCCAGGGTGCGGCTTGCGCGTAGCGCGCCGAATGCAGCGCCGCGCGCCCGTCGGGCGCGGCGACGACCGTGTCGGCCCCTTTCAGCAGCACCGTGGCCCCCGCCCGCGCCGCCGCGGCGCGCACCGCGTCGACCCGGGAAAAGGCCGCCCCGTCGACCGGCGACTCCGAGACCCGCGCCACGATATCGGGGAAAAGCCGGGCGAACTCGCCGGCATGCGGGGTCAGCAGACAGCGATCGTGGAGCGCCCCGAAAAGCGTCTCGGGCGCGTCGGAAAACCCGGTCAGCGCATCGGCATCGAGCACGGTGCCCCGCCCCGCGCCCAGCGCCGCCAGGACGCGGCCGCGTGCCCCGTCGTCGAGGCCCAGCGCCGGGCCAAGCCCCAGCGCGTTGAAGCGGCGGTCGCCGAGCAGCGCCGCCAGCCCCGCGGCGTCGCGCAGCGGGTGCAGCATCACCGCGTCCAGCCGGGCGGCGTTTTCCTGCAGCGCGGCCGGCGGGCAGGCCAGCGTGACCAGCCCCGCGCCGGCCCGCAGCGCAGCGCGCGCGGCCATGCGCGCGGCGCCGCCCCGCCCCGGACCGCCCGACAGGATCACCGCATGGCCATGGCCGTATTTGTGCGCCGCCGATCCCTTGGCGAGCCGCTCCAGCGGCAGCGCGTCGCGATCGACCAGGCGGCAGACCTCTGCCGGTCGGTCCGCGGCCCAGGCCCGCACATCCGCATCGAGGCCGATCGGGACGACGGCCAGCGCCGCGCTGCGCTCGGCGCCGGGGCCGCTGTGATGGCCGATCTTGGCGCGTTCGAAGGCGACGGTCAGCCCCGCCCGCACCGGCGGGAACGCCCCGGGGACGCGCAGCGGCCCGCCATCGGCGTCCGCGCCGCTCAGGATGTCCACGGCGAGGATCGGGCAGTCGGCGGCGCGCCCCAGCACCTGCGCGACGAGGCCCGGCACGGGCCGCGCCAGCCCGGTGCCGAAGAGCGCATCCACGACCAGCGGGCCGCCGGCGAAGGCGGCGCCCCCGGCCGCCTCCAGCGGCTGGACGGTGCCGCCGGCCTCGGCCTCCCAGCGGCGGCGGTTCGCGGCCGCGTCCGGCGGCAGGCGATCCGGGTCGCCGAAGAGGTAGAGCGCCACCGACCAGCCCCGCCCCGCCAAGAGCCGCGCGATGACGAACCCGTCGCCGCCATTGTTTCCCGGCCCCGCCAGGACGACGGCGCGGTGCCCCTGCCCCGCCCGGCACTCCGGCCAGTGCGCGAGCGCCGCCTCGACGGCGCCGCGGCCGGCCCGCTCCATCAGCTCCAGCCCGCTGACCCGGCCGCTTTCGATGGCGGCGGTTTCGACGGCCTTCATCTGGGCCGATGTCAGGATTTCGGTCATGATTTCAAAAACTGCCCGCACATCATGCGATTTGCACAAAAATTAAGCAGGACGCCGAAATTCACCTTCGCCGCCCCGGCGCGGCAAGCCTAGCCGATTGCGGGGGGGCGGTGAAAGTGCTGAGACCCCTGAGACCACAGCGCAAGGAGCCCGGACCGATGAAGAAGATCGAGGCGATCATCAAGCCGTTCAAGCTCGACGAGGTGAAGGAAGCGCTTCAGGACGTCGGTATCCAGGGGCTCTCGGTGACCGAGGTCAAGGGCTTCGGCCGCCAGAAGGGCCACACCGAGCTCTATCGCGGCGCGGAATACGTCGTGGACTTCCTGCCCAAGGTGAAGATCGAGGTGGTGCTGTCCGACGACCAGGTCGAAACCGCCTGCGACGCCATCGTCGAGGCCGCGAAGACCGGCAAGATCGGCGACGGAAAGATCTTCGTCTCGCCCGTCGAGCACACCATCCGCATCCGCACCGGCGAAACCGGTGAAGAGGCGCTCTGAGCCACACAGATCCAGAAACGAACCGAATACCACTGAAAGAGGGAAGAGGTCACATGAGCAATGCTGACGTTCTGAAGATGATCAAGGACGAGGAGGTCGAATACGTCGACATCCGCTTCACCGACCCGCGGGGCAAGCTCCAGCACGTCACCGTCATGGCCGACCAGGTCGACGAGGACTTCCTGGAAGAGGGTTTCATGTTCGACGGCTCGTCGATCGCGGGCTGGAAGTCGATCGAGGCCTCCGACATGAAACTGCTGCCGGCGCCGGACTCGGCCTATATCGATCCGTTCTACGCCGAGAAGACGCTCTGCCTGCACTGCACGGTCGTCGAACCCGACACCGGCGAGCCCTATCACCGCGACCCGCGCGGCACCGCCGAGAAGGCCGAGGCCTACCTGAAGTCCAGCGGTATCGGCGACGTCGCCTATTTCGGCCCCGAGGCCGAGTTCTTCCTGTTCGACGACGTCCGCTTCTCCAACGAGATCAACAAGGTCTCCTACGAGATTGACGCGATCGACGCGTCCTGGAACACCGACACCGAGTACGAGATGGGCAACATGGGCCACCGTCCGGGTGTCAAGGGCGGCTACTTCCCGGTGAACCCGATCGACGCCGGCCAGGACATCCGCTCCGAGATGCTCTCGACCATGAAGCGCCTCGGCATGAAGGTCGACAAGCATCACCACGAGGTGGCCTCCTGCCAGCACGAGCTGGGCCTGATCTTCAGCTCGCTCACCGACCAGGGCGACCAGCTGCAGAAATACAAGTACGTGATCCACAACGTGGCCCATGCCTACGGCAAATCGGCCACCTTCATGCCGAAGCCGATCTACGGCGACAACGGCACCGGCATGCATGTCAACATGTCGATCTGGAAGGACGGCAAGCCGCTCTTCGCCGGCGACAAATACGCCGATCTGAGCCAGGAGGCGCTCTACTTCATCGGCGGCATCCTGAAGCACGCCAAGACGCTGAACGCCTTCACCAACCCGTCGACCAACTCCTACAAGCGCCTAATCCCGGGCTTCGAAGCCCCGGTGCTGCGCGCCTACTCGGCCCGCAACCGCTCGGGCTGCGTGCGGATCCCGTGGACGGAAAGCCCGAAGGCCAAGCGCGTCGAGGCCCGCTTCCCGGACCCGTCGGCGAACCCCTACCTGTGCTTCTCGGCGCTGCTGATGGCCGGGCTCGACGGGATCAAGAACAAGATCGATCCCGGCGACGCGATGGACAAGAACCTCTACGACCTGCCGCCGGAAGAGCTGGAAGGCATTCCGACCGTCTGCTCGAGCCTGCGCGAGGCGCTGAACGCGCTGGAAAACGACCACGAGTTCCTGCTGGCCGGCGACGTCTTCACCAAGGACCAGATCGACGGCTACCTCGAGCTGAAGTGGGAAGAGGTCTACGCCTTCGAACACACGCCGCACCCGGTCGAGTTCCAGATGTACTACAGCTGCTGAGCGCGACCCGCGCGACGGCGACACAAGGATCGGAAAGGGGCCCCGCGGGGCCCCTTTCCCATTGCGGCGCGCGGATGCGCGCCACGCCTCTGCACGCGCGGCCCGCTGGGCCGCGCAGCCTCCGGCGGGGATATTTCCGGAACGATGAAGCCGTGGCTCAGGCGGCCGTGACCGGGTGCGCCGCGAGACCAGCCCGCTGCGCCGCGGTCAGCCGCGCGAGCGGCACCACGTAGCTGTGGATCGAGAAGACCACCGCGCGAGTCTCCGGCAGGCGCAGCAGGCACTGGCGTTCCGCCCGGAGATAGCGCGCCTTGCCCCCGGGCGGCGCGGGACGGGGGTCGGTCTCTCGGCGCGGCTGGTGCAGCTCGGGATCGGCATAGAGCAGCGCGTTGGCACGCCAGAGCGGCTGCTCGGGACGGATGGCGTCGAAGAGCCGGTCCACCCGGCGCGCCAGGTCGGGCGTGTAGGCCGCGACCGGCCGGTGAATCCGGTCGAGCGGGCGCAGGAACTTTTCCTCGAGCGACCAGCTCGCCGGAAAGCAGAGCACCGCCCCGGTCAGCACATGGGCGCCGTCGCGCTTCTCCACCAGGCAGAGATCTTCCTGCACGAGCCGGCCCGCCGTGATCAGCGGGCGGGTCCGGTCGATCGGAACCGTGACGCCGTCGGGGCGGCGCAGCGCGCCGGTGCGGCGCTCGAAACCGGGCAGCCGGGCCAGCTCGGCCAGCACCCGGTCGAGCAGTTCCCCGGCCGCGGGCCGCGCGGCGGGCGCCAGGGCATGCACGGTGGCGGGGACCTCCGCGATCAGGCGGTCGCGGTAGCCCATCTGCGCGGCGTAGCGCTCATCAAGCTGGAGCCAGGCCGCCGGGTCCAGCGGCTGGATCCCCGGCAGCCGGCGGGTGGCCGGCGCCATCCAGGCCGCGACGGGCAGGCTGTCCTGGCAGATGACGGGCATTGTTCCCTCGACAATCGCGCGAATGCGACATTTGCAGGCCGAAAACTGAATGGCAAGCGGCCCCGGCCGGGCGCAGCATGGCCGCAGGAGGACGGCGGCCATGAACGAGCATTTCCGCGACACCCGCAAGATCGACCCCGGCCGCGGCGCGGAACTGGGCGACGGCACGCCCAACGATGCCGACCGGGTCGAGATCGGTCCCACGCCGCTGGCCTTCGCGGAATGGGAAGCCGCCGGCCTGGAGCTGCCGGACCTGGCCGAGATGCGTGCCTTTCGCTGGCGGCGGCTGACGCGGCACATCGTCGAGCGCGGCTACGGCGGGCTGCTGATGTTCGACCCGCTCAACATACGCTACGCCACCGACACCACCAACATGCAGCTCTGGAACACCCACAACCCGTTCCGCGCCTGCCTGCTCTGCGCGGATGGCTACATGGTGCTCTGGGACTACAAGAACGCGCCTTTCCTGGCCGATCACGCGCCGCTCGTGCGCGAGGTCCGGTCCGGTGCGTCGATGTTCTACTTCGCCACCGGCGATGCCGGCCAGGCCGCGGCGCACGACTTCGCCGGGCAGGTCGCCGAGGTGATGGCGGCCCATGCCCCGGGCGAGACCCGGCTTGCCGTCGACAAGATCCTGGCCCGTGGCCTGCGGGCGCTGGAAGCGGCGGGTTTCGAGATCATGGACGGCGAGGAAGTCACCGAAAGATCCCGCGCCGTGAAAGGCCCCGACGAGATCCGGGCGATGCGCTGCGCCGTCAATGCCTGCGAGATGGCGATGGCCGGGATGGAAGCCGCCTGCGAGCCGGGCCTGACCGAGGACGACGTCTGGGCCGTGCTCCACGCCGAGAACATCCGCCGGGGCGGCGAATGGATCGAAACGCGCCTGCTGACCTCGGGGCCGCGAACCAACCCATGGTTCCAGGAATGCGGGCCGCGCAGGATCCGGAACAACGAGATCGTGGCCTTCGACACCGACCTGATCGGCGCCTACGGCATCTGCGTGGACATGTCGCGCACCTGGTGGGTGGGCGACCGCAAGCCGCGCCGCGACATGATCGACGCGATGCGCCACGCCCATGATCACATCACGGAAAACATGGCGCTGCTGCGGCCCGGCGTCACCATCGCCGAGCTGGTTCACGGCGGCCACCGGCTGGGCGACGCCTACTGGGCGCAGAAATATTCCTGCAAGTTCCACGGCGTGGGCCTGTGCGACGAATGGCCCCTCGTCAGCTATCCCGACCATTGGGTCGAGGGCGCCTGGGACCACGCGCTCGAACCCGGCATGGTGCTCTGCGCCGAGGCGCTGGTCAGCCCCGAGGGCGGCGATTTCTCGATCAAGCTCGAGGACCAGGTGCTGATCACCGAAACCGGCTTCGAGAACCTGTCGAGCTATCCCTTCGACCCGCGGTTGATGGGCGTCTTCTAGGGTCTCACGCCCGGTCACCTTGGCGTGGGCCGGCGCGCGCGGCGGTTGCGGATCACGCGCACCGCGCCCATTCTCGGGCCAGTCCCGCGGAGAGGAGCCTTCATGCCCACGGAAAAATTCACCTTCACCGGCCATTCGGGCGCGACGCTGGCCGCCCGGCTGGACCTGCCGGACGGGCCACAGCTCGCGACGGCGCTCTTCGCGCATTGCTTCACCTGCTCGAAGGACATCCCGGCCGCCAAGCGCATTTCCGGCCGGCTGGCGGCGATGGGGATCGCCGTGCTGCGGTTCGACTTCACCGGGCTGGGCCATTCGGAGGGGGAATTCGCCAACACGACCTTCACCTCGAATGTCGCGGACCTCGTCTGCGCGGCCGAGGCGCTGTCCGGGCGTGACATGGCGCCCGCGCTGCTGATCGGGCATTCGCTGGGCGGCGCGGCGGTGCTGAAGGCGGCGGGCCGGATCGACAGCGCCAGGGCCGTCGCCACCATCGCCGCCCCCTACGACCCGGGGCATGTCATGCATAATTTCGACGACGCGCTGGACCGGATCGCCGCCGACGGCCGCGCCGAGGTCGAGCTCGGCGGGCGGGCCATCACGATCGGGCGCGACTTCGTCGAGGACGTGAAGGCCGAATCGCTCGGCCCCGCCATCGCCGGGCTGAAACGCGCGCTGCTGATCCTGCACGGCCCGCGCGACGCGGTCGTGGGCATCGACAACGCGACCGAGATCTTCAAGGCCGCCCGGCATCCCAAGAGTTTCGTGACGCTGGACGACGCCGATCACCTGATCCGGCGCGGCGCGGATGCCGAGTATGCCGCCGAGGTCATCGCGGCCTGGTCGCGCCGGTATCTCGACCTCAGGGCCCCGGCCCCGCCCCCGGGCGCGCCCGAGGGCGTCACGCGGGTGTCGGAAGCCGATCCCGACGGGTTCCTACAGGACATCCAGGCCGGGCCGAACCACCACCTGCAGGCCGACGAGCCGGAAAGCTACGGGGGCACGAACCGGGGGCTCACCCCCTACCAGTTCCTGGCCGCCGGGCTCGGCGCCTGCACCTCGATGACGATCCGGCTCTACGCGCGGCGCAAGGGCTGGCCGCTCGACCATGTCAGCGTCGACGTCACCCATGACAAGGTGCACGCGCAGGACTGCGGCGATTGCAACGAGAAGAGCGCCGAGAAGATCGACGTTTTCTCGCGGCTCATCCGGCTCGAAGGCGCGCTCTCCGAAGACCAGCGCCGCAAGCTGCTGGAGATCGCGGACCGCTGCCCGGTGCACCGGACCCTGGAGGGCAGGATCAGGATCGAGACCGCGCTTTCAGGCTGACGAGGCGCAGCAGCTTGGCCGCCAGCAAGAGCCACGGCACGCCATGGAGCGCGAGATCGAAGATATCGATGGGGCGGGACAAGTTGCCCGCGGCCAGCATCTTGAGCTTTTCCCAGACATGCGGCTCCGGCGTGAAGGGTGCCAGCCCGAGCGTCAGCGCCATCACCAGCGCCACGGTCAGCGATATCCGGTCGAGGATCTGCATCGGCTCCGGGGGGCTGGGAAAGG
>NZ_JBOCEG010000002.1:0-368464 GCF_050586465.1 Rhodovulum sp. YNF3179 | reverse complement strand
TGGCGCGGTTGACGGGGCTCGAACCCGCGACCTCCGGCGTGACAGGCCGGCACTCTAACCAACTGAGCTACAACCGCGTATCGGCGGGACGTTCCTCGGGCAGTGGCGCGGTTGACGGGGCTCGAACCCGCGACCTCCGGCGTGACAGGCCGGCACTCTAACCAACTGAGCTACAACCGCAGACTGCCATCGGGCGGTGCCCAACGTGGAGTGCGTTCTATGTCGACCCGCGGTCTGCGTCAAGCGCGAAGAACGCCTTTTTCGGCGCCCTTTCCACCCGCCCGGAACAGGGCCCGCACGAGGGGCGCTGGTGGGTGATGAGAGACTCGAACTCCCGACATCTTCGGTGTAAACGAAGCGCTCTACCAGCTGAGCTAATCACCCTCCGGGCCGGGTTCTATCCCAGCCGGGACCCGGCCGGCAAGACGGATCGCGCAGGATGCGGCGGTTCCGGTCGGATCGGCGGGAAATGGTGGGTGATGAGAGATTCGAACTCCCGACATCTTCGATGTGAACGAAGCGCTCTACCACTGAGCTAATCACCCATGCCGGCGGTATTTATCGCTACTCCGCGGGCTTCGCAAGGGGGTCCTGCCCCGAAGCCGCACCGCCCGCGCCGAGCTTCACGCGGCAGACGACGACCGGGCCCCGGGCGCCCGGCTTGGTCTTCACGATCCGCAGTTTTCCGAAGGGCGGCAGATCGAGGTCGTGCCCCGTGGCCATGGCGTCATGCATGGCCCGGAGCGTGGCATCGACGACGCGCGCGGTCTCGGCCGGGTCGAGCCCGGTTGCCGCGGCGACATCGGCGCGCAGCGTGTCCCGGTCGAGTGTCTTGCGTGCCTGTGCCCGGGCGACGGTGGCCGTTTTGGCGCGCTTGCCTTTCGCCGCGGCCTCGGCGGCCTTGCGCGAGGCCGCACGGGCACGGGACGCGGCCGCGGTGCGCGAGGCCGCGCGCGCGGGCTCGAGCTGGGTCACGGTCGTGTCCCCGGGCGCATCCGCGCCGCCGCTGTCGGTCGGGTCCGCGGGAGCGGACGTTTCGTGGCTGGCCATTGGCTCTCCTGTCCTCCCATTTTCTAAACTTGGGCCTTCGGCCCGCGGGTCAGCATATCGAAAAGACCCGGGCGCCGCCACGGGGGGCTTCGCGGCCGCGCCGCGGCGGCAGACACATGCCGGGCGCGCCGCCCGCCCGGCACGCCCCCCGAACCATTGCAAAAAGAGCGCGCTTGGGCCGTCTCGGTCAAAGAACGCCAAAAAAACGTTGACGCCGCAAGGACGCCCCGCGATTCTCACTCCGTATGCGCATACACCAACCATTGATGGAAATAGACATGAAGAAACTGATCGCAGCCGGCGCTTGCGCCTTCGCCCTGTCCGCCACCGCAGCGACCGCCGGCAACATGGCCGAGCCCGTGATGGAGCCGGAAGTCATCGTCGAGGACACCGCGACGTCCGACGGCGGCATCCTGGTTCCGCTGCTGGCCATCATCCTGATCGGTGCGGCGATCGCCGGCGCCGACTGATCCGCACACGGTTCTTGCGAACATGAAAGGGGCGCATCCCGCGGGATGCGCCCCTTTTTCTTGCCTGTCCGGGCGACGCGGCGCGCCTAGTGCGTTGTCGCGCCCGGCGCCTCGCCGGCCTTCTCGAGCCGGGCCTGCGCCGCGGCGGCTTCCTCGGCGGCCTCGTCCCACTCGATCGGCTCGGGCTCGCGCACCAGCGCATGCGCCAGGACCTCGCGGACGTTCGAGACCGGGATGATCGTCAGCCCCTCTTTCACGTTGTCGGGAATGTCGCGCAGGTCCTTCTCGTTCTCCTCGGGGATCAGCACCGTGGTGATTCCCCCGCGAAGGGCGGCGAGAAGCTTTTCCTTGAGCCCGCCGATGGCCAGCACGTTGCCGCGCAGCGTGACCTCGCCGGTCATGGCGATGTCCTTGCGGACCGGGATCTGCGTGAGCACCGACACGATCGAGGTGACCATCGCCACCCCGGCCGAGGGGCCATCCTTGGGCGTCGCGCCCTCCGGGACGTGGACGTGGATGTCCATCGTCTCGAAAAGCGGCGGCTTGACCCCGATCGAGGGCGCCATCGACCGCACGAAGCTCGACGCCGCGTCGATCGACTCCTTCATCACGTCGCCCAGCTTGCCGGTGGTCTTCATCCGGCCCTTGCCCGGCAGCTTCAGCGCCTCGATGGACAGCAGGTCGCCGCCCACGCTCGTCCAGGCGAGCCCGGTGGTGACGCCGATCTGGTCCTCCTTCTCGGCCAGGCCGTAGCGGAACCGCTTCACCCCGAGGAAATCCTCGAGGTTGTCCGGCGTGACCACGACCTGCGCGGCGCGCTTGCGGACGATCTCGGTCACGGCCTTCCGGGCGAGTTTCGCGATCTCGCGCTCGAGGTTCCGCACGCCCGCCTCGCGTGTGTAGGTGCGGATCACCTCCTTGAGCGCGGCGTCGGTAAGCTCGAACTCGTCCTTCTTGAGCCCGTGCCCCTTCAGCTGCTTCGGCACCAGGTGGCGCTTGGCGATCTCGATCTTCTCGTCCTCGGTGTAGCCGGCGAGCGTGATGATCTCCATCCGGTCCAGGAGCGGCCCCGGCATGTTGTAGGAGTTCGCCGTCGTGATGAACATCACGTTGGAGAGGTCGTATTCCACTTCCAGGTAATGGTCGGCGAAGGTCGCGTTCTGCTCGGGGTCGAGCACCTCGAGCATGGCGCTGGCCGGGTCACCGCGGAAGTCCTGGCCCATCTTGTCGATCTCGTCGAGCAGGATCAGCGGGTTGGTCGTCTTGGCCTTCTTCATGGCCTGGATGATCTTGCCCGGCATCGAGCCGATATAGGTCCGGCGGTGGCCGCGGATCTCGGACTCGTCACGCACGCCGCCCAGCGAGATGCGGATGAACTCGCGTCCCGTGGCCTTCGCCACCGACTGGCCGAGCGACGTCTTGCCCACGCCCGGCGGGCCGACGAGGCAGAGGATCGGCCCCTTCAGTTTCTTGGAGCGCTGCTGCACCGCGAGATACTCGACGATGCGTTCCTTGACCTTCTCGAGGCCGTAATGGTCGTTGTCGAGGATCTCCTCGGCACGGCCGAGATCCTTCTTCACGCGGGATTTCTTGCCCCACGGGATCGACAGCATCCAGTCTAGGTAGTTGCGCACGACGGTGGCCTCGGCCGACATCGGGCTCATGTTGCGCAGCTTCTTCAGCTCCGCCTCGGCCTTTTCCTTGGCCTCCTTGCTGAGCTTGGTCGCGTTGATGCGCTCTTCAAGCTCGTCGATCTCGTTCTGGCCGTCCTCGCCGTCGCCCAGCTCCTTCTGAATGGCCTTCATCTGCTCATTCAGGTAGTACTCGCGCTGGGTGCGCTCCATCTGGCTCTTGACGCGGCTCTTGATCTTCTTCTCGACCTGCAGGACCGACATCTCGGACTGCATCAGCCCGTAGACCTTCTCCAGCCGCTCGGCGACGGAGAGCGTTTCCAGCAGCTCCTGCTTCTGGTCGACCTCGACACCCAGATGCCCCGACACGGTGTCGGCCATCTTTGCCGGGTTGCGGGTCTCGGACACCGCCGTCAGCGCCTCTTCGGGCACGTTCTTCTTCATCTTGGCATAGCGTTCGAACTCGGTCGCGACCGAGCGGACCAGCGCCTCGACGGTGGCCTCGTCGCCCTGCACTTCCTCGAGCGGGCGGGTGCTGGCCTCGAAGAACTCGGGGTTCTCGACGAACTCGGTGATCTCGACGCGCTCGCGGCCCTCGACCAGGACCTTGACGGTGCCGTCGGGCAGTTTCAGCAGCTGCAGCACGTTCGCCAGCACGCCGACGCGGTAGATCCCGTCCTCGGCCGGATCGTCGACCGCGGGGTCGATCTGGCTGGACAGAAGGATCTGCTTGTCATCCTTCATCACCTCTTCCAGCGCCTTGACCGACTTCTCGCGCCCCACGAAGAGCGGCACGATCATGTGGGGGAAGACCACGATGTCGCGCAGCGGCAGGACGGGATGGGTGCTCATGGTTTCTTGCATGGTGTTTCCTTGGTCTAGGCAGGGAACGCCGGCCCCGGCTTCTCCAGCAGCCTCGGCCCCCTCCGGTTATGGACCATAAGTGGGTCCGGCGCGACGGGGCGTCAAGCCGGACCGGTCTGACTCGGTCCAGGCATCTTGCCCGCCCACCCCACCGGAGGCAAGCGGTGGCACCCGTCGCGGCGGGACCGGGCCGCGAATTCCTCAATACTGCCCAAATTTCGTCAGACAGAAGGGCCAGTTAGGGGCGAGACCCATACCAGACGGCCGAAATCACGGACCAAGGAGACAGCACATGCTGAGGCGCGTATACAGGCAGAGACGTCGGATTCTCTTCGGGTCGGCGCTGCTCGTGCTGGCGATTCTGACCGCGGATCGCGCCCAGCCAGGCGGCCTGTCGATCCTGGAAGGGCTCGGCCCGCTGGAACGGCTGACCCTGATCACCCTGATCCTGGGCTTCACCACCTCGGTCAACGCCTTCATCGTCGCCGCGTCGCCGACGCTGCGCCCGGTGGTCGAATGCATCGGCCTGGCGGCGTTCATCCAGGCCGCGCTGACGCTGGTCCTGCCCGACCCGCTGGTCGCGCTGATGTGGCAGACCGGCTATGCCGCGATCGGGCTCTTCCTGCTTTATGTCGCGATCCATCTCGGGCTCTACGGCAGCTTCTCGGATCGGATCCCGGCCTGGTTCGCGTCCAACGGGCGTGTCGCCTTCCCGGTGAAGGCCGACCCGGAAAAGGTCTGGCGCACCGTGGTCCCGGATGTCGGCCACGAACGCAGCCACTGGAGCGGCACGCTCGAATCCGTCGACCGCGACCCGCAGGAACCGGACACGGTGCACGCCCGGTTCGCGCTCGGTCACGGCTATTACGAGCGCCAGACCATCACCTTCTTCGAAAAGAACGCCCCCTGGCACTGCCGCTACTATTTCGTCTGCGAGGCCAGCGCCACGAACGCGGACTTCTCCGAAGGGGTCTACGACATCACCCTGTCCGGGAAGCCGGATGGCGGGACCGAGGTTATGATCGGCCTCGACCGGAGCGAGATGCATCTGCGCATGGCCCTGATGATGTGGTTCGACGACATGATCGGCGACCAGGCCGACTGCATCGCGGCGCGGCTGAACGGCACCCGGGATCACTCGGTCACCGGCCAGTTCCACCGCGAGGTGAAGCGTATCCTGGAAAAGACCGCTGCCGGCCCCGCGCCGGCCGGGCCCGCCCGGCCCAGCGGCGCCTGAGCGCGCTCAGAGAGGCGGGATGTCGCCCTCGGCCCGGGCGGCGTGGAAGCCGGCCTGGAACTCCGCCAGCCGGCCCGCCGCGACGGCGTCGCGCAGACCCTGCATCAGCTCCTGGTAGTAATGCAGATTGTGCCAGGTCAGCAGCATCGCGCTGATGATCTCGCCGGCCTTGAAGACATGATGCAGATAGGCGCGGCTGTAGTTGCGGCAGGCGGGGCAGCTGCAGGCCTCGTCCAGCGGGCGCGGGTCGTCCTGGTGGCGCGCGTTCTTCAGGTTGACCTGGCCGTGCCGGGTAAAGGCCTGGCCCGTCCGCCCCGACCGCGACGGCAGCACGCAATCGAACATGTCCACGCCGCGCGCCACCGCGCCGACGATGTCGTCGGGCTTGCCGACCCCCATCAGGTAGCGGGGTTTGTCGGCCGGCAGCATGCCCGGCGCGTGGTCGAGCACGCCGAACATCGCCGCCTGCCCCTCGCCCACGGCCAGCCCGCCGATCGCGTAGCCGTCGAAGCCGATCTCGGTCAACGCGGCGGCGCTTTCCTCGCGGAAATCGCGCTCAAGCCCGCCCTGCTGGATGCCGAAGAGCGCGTGGCCGGGCCGGTCCCCGAAGGCCTCGCGCGAGCGCGCCGCCCAGCGCATCGACAGCTGCATCGACTCGGCGATGCGGGTGCGGTCGGCCGGCAGCGCGGGGCATTCGTCGAAACACATGACGATGTCGGAGCCGAGAAGCCGCTGAATTTCCATCGACCGCTCGGGCGTCAGGTCGTGCGTGGAGCCGTCGATATGCGACTTGAAGCGCACGCCCTGCTCGGTCAGCTTGCGCAACTCCGCCAGGCTCATCACCTGGAACCCGCCCGAGTCGGTCAGGATCGGCCGGTCCCAGTTCATGAAGCGGTGCAACCCGCCCAGCCGCGAGATCCGCTCTGCCGTGGGGCGCAGCATCAGGTGGTATGTGTTGCCAAGCAGGATGTCGGCCCCGGTGGCGCGGACGTTCTCGGGCAGCATGGCCTTTACCGTGGCGGCCGTGCCCACCGGCATGAAGGCCGGGGTGCGGATCTCGCCCCTCGGCGTCGAGATCACGCCGGTCCGGGCCGCCCCGTCGGTGGCCTGCAGGTCGAAGGTGAAGCGCGCGGTCATGGCCGGTCTCCTAGACCAGCGCGGGGCCGAGGGGAAGCCCGCACTGGACGGGGCCTCTCCTAATCCTTATATCTTTGCTCGGAAATGCGAGGAGAGCCATGTCCGCAGAAACCTCCGAAATGCTCGAGGGCACGCCGCTCATCAAGCCCTCGACGACCGATCATCCGCTCTACGAGGATGTCGTCGCGGCCTGCCGGTCTGTCTTCGACCCGGAAATCCCGGTCAACATCTACGATCTCGGTCTCATCTACACGATCGAAATCAGCGACGAGAACGAGATCGAGGTCATCATGACCCTGACCGCGCCGGGCTGCCCGGTGGCCCAGGACATGCCGGGCTGGGTGGCGGAGGCCATCGAACCCCTGCCCGGGGTCAAGACCGTGAATGTCGAGATCACCTGGGACCCGCCCTGGGGCATGGACATGATGTCCGACGAGGCACGGCTGGAACTCGGCTTCATGTGATCCGGGCCGCCCCGGCCTTGAGACATGGCGCGCGGGCGCTTATCTTCGCTCCAGACGACAAAGGAGCATCCCATGTTCGGCATCCCCGGCAAGCAGGCGGTCACCCTGACCGACCGCGCCGTCTCCCAGATCACCGGTCTGATGGAGAAATCCGGCAAGAAAGGCCTGCGCATCGGCGTCAAGAAGGGCGGTTGCGCCGGCATGGAATACACCATGGACTACGTCGACGAGATCGACGCCAACGACGAGGTCGTCGAACAGGACGGCGCGCGGGTGCTGATCGCGCCGATGGCGCAGATGTTCCTGTTCGGCACCGAGATCGACTACGAGACCGGGTTGCTGGAGTCCGGGTTCCGCTTCAACAATCCCAACGTCTCCGAGGCCTGCGGCTGCGGCGAGTCGATCAAGTTCCGCGACGTCGAGGAACTGTCGCAGCAGGGCTGATCCCCCGAAATGCCCCGTTTTCCCGGCCGGCCGTTTGCGCTATCGGTCGGGACGACGCAGCACGGAACGGGAGGATGCGATGCGCCGCAAGATGGCCGCCGGCAACTGGAAGATGAACGGCACCAGCGCCGATCTGGACGAGATCGACGCGCTCGGCGACGCCGTGCCCGATCCCGGCTGCGAGATCGTGATCTGCCCGCCCGCGACGCTGCTGCACCGCATGGCCGCCCGCTGCGACGGCGGCCCGGTCGCCGTGGGCGGCCAGACCTGCCACAGCGCGGCGAACGGCGCCCATACCGGGGATGTCTCGGCCGCGATGCTGGTGGATGCCGGCGCCACCCATGTCATCGTCGGCCATTCCGAACGCCGCCAGGACCATGCCGAGACCGATGCCGCGGTGCGCGCGCAGACCCTGGCCGCCTGGGACGCGGGGCTGACCGCCATCGTCTGCGTCGGCGAAACCGAAGCCGAGCGCGATGCGCTCAACACGCTGGAGATCGTCGGCGGTCAGCTTGCCGGCTCGGTGCCCGACGCGGCCACCGGCGAGAACCTCGTCATTGCCTATGAACCGGTCTGGGCCATCGGCACCGGCCGCACGCCGACGCTGACCGATATCGGCGAGGTGCATGATTTCATCCGCACCGCGCTCGAACGCCGCTTCGGCGAAGGTGTCGGCCGCTCGGTCCGCATCCTCTATGGCGGGTCGATGAAACCGGGCAACGCCGCCGAGATCGGCGCCGTCTCCAACGTGGATGGCGGGCTCGTCGGCGGCGCCTCTCTCAAGGCGGCGGATTTCGCGGAAATCGTCCGGGCGCTCTCCTGACCGGGGGCGCCGCCGGCCCGACGCCGCATTGAGCCAGATCAACGTGTCGCCGTCGGGGTGAGGTTAACCTTTCCCCATGATTGCCGGAGGACCCCTTGCGCCACGCCGCGCCGTCCGCGCCCTCGCGGGGGCGGTTCTGGGGCTGCTGCTCGGCCTCGCGCCGGGTGCGGCGGAAGAGGGCACCCCGCTTTCGCGCAAGGCCGACCGGACCGTCGAGGCCGCCTGGCCCTTCGCGCCGGAGACCCGCTGGGAGACCTATCTCGCGATCAAGCAGGTCGCGGAGGCGATCCTGCGCGAGCATCGCTTCAACCGGCAGATCGCCACCGCGCGCACCGACACCTTCACGGAATATCCGCGGCTCTTCCTGCTCGACAAGGACGGGAACGGGGCGGCCGATTTCTTCATCTACCACAGCGAGGGGTTGGACCGGCTGACGCTGGAATTCGGGGTGTTCTTCCGGGCCGGCGGACACGCGGCGCCCTATTGGCTGGTCTTCAACTGCGGTCCCTGCGCCGATACCGTCATGGACGGATCCACCACCTTCTTCCTGGCCACGCACCAGTTCGTGGACCGCAACGCCGACGGTGCCTTCGATCTCTATATCCTGAACGGCTGCGACGGCGACGGCGACGGGCGGCTGCGCGCGCTCGATACCCAGTGGCTTTATGACGACGATTTCGACGGACGGCCCGACCGTGCCGAAAGCATCGTCGCCGGCGAGGTGCGCAGGATCAGCCCCGTGAACGGGATGCTGGCGATGAACTGCCCGGCCGGGTTTCGCTACAGCGCGATCCCGACGGACAGGACTTTCCCGCTCTTCACCTTCATGGACCGGATTTCCGCCGATATCGTCATGGCGCTGAGCGACAGCGCCATCCGCTGATGCGGCGCGCGCCCTACTTGTCGAGATGCTTGCGCAGCCGCGAGGGCGTCGATTTCCGGCGCCCCTTGTAGGGGTTCTTGTCGGCCTGGCTCCGGAAGGTCAGCCGGATCGGCGTCCCGGCCATGTCGAAATGCTCGCGCAGCCCGTTCACCAGGTAGCGGCGATAGCTTTCCGGCAGCTCCTTGGGATGCGAGCACATCACGACGAAGCCCGGCGGCCGGGTCTTGACCTGGGTCATGTAGCGCAGCCGGATGCGCCGCCCCCCCGGCGCCGGGGGCGGATGCGCCTCGGTCATCTCGGCCAGCCAGCGGTTCAGCACCGCCGTCGGAACGCGCCGGTTCCAGATGTCATAGGCTTTCATCACGGCGGCATGCAGCCGGTCGAGCCCCTTGCCGGTCTTGGCCGAGACCGTCACCAGCGGCGCCCCGCGCAGCTGCGGCAAAAGCCGCTCGAATTCCTCGCGCAGGTCCGACAGCCGTTTCTGCTTGGCCGGCTCCAGGTCCCACTTGTTGACCGCGAGCACCACGGCGCGGCCCTCGCGCTCGGCCAGGTCGGCGATCCGCAGATCCTGTGTCTCGAAGGGTTTTTCCGCATCCAGCAGGACCACCACCACCTCGGCGAAGCGCACCGCGCGCAGGCCATCGGCCACCGAAAGCTTTTCCAGCTTGTCCTGCACCTTGGCGCGCTTGCGCATGCCGGCGGTATCGAAGAGGCGCACCGGCGTGCCGTCCCACGCGGTGCGGATCGAGATCGCGTCACGGGTGATGCCCGCCTCGGGGCCGGTCAGAAGGCGGTCCTCGCCGAGAATTCGGTTCACCAGCGTCGACTTGCCGGCGTTGGGCCGGCCGATCACGGCGACCTGCAACGGCCGCGCCTCGGTGGGCATGGGCGTGCCCGCCTGCGCCGCCCCGTCTTCGTCGTCCACGGCCACCCCCGTCGCGGGGATCTCCGCGGTGGCGTCGACCTCGTCGGCGATGGGGCTCAGGGCCTCGAGCAACTCCCCCAGCCCCTCGCCATGCTCCGCCGAGAGCCGGATCGGCTCGCCCAGCCCGAGGCTGTAGGCCTCGAGGAAGCCCGACTCGCCCGCGTTTCCCTCGGCCTTGTTGGCGGCGAGGATCACGTGGCGGGCCTTGCGGCGCAGGATATCGGCGAAGGTCTGGTCGTCGGGCAGGATGCCCGCGCGGGCATCCACCAGGAAGAGACAGGCATCCGCGGATTCCACCGCCTGCTCGGTCAGGCGGCGCATCCGGCCCGGCAAGCTCTCGTCCTTGGCATCCTCGAGCCCGGCGGTGTCGATGGCGATGAACCGCAGGTCGCCGAGCCGCGCCTCGCCCTCGCGCAGGTCGCGGGTCACGCCGGGCTGGTCGTCGACCAGCGCCAGGCGCTTGCCGACCAGGCGGTTGAACAGCGTGGACTTGCCCACATTGGGCCGCCCCACGATGGCGAGCGAGAAGGTCATGGCGTGATACCGGCTGCGAAACTGTCGAGACCCGCCGCCCTACACCCTTTCGCGATCATTGGAAAGCGTGCAGTTGGCCCCGCTGGCTGACGACGTAGAGCCGTCCGTTGACGACGATCGGCGCGGTGGTCGCGCCGCCGGGCAGGTCGACCGTTTCCAGCAACGCGCCCGATTCCGGGTCGAAGCTGCGGAGCAGACCGTCGCTCGAGGCGACGACCACGCGGCCGCCGGCCAGCACCGGTCCGTAATGGGCGTAGACGTCCTTCCAGCGCCGCGTCGGACGGTTGCCCCTGACGACGTCCGGCAGCGCCGCGCCCCAGATCCGCTCGCCCGTCCGCGCGTCGAGCCGCACGAGTTCGCTGTCGTCGGAGACCAGGAACAGCGACCCGCCCGCAGGCCAGACCGGGCCGACCGCGCCATCGGGCGCGGACCAGAGCCGATCGCCGCTGGTGGCGTCATGCGCCGCCGTCTGGCCCGAGTAATTCCCGGCATAGAGCGTATTACCCTGCAGGACCGGGTCGCCCGTCACGTCCGAGATACCGCCGCGGGCGATGCCGACGCGCTGGCCCGAAACCGCCGCGCGCCAGACACGCAGGCCCGAATTGCGAAGCGTGGCGACCAGGTCGCCCGTGCCGAAAGGAAAGATGACCAGCCGGTCCGAGACGACCGGGCTGGCGCCGCCGGTCACCACGGCCGGCGCCGCCGCGTCGGTGATTTCCCAGCGAATGCGCCCGTTCGCGACGTCGATCGCCCAGCCGCGCCCGTCGCGCGAGACGGCATAGAGCCGGTCGCCCGCGACCGTCACCGGCCCGGTGATCGGCGCCGGCAGGCGCTGCACCCAGTCGGTTGCGCCGCTGGCCGGGTCGAGCGCGAAGAGATCGCCGAAGCCGGTGCTGACGAAGAGCCGCCCCGCGGCCAGCGTCACCGCCCCGCCCGAGGCGTCGTCGGCCCGGTCCGAGGCCGGCGTCAGGTCGCGCGCCCAGAGCCGCGCACCATCGGTGCCGTGCGCGGCGACGGTCGCGCGCGAGTCCAGCGTGAAGATGCGCCCGTCGGCCGCGACCGGCGTCGCGGTGATACGGTGCTTGCGATCCTCGCCCGCGCCGATGCCGGCGGACCAGGCGGGGGCGAGCGGCCAGTTCAGCGCGGGATGCGTGATGCGGTGGCGCGTGCTGCCATTCGTCGTCGGCCAGACGCCGTGATTGACCGGCGCCGCCAGGCGGATCGGCGCGGCGCGGTTTTCCGCCTCCGCGCGGGTCTCGAGACCGTCGACCGTGTCGCGCACGTCGATGCGCTCGCCCGGCAGGATCACCTCGTCCTCGCCGCAGGCCGCCAGCGTGGCCAGCAGGATCGCCGTTGCGGCAAATCGTGTCAGCTTCACTGCTCCTGCCTCCCTCTGTCGCCTGGCCGGGCCCGTCTCACGTGGCCCTGGGGTCCTCGCCCAGGGTCACCATCATCTGTGTCGCGCGCTGACGCAAGCCCGGCGTTGCCTGGGGCGAGTCCAGAATGGCCCGCAGCGCCGCGACCGCGGCGTCGCGCTCACCCGCTTCGAGATGCGCCAGGGCCTTCTGTTCCAGCGCGATGGCGCGGAAGGGCGCGCCGGGCTGCGCCAGCCGGTCGAGCACCGCCAGCCGTTCGGCCGGCGCCATCGTCCCGGCAGACAGGATCGCCGATTTCAGCTCGGCCAGGCTGCGATAGACCGGCGGGACGTCCTGCCGCGCGGCGATGGCGGCCAGAAGCTCCGCGGCGGCGGGGTCCTCTCCGGCCGCGATCAGGTTGTCGGCGCGCAGGAAATCCGCCAGCGCGGCGGCGGCGCCGTCGGCGACCGCGATCCCGGCCAGCGCCTCTGCCCGGGCTGCCGGGTCGGCCGCCCCGAGCGCTGCGCGCAGCGCATCGCCGGTGGCCTGCGCCTCGGCCCGGTCGCGGGCCTTGGAATACTCGTTCCAGGCCGCGCCGCCCACCACGGCGAGGACCACCACCAGGGCGATCCAGCCATAGCGGCGGAACAGCCGGAACAGCCGGTCGCGCCGGACCTCTTCGGTGACTTCGTCGATGAAACTGTCTGTGTTGCTCACGCCGGCCTCCGCGTCGTTGGGCGGTGTCTTAACGCGAAGCCACGCGGAATGCCAAGTGCAAACACCCCGGCCCGGCCGTCGCCGCATCGCGGAAAATTGTTGGTCTAAAGGCCACGGCGCATCGTAAACTGTTCCAGAAGTGCCTTGCTTAGCGGGTGCGGTGGGCCTATCTAAACGCAACCGTTCAGTTTGTGGCCCACGTAACAGTCGGAGTGGTGCATGCGCCTTCTTCCTCTCCTCACCGCGGTCATGGTTACCGCCGCGCTCTATCTCCTGGTGATGGAGCGCGAGGCGCTTCTGGCGTTCGCCAATGGCGACGCGGGCAGCGCGGCCGAAGCCGCCGCCGAACCCGGCGCCGAGGACGAGGCCCAGCGCGTGCGCGTCGTGGCGCTGCGCTCCAGTGCGCGCGAGGTCGATACCGGCGTCCTGCTGCGCGGGCGCACGGAGGCCGCACGCCAGGTCGACGTCCGCGCGGAGGTCTCGTCCACCGTGATCTCCGAGCCGCTCCGCAAGGGCCGTTTCGTCGAGACGGGCGAATTGCTCTGCCGTCTCGATCCGGGCACCCGCCGCGCCGCGCTGACCGAGGCGGAGGCGCGGCTCGCCGAGGCGCTGGTGAACTACCGCGCCGCGAGCGGGCTCAAGGACCAGGGATTCGCCTCCGAGACGCGGGTCGCCTCGGCCAAGGCGGCGCTGCAATCCGCGGAGGCCGCGGTCGACCGCGCCCAGACCGAGATCGACCGGCTGGAAATCCGCGCGCCCTTCGGCGGGCTGCTGGAAACCGACACCGCCGAGAACGGCACGCTTCTGCAGCCCGGCGCGGTCTGCGCGACGGTGATCCAGCTCGACCCGATCCGGCTGGTGGGGTTCGTGCCCGAGGTGGACGTCTCGCGGATCGCGCTCGGCGCCCCCGCCGATGCGCAGCTGGCCGACGGGGCGCGCGTCCGGGGCGCGGTCACCTTCATCTCGCGCTCGGCCGACCCGCAGACCCGGACCTTCCGCGTCGATGTCGAGGTGGCCAACCCCGAGCTGACGATCCGCGCCGGGCAGACGGCCGAGATCCTGATCTCGGCCGACGGCGAGACGGCGCATGCCCTGCCGGCCTCGGCGCTGACGCTGGATGACGCGGGCCGGATCGGCATTCGCGCCGTCGTCGACGGCGACACGGTGCGCTTCATGCCGGTCGAGATCCTGCGCGACACCCGCGACGGCGTCTACGTCACCGGGCTGCCGGCCGAGGTCGACGTCATCGTCACCGGGCAGGAATACGTGACCGATGGGCGCAAGGTCGCGGTCACCTACCGCGAGGACGGCGCATGACCGGCATCGTCGACTGGGCCACCGGCCGCGCCCGCATGGTGCTGGCCTTCGTGATCCTCTCCATCGGGGCGGGGGTGATGGCCTATGTGGGCCTGCCCAAGGAAGGCGAGCCCGATATCGAGATCCCGGCGCTCTTCGTCTCGGTCCCCTTCCCCGGCATTTCGGCCGAGGACAGCGAGAAACTGCTGGTCAAACCGCTCGAGTCGAAGCTGCAGGATCTCGACGGGCTGAAGACGATGACCTCCACGGCGTCGGAGAACTATGCCGGCGTCGCGCTGGAGTTCGAATTCGGCTGGAACAAGACCGAGACGCTGGCCGACGTCCGCGACAAGGTCGACCAGGCGCAGGCCGAGTTCCCGGACGGCGCGGAAGCCGCCAGCATCAACGAAATCAATTTCTCGGAATTCCCGATCCTGGTCGTGGCGCTTTCGGGCGAACTGCCCGAGCGCACGCTGATCCGCGAGGCCAAGGCGCTGCAGGACCGCATCGAGGCGCTGGCCCCGGTGCTGGAAGCCGAGATCACCGGCCACCGCGACGAGATGCTCGAGGTGGTGATCGACCCGATGCGGCTCGAGGCCTACAACGTCACCGCGGGCGAGCTGATCGACACGGTGGTCAACAACAACCAGCTGATCGCCGCGGGCGAGATCGAGTCCGCCGAGGGCGCGTTCTCGGTCAAGATCCCCTCCTCCTTCGACGAACCGCGCGACATCTATGACCTGCCGGTGAAGGTCAATGGCGACCGGGTCGTCACGCTGGGCGATCTCGCGGATATCCGCCTGACCTTCATGGATCGCGACGGCACCGCCCGCTACAACGGCGAGCCGACGGTGGCGCTGCAGGTGGTCAAGCGCAAGGGGTTCAACATCATCGACACGGTCGAGCTCGTGCGCCAGACCGTGGCGGACGCCCGGGCCGACTGGGCGCCGGAGCTGCGCGACTCGCTCCGGGTCGATTTCACCATGGACGAGAGCAACACCGTCGCCGACATGGTGGGCCAGCTGCAAAGCTCGGTGCTGACGGCCATCGCGCTGGTGATGATCGTGGTGCTGGCCGCGCTCGGCACCCGCTCGGCGCTGCTGGTGGGCTTCGCGATCCCGACCTCCTTCATGCTCTGTTTCGCCTTCCTTGCGGTGATGGAAGTGCCGATCTCGAACATCGTGATGTTCGGCCTGATCCTCGCCGTCGGCATGCTGGTCGACGGCGCCATCGTGGTCGTCGAATACGCGGACAAGCGCATCCAGGAGGGCACCGGCCCCATGCGCGCCTATGGCGAGGCCGCCAAGCGGATGTTCTGGCCGATCGTCGCCTCGACGGCAACGACGCTCTGCGCCTTCCTGCCGATGCTGTTCTGGCCCGGGGTGCCGGGCGAGTTCATGGGGATGCTGCCCGTCACGCTGATCTTCGTGCTGTCGGCCTCGCTCGTGGTCGCGCTGATCTACCTGCCGGTGGTGGGTGGCGTGGCCGGGCGCATCAGCCGGGCCTTCGGCCGGGCCTCGACCGGGCTGCGGGGTCTGCCCTGGCCGGTCCGGCTCGCGCTGGCGGCAGGCGCGGCCGGGCTGCTCTATATCGGCGCCATGCAGGCGCTGAACCCGGCCTACCTGCCGGGCCTCGTCGGGCCGGGCGCCATGGGCGTCGCCGCGCTGCTGCCCGGCGCGCTGATCTTCATGGCCGGGGCGGTCGCGGTGTCGATCACGGTGGGCGCGCTCAAGCGCGAGGCGAAACCGCGCAAGATCCGCGCCGGCTACCGCCGCACGCTGTTCGGGCGGTTCATCGCGCTGATCGCCGGCAACCCGGTCATGCCGCTCGTGACCATCGCCGCCGTGGGCGCGGTGGTCGCCGTCACCTTCATGACCTTCGCCGAGAACAACAACGGCGTGGAGTTCTTCGTCGACACCGAGCCCGAGCGCGCCATCGCCTATGTGCGCGCCCGCGGCAACCTGAGCCTCGAGGAGAAGGACGCGCTGGTGCGCGAGGCCGAACGACGCACCATGGCCGTCGACGGGGTCGAGTCGGTCTTCGCCTTCGCTGGCGAAGGCGGGCTGAACCAGAACACCGGCGGCGCGCAGGCCCCCGTCGACACGGTGGGCCAGATCCAGATCGAGTTCGCCCGCTGGGACGAACGCCGCGACGGCGACCTGATCATGGACGACATCACCAGCGCGATCCGGGCGATCCCCGGCATCGAGGCCGACGTGATGGAGCAGGCCCAGGGCCCGGCCTCGGGCAAGCCGGTGAACCTGCGGCTCAAGGGCGACGACTGGGACAGGCTGCTGGAGGCCACGGCCATCGCGCGCGACCGGATCGAGCGGACCGAGGGCCTCGTCGATATCGAGGACACCCGCCCCCTGCCCGGCATCGACTGGCAGATCGACGTCGATGTCGAGAAGGCCGGGCGCTACGGCGCCAACGTGACCACGGTGGGCGCGATGGTGCAGCTGGTCACGCGCGGGCTGCTGCTGGACACGATGCGGGTGGAAAGCTCGGACGAGGAAATCGACATCCGCGTCCGCTTCCCCGAGCAAGACCGCGTGCTGGCCACGCTGGACAGCCTGAAGGTCCGCACGCCGGACGGGCTGGTGCCGCTCTCGAACTTCATCACCCGTGCGCCCGTCGACAAGCTCGGCCAGATCGACCGCGTGGACCAGTCGCGCTACTTCGACGTCAAGGCGGACGTGGCGCCGGGACTGACCAATGCCGAAGGCGCGCCCATCAACGCCAACGAGCGCATCGCGCATCTGACCCAATGGCTCGAGAGCGAAAGCCCATTGCCCGATGGCGTTACCTATGAATGGGCCGGCGACACCGAGGACCAGGCCGAAAGCCAGGCGTTCCTGTCCAAGGCCTTCGCCGGCGCGCTGGGCCTGATGTTCGTGATCCTGCTGGCGCAGTTCAACAGCCTCTACAACTCGGTGCTGGTGCTGCTGGCGGTGGTGCTCTCGACCACGGGGACGCTGATCGGGATGCTGGTGATGGGCCAGCCCTTCTCGATCATCATGACGGGCACCGGCATCGTGGCGCTGGCCGGCATCGTCGTGAACAACAACATCGTGCTGATCGACACCTACCAGGAATACGCCTCCTACATGCCGAAGCTGGAGGCGGTGATCCGCACCGCAGAGGCGCGCATCCGCCCCGTGCTGCTGACCACCATCACGACGATGGCGGGCCTGACGCCGATGGTGCTCGGGCTGTCTGTCGACTTCATCGGCGGGGGCTACTCGATCGACTCGCCCACCGCGCTCTGGTGGAAGCAGCTGGCCACGGCCGTGGTCTTCGGGCTCGGGGTCGCCACGATGCTGACGCTGGTCTTCACGCCGGCGCTTCTGGCGCTGCGGATCTGGACCACGGCGGGGGCCTATGGCGGCGTCCGGCGGCTGGCGGCCCTGGCGCTGGGCAAGCGCAGCCGGATCGGGCGCGACATGGCGCTGAACCGCGCGGCACGGCGGCTGAAAGGGCCGCTGATCCTCTGGGACGAGGACAATGGGCAGGCGACGGCCGATGCCGGCGCCGCGGCGCGGGACGAGGGCGACAGCGCCCCCGGGGAAGCCAGCCCGCGCCCGCCGCTCCGGGCGGCGGAGTAAGGCCCGGGATACCGGGCTAGGCCGCCGCTTCCTCGGCCTGCTGGCGCTGCCACATGGCGGCGTAGCGCCCGCCACGGGCAAGCAACTGCTCGTGCCGCCCGCTCTCGACGATGCGTCCTGCTTCCAGCACAACGATCCGGTCGGCATCCACCACCGTCGAGAGCCGATGCGCGATGGTGATCACTGTCCGGCCCTCGCCCATGGCGCGCAGGCTGTCCTGGATATCGCGCTCCGTCTCGGAGTCGAGCGCCGAGGTCGCCTCGTCCAGGAGCAGGATCGGCGGATCCTTCAGCAGCGTCCGCGCAATGCCGACGCGCTGCTTCTCGCCGCCCGACAGCTTCAGCCCCCGCTCGCCCACCTGGGTCTCGTAGCCTTCGGGCAGGCTGGCGACAAAGTCGTGGATCTTGGCCGCGCGCGCCGCGGCCTCGACCTCGGCCCGGCTGGCGTCGGGACGGCCATAGGCGATGTTGTAATAGATCGTGTCGTTGAAGAGCACGGTGTCCTGCGGCACGATCCCGAGGGCGGCGTGCAGGCTTTCCTGCGTCACCGCGCGCAGATCCTGCCCATCGATGCGCAGCGCGCCCTCGGTCACGTCGTAGAAACGGAACAGCAGCCGTCCGATGGTGGATTTGCCGGATCCCGAGGGACCGACGATGGCCACGGTCTCGCCGGCCCCGACGGCAAGGTCGAGCCCCGACAGGATCGGACGGGCCGGATCGTAGCCGAAGGACACGCCATCGAAGACGATCTCGCCGCCGCGCACGTCGATCGCCCGCGCCCCCGGCCTGTCGGTGACGTCGGGCGGCTGCTCGAGCAGGTCGAACATCTCGCCCATGTCCACCAGCGCCTGGCGGATCTCGCGGTAGACCGTGCCGAGGAAATTGAGCGGCATGGTGATCTGGATCATGTAGGCGTTGACCATCACGAAATCGCCGACCGTCAGCGCGCCGCTCTGAACCCCCATCGCGGCCATCACCATCACGCCCACCAGCCCGGCCGTGATCAGCAGCGACTGGCCGAAATTCAGGAAGCCCAGCGACCACGCGGTCTTGAGCGCGGCCTCCTCGTAGCCGGCCATCGCCTGGTCGTAGCGCTCCGCCTCGCGGGTCTCGGCGCCGAAATACTTGACCGTCTCGAAGTTGAGCAGGCTGTCGATCGCCTTCTGGTTGGCGTCGGTATCCTGCTGCATCATCTGCTTGCGAACCTTCACGCGCCACTCGGTGACCTTGAAGGTGAACAGCACGTAGAGCGCGATCGTCACCGCCAGCACCAGAAGATACCACACGTCGAAGAGCACGAAGAAGATCACGCTGACCATCAGCAGTTCGAGGATCAGCGGCCCGACCGAGAAGAGCAGGAAGCGCAGCAGGAACTCGACGCCCTTCACGCCGCGCTCGATGATGCGCGAGAGCCCGCCGGTCTTGCGGGCGATATGGTAGCGCAGGCTCAGCGCATGCATGTGTTCGAAGGTCTCGAGCGCCAGCTGGCGCAGCGCGCGCTGCGCCACGCGGGCGAAGATCACGTCGCGGAGCTGGGTGAACCCCACGCCCAGCAACCGCGCCATGCCATAGGCGACCGTCAGGCCGACGGCGCCAACCGCCAGCATCCAGGCGTCGGGCGCGGCGCCCTCTGCCGGGGCGAGGGCATCCACCGCCGCCTTGTAGAGAAACGGCGTGCCCACCGCCACGAGCTTCGAGAAGGCCAGCGCGACCAGCGCCCAGATCACCCGGTGCTTCACCCAGGGCTTGTCCGCGGGCCAGAGATAAGGCGCCACGCGTCGGATCGTGCGCCAGCCGCGCGCCCGCTCGCCGGCGGCGTCGAAATCGGGATCTGTGGTGGTCTGGCTCATGCACGCTCCGCGATCACTGCGCCTTACCTAGGCCGGCCACCCGGGAAAGGCCAGCCGGTCACTCGGCGCCGGCCGACGCGGGCAGCTCGAAGATCTGGCCGGGATAGATCAGGTCCGGGTCGCGGATCTGGTCGCGGTTCGCCTCGTAGATGCGCACATACTCGATCCCCTCGCCGTAGCTGCGCTCGGATATGCCCCAGAGCGTGTAGCCGGGCTGCACCGTCACGATGCTGATGCGCGGCACGGCCAGCCCCTCGCCCGTGCCGCTCCCGGCCGCGCCGGGGCCGGTCTCGGCGATGCGGCGCACATCGGCGGCCGCCTCGCGCTGGAAGGGGGTCTCGATGCGCGAGGTGACGGTGCCCTCTGGATCGATCTCGTCGATGCGAAGCTGGTAGACGCCCTCGGCCACCTCGGGCAGGTCCGTGCGCCAGGTTCCGCCGGGGGTGATCTCGGCGGTCTTGACCGGACGGTTGTCGACATAGACGCGGGCGAAACTGCCCGGCGCGCCCCGGCCCGACAGCATCACCTCGCCCTCGACGTCATAGGAGATCGCGTCGATGGAAATCGCGGTCAGCGCCTCGGGCGCGCCGCCGCTCGGCTGCAGCACGGTCACGCCGTCACGCGTGGCGAGCAGCACGGCCGGGGCGCGATCCGCGCCGTCGCCGTCTTGCAGGTCGGGTGCCGGGGCCTCGGCCGATGGCGGCGCGGCCGCGTCGGTCGTGCCCGGCGGCGTGCCGGCTGCGGCGGTCTCCTCGACCGGATCGGGCTGTCGCGCCGGCGTGCCGGGTGCGGGCGGCGTCCCGGGGGCCTCGGCCGCCGCAAGGGTATCGGCATCGGCGGTATCGGGCGCCGTCGCCGCGGCGCTCACCCGGCGATTTTCCGCCCCGCTGTCCGGCGGGGGCGACAATTCCGCCCCCTCGGTCGCGGCGCCGGGTTCGGGAAGGTCCGGCGCGGCGGGCGCGGCAGGCGCGGTCTCTTCGGCCAGCGCGATCTCCTCTTCCGCGGGGGGCGTGTCCCCGGGCGCGGCGGCGACCGCCCGGCGCCGCGGCGCGACGATCACCTGGTCCTCGGACAGGATGCGCGTCCCGTCGGGGGCGATGGCCGCCAGGCTCACCACCTGCGGCGCGTCGGACTCGGGCATCTGGAACAGCGCCACGAAGCCGCCCGCCCCGTCCGCCCCGGCGGTCGCGGCGCGCGCCGCGTCGACGAAGATCTCTACCTGCTGGCCGGGCATGGCCCGTCCGGCGACGACCGCCCCACCCGCGCGGTCGACCCGCACCACGTCGAAGCTTGGGGCAAGCGGGTCCGGGGCCGGCGCGTCGGCTGCCGGGGGCGTGGTCTCGGGCGGTGTCTCGGCAGCCGGTTCGGGGGCGGGTGCGGGTTCGGGTGCGGGCGGCTGCACGGGCGGCGCTTCGCGGCGAACGGCGGTCGTCTCGTCCGGCAGTTCGGGCCATGTGATCACGGTGTAGACCCCGAGCGTCACCGCCGCGGCGATCAGGACCGCCGCCAGAAGCCCCTGTAGCGTGTTGCTGGACAAGACCCGCTCCCGTTACCCGTTTCCCGTTACGACCCCCCAAGGCCTTTGACCCGCGACTTTGCAGCAGCTTGTGGGAGATTGGCAACAGCTATATCACCGGGTCATATTTGCCAGCGCCGAGGTTTCCCGATGACAATACCCCAAAGGTCCATCTGTGTCTTCTGCGGCTCGCGCCACGGCGCGAACCCGGCCTACAAGGCCGCGGCGACCGCGCTCGGCCGGGCGCTGGCCGCGAATGGCTGGCGGCTCGTCTACGGCGCGGGCGATGTCGGGCTGATGGGCGAGGTCGCCCGCGCCGCGCAGGACGGCGGCGGAGAGACCTTCGGCGTGATCCCCGTCCACCTGCTGCAGCGCGAGGCCGGCAAGCGCGACCTGAGCCGCTTCATCGTCACGGAGAACATGCACGAGCGCAAGAAGGTGATGTTCATGAACGCCGATGCGATCGTGACCCTGCCGGGCGGGCCCGGGTCGCTCGACGAGTTCTTCGAGGTCATGACCTGGCGCCAGCTCGGCCTGCACGGGAAACCGATCTACCTGCTCAACACCGACGGCTACTGGGATCCGCTGGTGGGCCTGATCGATCACATCCTCGCCGAGGGCTTCGCCGATCAGAGCTTTCGCGATTTCATGACCGTCGTCCCCGACGTACCCGCCCTGACCGCCGCCCTGGAACGCGATCTTTCCTGACGGATGCTCTCGGCCGAGTAGAGCGCGAGGCCGGCCCAGATCAGCGGGAAGGCGATGGCGTGCCAGGGCGTGAAGGGCTCCAGGAAAATCAGCGTCGCCACAAGGAACTGCAGGGTCGGGTTCAGGTACTGCACGAGGCCCACCGTGGCGTAGGTGAGCCGCTTCGAGGCATAGGAGAACAGGATCAACGGCCCGCCCGTCAGCGGCCCGGCACACATCAGCAGCAGCGTGTCCCGCCAGTCCTGGAGGAACACGGCGCCGGGGGCGGCGGCGAAACCGCTCCATCCCGCCTGGTGCACGCCGATCAGCCAGACGAGCGCCACCGGCGAGAGCAGCAGCACCTCGGTCGTGACCGAGACCACGGGCCCGGCCGGCACCCGCGCCTTGATGAGCCCGTACATCCCGAAGCTGAAGGCCAGCCCCAGCGAGATCCACGGCGCGACGCCAAGCCCCAGCGTCAGCACCGTGACCGCGGCCGCGGCCAGGGCCACCGCCGCCCATTTGAACGGCGTCAGCCGCTCTCCCAGCACCACGAAGCCCAGCATCACCGCCACCAGCGGGAAGATGTAATAGCCGAGGCTCGCCTGGACCGCGCGCTCGGTCTGCACCGAGAAGATGAAGAAGAACCAGTTGGTGGAGATGGCCACCCCCGCCGCGCCGACCACCGCCAGTGTGCGCGGCACCCGGAAGACGCGGACGATCTCGATCAGCCGGCCCTGCAGCGCCAGGACCACCCCGAAGAACAGGACCGACCAGAGCGTGCGGTGTGCCAGCACCTCGAGCGGCGGCACATGGGCGACCATCTTGTAATAGATCGCCGACAGCCCCCAGACCGTGCAGCACCCCACCAGCGCCAGTATGCCCTTGACCTCTTCGCGCATCCGCCCTCCTCGCGGCGCCCCTTAGGGCACGGGCGCCGGGGAATGGCAAGGCCCGGCCCGGCATCAAAAAGGGCCGGCGGATCGCCCCGCCGGCCCCTCTTCGGTCACGCGGTTCGCGCGGATCAGGCCTTCGACAGCCGCTCGGCCACGTTTTCCCAGTTCACGAGGTTGTCCAGGAAGTTCTGCAGGTAGGCCGGACGCTTGTTGCGGAAGTCGATGTAGTAGGAATGCTCCCACACGTCGCAGCCCAGAAGTGCCGTCTGGTCAAAGCACAGCGGGTTGACCCCGTTCTCGGTGCTGGTGACCTTGAGCGTGCCGTCCTGGTCCACGACGAGCCAGGCCCAGCCCGACCCGAACTGGCCGGCGCCCTTGGCGGCGAAGTCTTCCTTGAACTTCTCGACCGAGCCGAACGCGTCGGTGATGCGGCTTTCCAGCTCGGACGGCATCGCCGAGGCACCCGGGCCCATCATTTCCCAGAACTGGGCGTGGTTCCAATGCTGGCTGGCATTGTTGAAGATGCCGGTCTGCGCCACGGCGCCCGGCTGGTAGGTGCCCTTGACGATCTCTTCGACGGTATTGCCTTCCCACTCGGTCCCGGCGATCGCCTTGTTGCCGTTGTCGACATAGGCCTTGTGGTGAATATCGTGGTGATATTCCAGCGTCTCCTTGGACATGCCGAGATCGGCAAGCGCATCGTGGGCATAGGGAAGATCGGGCAGTTCAAAATCCATGTGGAAACCTCTCCTTGTCTGATTGGGACAGCGTCCCTGGGTTAGTGGCGTGTGCGGGGCGGCGGCGTCAAGGCCGAACCCCGCGGTTCGACGTCAGACCGGCAGCAGCGCCGCGGCGATGCGGCGGCCTTCGGACAGAAGCACGTTGTAGCTGCGGCAGGCGGGCCCGGTGGCCATGACCTCGACACCGATCCCCGCGGCCTCGAGACGGTCGCGCAGCGCGGCCGGGATGTGATCGATCTCGGCGCCGGTGCCGACGAACAGCACGTCGATGGTACCGGCCAGATCGTCCAGCGCCGCGGCATCCGCGTAGCCGCCCCAGGGCGCCACGCCCTCGGCGCGGATGACGACGGGGCCGTCCACCCGCTCGCCGCCGATGCGGAAAAAGCCCGGCCCGTAGCCGTCGATGGGCGGACCGGCGTCGAAAGTGACCTCGTTCAGGCGCATCGGGGTCTCCTCAGTCGAAGAGCGGCAGCCCGCTGAGCGCGGACCCCGCTATGATAACATAAGCCGCAGCGCGGTAGGTTCGTTCCCTCTCGGGGCGAAAAATAGCGGCCCCGGCGAGATTTGCCAGCAGGTAGACCGGCAGAAGCAGCCCGCCGATGGCCAGCGGCACCGCCGAGAGCATGCCGTTGAGCCCGAAGACCGTCATCATCAGCACGTCTACGAGCAGCAGGTACAGGATCAGGTTGGCGCGGATCGCCGCCGGGCCATGGGTGCTGGCCATGTAGAGCATGATCACCGGCGGCCCGGCGAGCCCGGTCGACCCGGCCAGCCCGCCGCCGAGCACGCCAACCCCCGTCACCATGGCCGGCGACAGCACGCCGCGATACCGCCAGCCCGCCACCAGCGGCACCAGCAGCGCCAGAGCCAGCAGCGACACCGCCCAGCGAAAGGGCGCTTCCGGCAGCTGCGACAGCGCCAGCACGCCGAAGGGCAGCGCCACCACGGCCCCGAGGCCAAGCCGCAGCATGTCGCGCCGGTGCCCGTCGCGCAGCGCCCGCGGCAGGTGCGGCAGCGGCCCGATCAGGTCGATCATGACGAGGGTAATCAGGGTCCAGACCGGCGGCAGCACCGTGGCCGCCACGGGCACGTAGACCAGCGCCGTGCCGAACCCCGAGAAGCCGCGCACCACGCCCGCCACCGCCACGGCGAGGAAAAGCCAGCCAAGACCCTCCGTCGCCCAGGCCGCGGCGACGGCGTCGCTCACGCGTCCACGTTGGCGAACTGGGTGCCGGCGGTGCCGTCGGGTTTCGACCAGTCGCGCTTGACGCCGAGGCGCAGCAGGATCACGCCCGCCACGAAGACCGAGGAATAGGTGCCGACCACCACGCCCCAGATCATCGCGAAGACGAAGCCGCGGATCACGTCGCCGCCCAGCACGAAGAGCGAGATCAGCGCCAGCAGCGTCGTGACGGAGGTCATGACGGTCCGGCTCAGGGTCTCGTTGATCGAGAGGTTCAATACCTCTTTCAGCGCCAGCTTCTTGTACTTGCGCAGATTCTCGCGAACCCGGTCGAACACGACCACGGTGTCGTTCAGCGAGTAGCCGACGATGGTCAGCAGCGCGGCGATGGTGGCCAGGTCGAAGCGGATCTGCAGCAGGCTGAAGACCCCGATGGTCAGCACGATGTCATGCACCAGCGCCGCCACCGCGCCCAGCGAGAACTGCCACTCGAAGCGCAGCCAGATATAGAACAGCACCGCGCCGATCGACAGCAGCACCGCGATGACGGCGGTCTGGATCAGCTCGCCCGAGACCTTGGGTCCGACGCTTTCGACGGACGGAAACGCCATCGCGGGATCGACCGCGCCGCGCAGCGTGTCCTGCACCGCGTTCACGGTCTCGGCGGTCACGGATTCCTCGCCCTCCTGGGCCTGGATGCGGATCATGGTCACGTGCTGGTCGGGGCCGAAACTCGGATCGAACACCTCGGTGATCGACACGTCGCCCAGCCCGAGCGGGTCGAGCGCGTCGCGGTAGGCGCCGACATCGACCGGTTGCGCGCTTTCCGTCCGGATCGTGGTGCCGCCCCGGAAGTCGATCCCGAAATTCAGCCCGACCACGAAAAAGAGGATGATCGACGCGATCATCGCCACGATCGAGGCGCCGAAGGTGACCTTGGCGAAACGGAAGAAATCCCAGCTCGTGTCTTGGGGGACCAGTTTCAGGCGCATGGGTCTCTCCTCATACCGCGATGGTCTTGGGCCGGCGCCGCTCGAACCACATGATGACGAACAGCCGGGTGACGAAGAGCGCCGTGAAGACCGAGGTCATGATCCCGAGCCCGAGCGTGACCGCAAAGCCCCGCACCGGCCCCGAGCCCATGGCGAACAGGATCACCGCCGCGATGAAGGTCGTGATGTTGGCGTCCAGAATGGCCGAGAACGCCTTTTCATAGCCGAGATCGATGGCCCGCGACGGCCCCTTGGCCGTTTTCAGCTCTTCGCGGATACGCTCGAAGACGAGCACGTTGGCATCCACCGCCATGCCGATGGTCAGCACGATCCCGGCGATGCCCGGCAGGGTCAGCGTGGCCCCGATGGCCGACAGCAGCCCGAAGATCAGCGCGACGTTCGTCAGCAGCGCCAGATTGGCAAAGAGCCCGAAGAGCCCGTAGCTGGCCGCCATGAAGACCAGCACGCCGGCGAAGGCCACCAGGCTGGCGATGCGGCCGGCCTCGATACTGTCCTGGCCAAGCTCGGGGCCGATGGTGCGTTCCTCGAGGAAAACCATCTCGGCCGGCAGCGCGCCCGCGCGCAGCAGGACGGCCAGCTCGGTCGATTCCTCGACCGTGAAATTGCCAGTGATGATGCCCGAGCCGCCGGGAATATGGTCCTGGATCACCGGGGCCGAGATCACCTCCTCGTCGAGCACGATGGCGAAGGGCGAGCCGATATTCTCGGCGGTGTAGTTGCCGAACTTGCGCGCGCCCGTGGGATCGAAGCGGAAATTCACCGCCGGCCGGCCGTTCTGGTCGAAGGCCGGCTGCGCGTCGGTCAGCTCCTCGCCGGTGACGACGGGCGTCTGCTCGACGACGTAATAGGTCCCTTCCTGGTCCATGGACGGGTAGAGCGCGTTGCGCGCACCGGGGGCGGCCTCGGCATTGTCGGTGCGCCGCACCACGGGATGGAAGGTCAGGCGCGCCGTCGTGCCGATCAGGCTTTTCAGCTCCTCCGCCGAGCCGATGCCGGGCACCTGGATCAGGATGCGGTCGGTGCCCTGCCGCTGGATCGTCGGCTCACGCGTGCCGACCTCGTCGACGCGGCGGCGGATGATCTCGAGCGACTGCTGGATCGTCCGGTTCTGCGTCGCGACGCGCTCGGCATCCGTCAGGCGGACGACGACCTCGTCGCCGTCGGCCGAGACCTCGATGTTCATCTGACCGACGCCACTCAGGCTCGAGACGGGCTGGGCCATGCCCCGCACGGCCTGCACGGCCGCCTGGATGTTGTCGGGGGTCGAGATCCGCACCCTGAGCTCGTCGGCCGCGCCGTCCTGGCGGCGGATCGTGCCCACGGTCTCGCGTTCCTCGCGCAGAAGGTCGCGCACTTCCGGCCACATGGCGTCCAGCCGGCTGGCATAGACGTCTTCCATCTGGACCTCGGCCAGCAGATGCGCGCCACCGCGCAGATCGAGTCCGAGATTGATGATGGTGGCCGGCATCCAGTCGGGCCAGCGGGCCGCGGCGCTCTCCAGCTCGGGGCCGGACTGGCCGGCCTCGAGCGACTTGACCGCATCGTTGTGACTCTCGACCCGCTCGTAGAACAGGTTCGGCATCGCGAAGAGGATGCCGAGCGCGCAGAGCGCCCAGATCAGCACCCGCTTCCAGAGGGGAAAGTGCAGCATCGAAGCTCCTGCGGCCCTGCGGCGTCAGCTGGCGGGCTCGGTCTTGTTCAGAACCTGGGCGATGGTCTGCTTGACCACCCGGACCTTGACGCCCTCGGCGATTTCGACCTCGACCTCGTTGTCATCCTTGACCTTGGTCACCTTGCCGATCATGCCGCCCTGGGTGACGATCTGGTCACCGCGCCGCAGCGCTTCGACCATGGCCTTGTGTTCCTTGAGCTTTTTCTGCTGCGGACGGATCAGCAGGAAATACATGATCGCGAAGATCAGGATCAGCGGGATGAAGCTGGCGAAGGCGCCCCCGGCCCCACCACCGGCGGCCTGCGCATAGGCTGGGGTGACTAGCATGTTCGGTCCTCATGTGAATATGGGCGGGAACCCCCGCCGGAATTTCGGCGCACCCTACTCGCGGCGCCGGGGCTTGGCAAGGCGATGCGGCGGGCGCCCGCGGGGCAGGTGTGCAAGGGCTTCATGGCCTTTCAAGCTAGGGTGCGCCGCGGGTCGTGGACAGGGGGGTGGGCGTTATGGCGCAGGCCCGGCGCGGCCCCGGCGCCGGGCCGGCAGCGCCCGCGCGCCCCGTCCCCTACACCCGGCGCGAAATCTGGTGCATAAGCGGCGGGAAACGAGTCGATCAGCCAGGGACGCATCACATGCATGACATACGCCTGATCCGCGAGACCCCCGAGGCCTTCGATGCCGCGCTGGCGCGGCGCGGGCTGGCGCCCGTCTCGGCCGAACTGCTGGCCATCGACGCGGCACGCCGCGCCAGGATCCTGGCCGCCGAGACCGCCCAGGCCGAGCGCAACGCCGCCTCCAAGGAGGTGGGCGCGGCCAAGGCCCGCGGCGACGAGGCGGAATTCGATCGCCTGCGCGCGCTCGTGGCCGAGAAGAAGGACGAGATCGCCCGGCTCGAGGACGAGGCCAAGGCCGAAGACGCGAAACTGCGCGAGCGGCTGATGGAGTTGCCGAACCTGCCGCGCGAGGATGTTCCCGAGGGCGCGGACGAGGCCGACAATGTCGAACTCCGCCGCGTGGGCACGCCCCCGGTCTTCGACTTCGCGCCGAAGGAGCATTTCGAGATCGCGGGCGTCAAGCCGGGCATGGACTTCGAGACCGCGGCCAAGCTCTCGGGATCGCGCTTCGTGGTCATGTCCGGGTCGGTCGCGCGCATCCACCGGGCGCTGGCGCAGTTCATGCTCGACACCCATATCGAGGAGAACGGCCTGACCGAGACCTGGACGCCCGTGCTGGTACGCGACGAGATGATGTACGGCACCGGGCAGCTGCCCAAGTTCGGCGAGGACAGCTACAGGACCACCAATGGCTGGTGGCTCGTCCCGACGGCCGAGGTGACGCTGACCAACATCGTCAGCGGCCTCGTCCTGGAAGAGGACGACCTGCCCCGGCGCTATGTCGCCCACACCCAGTGCTTCCGCTCCGAGGCCGGGAGCGCCGGCAAGGACACCGCCGGCATGCTCCGCCAGCACCAGTTCGAGAAGGTCGAGATGGTGTCCGTCACCCATCCCGAAGCCTCGGATGACGAGCTGGAGCGCATGACCCGCTGCGCCGAGGGGATCCTCGAGAAACTCGGGCTGGCCTATCGCACGGTCGTGCTCTGCACCGGCGACATGGGTTTCGGGGCGCGGCGCACCCACGACATCGAGGTGTGGCTGCCCGGCCAGGACACCTATCGCGAGATCAGTTCGGTCTCGGTCTGCGGCGATTTCCAGGCGCGGCGCATGAACGCCCGCTTCAAGCCCGCGGGCGGCGGCAAGCCGGAATTCCTGCACACGCTGAACGGGTCGGGGCTGGCGGTGGGGCGGTGTCTCATCGCCGTGCTGGAAAACGGCCAGCAGGCGGACGGGTCGGTGACGCTGCCGGGCGTTCTGGCCTCCCGGCTCGGCGGCAAGACCACCCTGACGCCCGACGGCCGGCTTGCCTGATCCCGGCCCGGCGTCCAACCGAGGAGGCGCCCGAGGATGCGCATGAAAGCCATACTGGTGCTGACCGCGGCGATCGCCTTTGCCGCGGCCCCCTTCCAGTTTCCCGAATTCCGCGGCTTCGACCCGGATCTCTACCCGGTGCCGCAGGTCGATCCCCCGGTGCAGCCCGCGGGCTACGCCTTCGGGATCTGGGGGGTGATCTACCTGTGGCTGCTGGGCCATGCGGGATACGGTCTTTTCGCCCGTGCCGACGACGCGGCCTGGGACATCACGCGCTGGCCGATGATCGTGAGCCTCGTGATCGGGGCGGCCTGGCTGGGCGTCGCGCTGACGAGCCCGCTCTGGGCGACGCTGCTGATCTGGGTCATGCTGGTCGCGGCGCTGGCGGCGCTCTTCCCGGCCGCGCGGGGCGGCGACCGGGCCTGGCTCGCGCTGCCCGTCGGACTCTATGCCGGCTGGCTCACCGCGGCCAGCTGGGTCGCGATCGGTCTGACCGGCGCGGGCTACGGCATCGGGCCGGGCCAGACCGGCTGGGCGGTGATCGGCCTTGCCGGCGCCATCGCCATGGCCGCGGCGGTGCAGTACCGGCTGCCGCGCACCCCCAGCTACGGAATCGCGGCGGTCTGGGCACTGGTCGCGGTGGTGGTGCGCAACTTCGGCACGGCGCCGGGGCTTGCGGCGCTGGCCGCGCTCGGCGCATTGGCGCTTGCCGGGCTGCTGGGCTGGCAATGGCGCTTGCAGCGCGGCAGCTGACGCGTATCAAGGAGGGGTTCCCGGCGGGCGTTCGGCCTGCCGCGTATCCGGAGGCCCGCGATGACCACGGCACTCGGCGTCGTTCTGTTCCTCCTGCTGGCGGTGGCCGCGGCCGCGGCCACGCTGCGGCTCGGGTTTGCCCGGCGGATCCGGGCACTTGAACGGGCGGCGATCGCGCCCGATCTGCGCCCGGTGCGCGGCCTGCCGGACGCGCTGGCGCCCCTGGCGGAGCTGACCGACGAGCCGCTGCCCGAAGAGGCCGTCGCGATCCGGCTCCACCAGACCGGGGAGATGCGGCTTTCCGAGGACAAGCCGTGGCAGCCCTTCACCGCCGAACAGGTGATCTCGCTGACCAAGCCCGCCTTCGCCTGGGCGGCCCGGATCCGCGTTGCGCCCGGGGTCTCGGTCGTGGTGCTCGATGCCTTCGACGGGACGGACGGGCATCTCGAGGCCCGCCTCGCGGGGATCCTGCCCGTGGCCCGCGCCGACGGGACCGGTGTCGCCGAGGCGGAGGCCCAGCGCTACCTGGCCGAACTGGCCTGGGCGCCCGGCGCGCTGGCCCGGAACGGCCATATCGACTGGCGCGCGACGCCGAGCGGCGTGACGGCCGCCACCCTGGCCGCCAGGCACATCGCCAAGGTAGAGCTGCGCCTGACGGATGACGGGCTGATCGACGCCGCCGGCAGCCCGGCCCGGCGCCGGGGCACGGGGCCCGACGCCCCGGCCGAGCCCTGGGGCGGTGTCTTCGACGACTGGGGCGAGATCGGCGGGCTGGTCATGCCCGCCCGCGCCGAGGTGTTCTGGGATCCGCCCGGCGCGCGCTTCGCCTATTTCCGCGGCCGTGTGACCCGCGCGGTGCCGCTCGATGCGGCGGGGCGTCCGATCGGCGCCTGACCGGCCGACCGCCGCTTTACGCCTGCCCGGCTCTGGCCTAAGAGTGCGGTAGCGGCAAACGGGGGCAGGATGCGCATTCTCATCACCAATGACGACGGGATCAACGCGCCGGGGCTGGCGGTGCTCCAGGAGATCGCGACCGAGCTGGCCGGCCCGGGCGGCGAGGTCTGGACCGTCGCGCCCGCCTTCGAGCAATCGGGCGTCGCGCACTGCATCTCCTACACCCATCCGACGATGATCGCCCAACTCGACGAGCGCCGCTTCGCCGCCGAGGGCTCGCCGGCCGACTGCGTGCTGGCGGGGCTGCATGACGTGCTGGCCGGCGGCAAGCCGGATCTCGTGCTCTCGGGGGTCAACCGCGGCAACAACGCCGCCGAGAACGCGCTCTACTCGGGCACCATCGGCGGTGCCATGGAAGGGGCGCTGCACGGGATGAAATCCGTGGCGCTGTCGCAGTATTACGGACCCGACAATCTGGGGCTCGACGACCCGTTCGAGGCCGCGCGCGCCCACGGCGTGCAGGTCATCCGCGCCCTGCTTGAAAAGGGCATCTGGCATGATGCCGATTACGGTGTCTTCTACTCCGTCAATTTCCCGCCGATTTCGGCCGGGGCGGTCAAGGGCACGCGGATCGCCCCGCAAGGCTACCGCCACGACACGAATTTCTCCGTCGACCCGCATTACTCGCCGTCGGGGCGCAAGTTCCTCTGGGTCAAGGGCGGCCCACAGCACACGCCGACCGCGCCGGGCACCGATGCGGCCGTCAATCTCGACGGGTTCATCTCGGTCACGCCGATGCGCGCCGACCTGACCGCGCATGACGTGCTCGACACGCTGAAGGACCGCTTCCAGTGACCGACGACGCCGAGCGGATCATGCGCTTCGTCTACGCGCTCCGCTCGAAGGGCGTCACCGACAAGCGCGTTCTGACGGCGATGGAACGGATCGACCGCCGCGCCTTCGTGCGCGGGCTCTTTGCCCACCGCGCCGAAGAGGACATGCCGCTGCCCATCGCCTGCGGCCAGACGATCAGCCAGCCCTCGGTGGTGGGGCTGATGACCCAGGCGCTCGACGTGCAGCCGCGCAACAAGGTGCTCGAGATCGGCACCGGGTCCGGCTACCAGGCCGCGGTCCTGAGCCAGCTCGGCCGGCGGGTCTATACGATCGACCGCCACCGACGCCTGGCGCGCGAGGCCGAGGCGACCTTCGAGTCGCTCGGGCTGACAAACATCACCGTCATCACCGGCGACGGCAGCCGCGGCCTGCCCGAACAGGCGCCGTTCGACCGCATCATCGTGACCGCCGCGGCCGAGGATCCCCCCGGCCCCCTCTTGGCGCAACTGCGCGAGGGCGGTATCATGGTCGTGCCGGTGGGACAGTCGGACACGGTGCAGCGCCTGATCAGGGTCGAACGCACCGCGTCGGGCTTCGAGTATACCGAGCTCAGGGCGGTGCGGTTCGTGCCGCTCGTCGAAGGGATCGCCGGAGACTGACCAAGGCCCGGCCACAAGGGCCGCCCAGACGCCTGGAATTGAGGACGGAGCACATGCCCGAGACCGCCGGCCGCCGCGCCACCCGCCTTGTCGCCACCACCGCCCTGCTCGCGCTGCTTGCCGCCTGCGGGCGGGACGTCGACTTCCGCCAGCTCGGCCCGGACCTGCGGTCGCGCGAGCCCGTGCGTACCGAGACCGAGCCGCGCCCGGAACCGGACGCCCGCGGCGTGATCTCTTATCCCGGCTACCAGATGGCCGTGGCCCGGGGCGGCGACACCGTGACGGACGTGGCCGACCGCGTCGGCATCCCGCCGCGGGAACTCGCGCGGTTCAACGGGCTGGAGCCAGGCTACCGCCTGCGCCCGGGCGAGATTCTGGCGCTGCCCTCGCGCGTGGCCGCGGGAACGCCCGGCACGGCCGGCACCGGACGCGGGCTCGACATCGAAAGCATCGCGACAGAGGCGATCGACCGCGCCGGCGACGGGCGCGGGCAGCCCGACCGGCGCACCGCCGAGACGCGGGACGGGATCGAGCCGGTCCGCCACCAGGTCGAGCGCGGTGAGACCGCCTATTCCATCGCGCGGCTCTACAATGTCTCGGTCCGCGCCTTGGCGGACTGGAACGGACTGGGCCCCGATCTCGAGGTGCGCGAGGGCCAGTACCTTCTGATCCCGCTCGCCGTCGAGGAAGAGCGCCAGGCGCCCCGCCGCCAGGCCGCGGCCGCGCCGAGCCGGCCCGGCGAAGGGTCCCCGGCGCCGGAACCGCCCAGCGCCAGCAGCCCCCTGCCCGAGGAAGTCGAGAGCGCGGAACTGCCCGCGTCACCCGCGCTGGCCGAACAGGACAGCGCGCCGGCCGACGACTCGCGCTTCCTGCGTCCCGTCGGCGGCGAGGTCATCCGCGGCTACGCCCCGGGCGAGGGCAGCGACGGCGTCGATTTCGCGGCCGCGCCGGGAACCGCCGTCAAGGCCGCGGACGATGGCGAGGTCGCGCTAATCTCGCGCTCGGTGGGGCAGAGCACCATCGTGCTGATCCGCCATGGCGAGAACCTCTACACGGTGTATTCCAACGTGGTCGACGTGAGCGTCGAGAAGGGCGAGACGGTGCGGCGCGGCCAGCCCGTCGCCAGCGTGGCCGATGCCAGCCCGAGCTTCCTGCATTTCGAAGTGCGCCGCGGAACCGAGGCCATAGACCCGATGCCGTTCCTGAACTGACGCGGCGGCGGGCTCAGCCGAGCCGGATCGGCACGCCGCGCCGCGCCGCGAGATCGGTGAAATACTGCCAGGCGACCCGGCCCGACCGGGCGCCACGGGTCTGCTGCCACTCGATCGCCTCGGCGCGCAGCGTCGCGTCGTCGATCTCCACGCCCCAGGCATCGCAGTAGCGGCGGATCATCTCGAGATAGGCGTCCTGGTCGCAGGGGTGGAACCCGAGCCAGAGGCCGAATCGGTCCGAGAGCGAGACCTTCTCCTCCACCGCTTCCGACGGGTTGATCGCCGTGGAGCGTTCGTTCTCGATCATGTCGCGCGGCATCAGGTGGCGGCGGTTCGATGTGGCGTAGAAGATCACGTTGTCCGGCCGCCCCTCGACGCCGCCGTCGAGCACCGCCTTGAGCGACTTGTAATGGCTGTCGTCATGGCCGAAGGACAGGTCGTCGCAGAACAGGATGAACCGGCAGGGCGCGGCGCGCAACAGGTGCAGAAGCCGCCCGATCGACGGCAGGTCCTCGCGCAGGACCTCAACCAGTTTCAGCTCCGGCGCCATGGCCGCGGCCTCGGCATGGACGGCCTTCACCAGCGAGGACTTGCCCATCCCGCGCGACCCCCAGAGCAGGGCGTTGTTGGCCGGCAGGCCCTGCGCGAAATGGCGGGTGTTCTCCAGCAGGATGTCCGACGCGCGGTCGATCCCCACGAGCAGCGACAGCGGGATGCGGTTGACCGCGCCGACGGGTTCCAGCCTGTCGGGCGACACGTGCCAGACGAAAGCCTCGGCACCGGCGTAGTCCGGGGCGGCCGCCGGGGCGGGGTTCATCCGCTCCAGCGCGGCGGCGATCCGCTCCAGCACGTCCCCGGTCATTTGTCGTCGTCGTCGCCCAGCAGCTCGTCGGCCTCGGCCTCGAAATCGTCGTCCTCGTCGTCGAGGATCCCCTCCTCGCGCAGCCGCGCGTCGCGGTCACGCTCGACCCGGCGGACCAGCCAGATGGACAACTCGTAAAGCCCGTAGACCACGACGAAGAGAATGACCTGGGTGATGACGTCGGGCGGCGTGACCAGCGCGGCGAGCACCAGGATGGCGACCACCGCGTATTTGCGCACCTCGCCCAGGCCCTGCGACGACACCAGCCCCGCCTTGCCCATCAGCGTCAGCAGCACCGGCAGCTGGAAGCAGAGCCCGAAGGCCAAGATGAACTTGATCGTCAGCGACAGGTATTCCTGCACCGAGCCCTGGAAGGTTATGCCGGCCTGCGCCAGCGCGCCGGCCTCGCCCTCTGCGCCGCCGCCCCCCGTCAGCGCGCCCGGCTGCTGGAAGCCCAGGAAGAAGTCGAAGGCCAGCGGGATGACGATGTAGAAGGCGAAGGAGGCGCCCAGCGCGAACATGATCGGCGAGGCCAGCAGGAACGGCAGGAACGCGCCCTTCTCGCTCTTGTAGAGGCCCGGCGCCACGAAGCGCCACATCTGGAAGGCGATATAGGGGAAGGCCAGGACGAACCCGCCGAGCAGCGAGATCCGGATCGCCACGAAGAAGCCTTCCTGCAGCTTGATCAGGATCAGCCCGCAATCCTGGTTGCGCGCCGCAAGCTGGTCGCAGATCGGCTGGGTCAGGAAGTTGAAGATCGGGTTCCAGACGGTGAAGCAGATCACCATCCCGACGATGAAGGCGGCGGCCGAATGGATCAGGCGCGTGCGCAGCTCCGCCAGATGCTCGATCAGGGGGGCGCTCGATTCCTCGATCTCGTCGTCGTCGGTGCGGTCGCTCATGATGCGTCGTCGGCCTTGCTGGATGCCTTCGACTTAGCCGCGGTTTTCCGCGCCGTCGAGGAGGATTTCTTGGCCGCGCCGCCCCCGGCCTTGGCCTTGCCCGCGGCGCCGGTCTTGGCGCGGGCCGTCTTGGCCCTGGTGCCGCCGCTTTTCGCCGCCGGCTTGGCGGGCTTGTCGGCGGCCGGCGCGTCGGCCGTATCCGCGCCATGCTCCTGCGCCGCCTCGGCGGCGCGGCGTTCGCGCGCGGCCTGCGCCGTGCGCTCGTGGATCTTCCGCGCGGCCTCGGCACGATCCTCGGCCAGCTTGGAGGTATGCGTGCCCCGGCTGTCGGCGTCGGCCTCGTCGGCCGCGTCGGACTTCACCTCGTCGCGCGTTTTCCAGCTGTCGAAATTGGTGGCTGCTTCCTTGACCTTGTCCAGCCCCATGTTGCGGGCCGACGCGGCACTGCGCAGATCGGAGGCCACGTCCTTCACGCCGGTCTCGTCCGCCGCTTCCTCGAGCGAACGCTGAAAGTCCCGGGCCATCGACCGCAGCCGGGCCGTCACCTTGCCCAGCGTGCGGAACATGCCCGGCAAGTCCTTGGGCCCCACCACGATGAGGGCCACGATTCCGACGAGGAGGAGCTCGGTCCAGCCGATATCTAACATGTGCGGATCCGGTCAGAAGGCCCTCAGGCCTTGTCTTTCTCGGTCTTTTCCTCCGGCGTGACGTCGCGGGCCTGTTCGACCGACGCGTCCTCGATTTCCTTCTGGCCATCGGAGACGCCCTTCTTGAAGGCGGTGATCCCCTTGCCGACCTCACCCATCAGCGACGAGATCTTGCCGCGCCCGAAGAGCACCAGCACGACCACGGCGATGAGAAGAAGGCCGGGAAGCCCGATATTGTTGAGCATGACTCTCTCCCTTTGCTGGGCCGGCGCAGCGCGCGCCCGCCCCAATGCGTCATCCCGCACATTTATTCACTATCGCCACCGGATCAAAGACCCAATCGGCCGCTCGGCACGATTTCTTGCCTTTCCCCGGCGCCGGGGGATTGCCGCGATGCCCGAGCGTGGCACATCCTGACCGGGGACGAAACAACGCAAATTCCAAAGGAGCGACCCGGATGAAAACGGAACAGATCGACGGCGGCACCCTCGAGACCTGGACGGTCGAGGAGGTCGAAAAAGGCCTGGCGGATCACAGCATCGTGCTGATCGACGTCCGCACGCCACCCGAATACATGTTCGAATGCATCCCCGGCGCACTGCTCGCGCCCATGTCCCATTTCGACGCGGCCCAGATGCCCGAGGAAGGCAACAAGCGGATCGTGTTTCACTGCGGCTCCGGCATCCGGTCGGGCAAGGTCGCCCAGCGATACCTGGCCGCGGGCCATGACCGCATCGCCCATCTCGAGGGCGGCTTCGGCGCCTGGAAACAGGCCAAGAAGCCCTTTATCGGGATCGACCCCGCCAGCGGCAGCCAGCGCGCGGTGAACGGCTAGCCGGCATAGGGATCGGCGACGGTCGTCTGGCGCTTGCAGGGCATCACGAAGCAGCGGTCGCGCCGGATCGACAGCCAGAGCGGCGTGCCCGGCGCCGGCAGGAACACCGCCGGGACCGTCGCCTTGATCTGGGAGCCGTCGAATTCCATGCGGAATTCGACCAGGCTCTCGGAGCCCATGAACCGCGCCCGCTCGACGACCGCGCGGGCGGGCACGCCATCCGTCGAGGTGGGGTTCGGGCCCTTGCCGCCGCGGTCGAAATCCATCTTCAGGTGCTGCGGGCGGATGATGATCTCGACATCGGTGCCGTCGACCATGCCGGGCGTCAGGAAGCGCCCGAACGGCGTCTCGGTCTGCATATTCTTGACCACGCCGTGGATCACGTTGATGTCGGAAAAGAAGGCCGCCGCCTCCTTGTCGACCGGCGCGTTGTAGATGTTGTAGGGCGCCCCGCGCTGCACGATCCGCCCCCGGCGCATCAGCAGGATCTCGTCGGCCATGCGCATCGCCTCGTCGGGCTCGTGCGTGACCAGCAGCACCGCCGTGCCCTCCGCTTTCAGCACCGAGAGCGTCTCGTCGCGGATCTCGTCGCGGAGCCGGTTGTCGAGCCCCGAAAACGGCTCGTCCATCAGCATGATCCGCGGCCGCGGCGCCAGCGCCCGGGCCAGCGCCACGCGCTGCTGCTCGCCGCCCGACAGCTCATGGGGGTATTTCTCGGCGAAGCCGGCGAGATTGACCTTGTCGAGCTGCTCACGCACGCGGGCCGCGATCTCGTCGCGCGGCCCCTTGAGCCCGAAGCCCACGTTCCCGGCGACGGAGAGATGCGGGAAAAGCGCGAAGTCCTGGAACATGAGCCCGACCGAGCGGCGCTCGGGCGGGACCTGCACGTGATCGTCGGACACGGTGCGGCCCTCGATGCGCACCGCGCCCTTGTCCTGGCGGTCGACGCCCGCGATGATGCGCAGCATGGTGGACTTGCCGCAGCCCGACGGGCCGAGCAGGCAGCTCACCTGCCCCGCCGGCACGTCCAGAGACACGTCGCGCACCACCTCGATGCCGCCGAAACGGCGCGTGAGGCCGATCGCTTCCAGCCTTGGTGTGGTTTCCGTCACCGTCTGACCTGTGCCCTGTCTTTCCCGATAGAAATAATCGGATTAGGGCCGGTTACCACCCCGCCGGCCCCCGGGCAAGCCCGTCGGACGATCAGAGCGTGCTGTTGACGGCGCCGCCGTCGAGCAGCAGGTTCTGGCCGACGATGAAGCCCGCATGCTGCGAACAGAGGAAGGCGCAGGTATGGCCGAATTCCGAGGCCGTGCCGTAGCGGCCCACCGGGATGGTGGCCTCGCGCTTGGTGCGGGCCTCGTCCAGCGTGATGCCCTCGCGCTCGGCCACGCCCGTGTCGAGCGAGACCGCGCGATCAGTGGCGTGGATGCCCGGCAGCAGGTTGTTGATGGTCACCCCCTTGCCCGCGACCTGGCGCGAGGTGCCGGCGACATAGCCGGTCAGGCCCGCCCGGGCCGAGTTCGACAGCCCCAGGACCGGGATCGGCGACTTGACCGACTGGCTGGTGATGTTCACGACCCGGCCCCAGCCGCGATCCATCATGCCGGGCACGGTCGCCTTGATCATGGCGATCGGCGCCAGCATGTTCCCATCCAGCGCCTTGATGAAATCCTCGCGGTCCCAGTCGGTCCACATGCCCGGCGGCGGACCGCCGGCATTGTTGACCAGGATATCCGGCGCACCGCAGGCGGCGAGGATGGCCTCGCGGCCCTCGGGCGTGGTCACGTCGGAGGCCACGGCCGTCACCTCGACGCCATATGCGCTGCGAATCGCGTCCGCCGCCTCGTTGAGCGGGCCTTCGCTGCGCGCGTTCATCACCAGGTTTACGCCGGCCTCGGCCAGCGCCTCGGCGCAGCCGCGCCCGAGACCCTTGGACGATGCACAGACGATGGCCCATTTGCCCGAAATTCCCAGATCCACGGCTGATCCTCCCTCGCTCCGCTTCTTTCATGCCTTGGTTTGGCACCCCCGGCGCCGAAGTGCAACTTGGCGATCGCGCGGTGACCGCGCAAAGCATAGGGCACCGCCGCGCCGGGGCAATTGTGCTCGGCCCCGGGCTCGCCTATATGGCGGCCATGCTCGACCGCACGCACAACGCCCCCGCCCTGCCGCCCGAGATCGCGCGGCGCCGCACCTTCGCGATCATCTCGCACCCCGATGCGGGCAAGACGACGCTGACGGAGAAATTCCTGCTCTATGGCGGCGCGATCCAGATGGCCGGCCAGGTCCGCGCCAAGGGCGAGGCGCGCCGGACGCGCTCGGACTACATGCAGATGGAAAAGGATCGCGGGATCTCGGTCTCGGCCTCGGCGATGTCCTTCGACTACGACGGGTATCGCTTCAACCTGGTCGACACGCCGGGCCACTCGGACTTTTCCGAGGACACCTACCGCACCCTGACGGCGGTGGACGCCGCGATCATGGTGATCGACGGCGCCAAGGGCGTGGAAAGCCAGACGCGCAAGCTCTTCGAGGTCTGCCGCCTGCGCGACCTGCCGATCCTGACCTTCTGCAACAAGATGGACCGCGAGAGCCGCGACACCTTCGAGATCATCGACGAGATCCAGGAAAACCTGGCCATCGACGTGACACCGGCGAGCTGGCCCATCGGCATGGGGCGCGATTTCATCGGCTCGTACGACATGCTGAACGATCGGCTGGAGCTGATGGAACGCGCCGACCGCAACGTGGTGGCCGAGTCCATCGCCATCGAGGGGCTCGATGATCCCAAGCTGGACGAGACCATTCCCGCGCACCTGCTCGAGCAGCTGCGCGAAGAGGTCGAGATGGCGCGCGCGCTGATGCCCGCCTTCGACCGGCAGGCCTTCCTCGACGGCACGCTGACGCCGATCTGGTTCGGCTCGGCGATCAACTCCTTCGGCGTGAAGGAGCTGATGGACGGGATCGGGAATTTCGGCCCCGAACCCCAACCCCAGACGGCCGAGCCACGCCAGGTCACTCCGGACGAGGGCAAGGTCACCGGCTTCGTCTTCAAGGTGCAGGCGAACATGGATCCCAAGCATCGCGACCGCGTGGCCTTCCTGCGGCTGGGATCGGGTCATTTCAAGCGCGGCATGAAGCTGACCCATGTGCGCTCGAAGAAGCCGATGGCGATCTCCAGCCCGGTGCTGTTCCTCGCGGCCGACCGGGAACTCGCCGAAGAGGCCTGGGCCGGCGACATCATCGGCATTCCGAACCACGGGCAGCTGCGGATCGGCGACACCCTGACCGAGGGCGAGGCGCTGCGCTTCACCGGCATCCCGTCCTTCGCGCCGGAGCTGCTTCAAAGCTGCCGCGCCGGCGACCCGATGAAGGCCAAGCATCTCGACAAGGCGCTGATGCAGTTCGCCGAGGAAGGCGCGGCCAAGGTCTTCAAGCCGGCGATCGGCGCGGGCTTCATCGTGGGCGTCGTCGGCCAGCTGCAATTCGAGGTGCTGGCCAGCCGGATAGAGCAGGAATACGGCCTGCCCGTGCGCTTCGAGCCGACGCAGTTCACCAGCGCCCGCTGGGTGTCGGGCCCGAAGGCCGATCTCGACCGGTTCGTCAACGCCAACAAGGGGCACATCGCCCATGACCATGACGGCGACCCGGTCTACCTGACCCGGCTGCAATGGGACATCGACCGGGTGGAACGCGACTACCCGGACCTGACGCTTTCCGCGACCAAGGAAATGCAGGTCTGAACGGCGCCGCCGGCGCCGGCGGCGCGGCGGCGGCGGCTTCAATCAACCGGAAACCCATTTCCCGCAAACTATCCCGAACGAGAGCCGGACCCGCCCTTGGTGGAGCGGCGGCCAGACACCCGGGGCACGGGCATGGGATACAGGTTCATCGGCGCGGCGGGCGACTACGCCGGCGGGTCGCTCAACTTCACCGACGATATCGACGGCGACGGCCGCGCCGAGATCCTGATCGGCGCGACTGGATCCGATGCGGGCGGCGCGAATTCCGGCGCGGTCTACCTGCTCACCTCCACCGATCTGGCCGCACTCGATGCCGCCGACGGCGCCCGGGACTTCGAGATCGATCTCGGCCTCGTGGGGGCGGCGGGCGGCTACCGGATCGCCGGGGAAGCGGCCGCCGACTTCGCCGGAACCACCGTCGCTGGCATCGGCGACGTGGACGGCGGCGGCACCGGCGATTTCCTGATCGGGGCACGCGGCGCCTTTTTCGATGCCGACGACGATGCCGGGCGGACCTACCTGATCAGCGCCGAAAACCTGGACGTGCTGGACGGCGCCGACGGGGCGGTCGACGGAATCATCGACCCTGGCAACACCGGGTCCGCCGGGGGCTACCTGATCGGTGGCGAGGACGTGCAGGACTATTCCGGCGCCGTCGTCTCGTCGGCCGGCGACGTTGACGGCGACGGGCTGGAAGACCTGCTGATCGGCGCCGCCAGGGCCGACGGCATGGATGGCGCGGCCTATCTGCTGCCCGCCGCCGATCTCGCGGCGATCGACGCGGCAGATGGCGCGACCGACGGCCAGATCGACCTGGAAAATGTCGGTTCCGCGGGCGGCTACAGCTTCGGCACCTCCGGCAGTTACGAGTGGCTCGGCCATAAAATATCGTCTGCCGGCGATCTCGATGGCGACACCGCGCCTTTTGCCGATTACGGCGGAAGCTACGCGGGCGACATCTATCTTGTCACGGCCGCCGACCTCGCCGGCCTCGATGCTGCAGACGGCAGCACCGACGGCGATATCGACGTCGCGCATGTCGGTCCCGCCGGCGGTTTCGTGATCCGGGGCGATAGCGACGACCGGCTCGGAATCCAATCTGTCGTCGGCGGGGATGTCGATGACGACGGCCTCGGCGATCTGTTGATCGGCACCGGCTCCTATGCCCCTTACGACGCCTATTTCCTGACCGGTGCCGGGCTGACCACGATGGACGGGGCCGACGGGGCCACGGATGGCGTCATCAGCCTTGACCACACGGCGGCCGCGGGCGGCTATGTCTTCCAGGAAGCCCATGCCTCCGACTATGCCGGGGAAACGCTCTCCTTCGCCGGCGATGTCGACGGCGACGGTTTGGGCGACCTGCTGATCGGCGCGCCCGGCGCCTCCTACGGCGGATCGGACAGTGGCGCGCTTTACCTGCTGCCTCAGGCCGATCTCGGCGCGCTGGACGCGGCCGACGGGGCGACCGACGGCGTGATCGACCTGGCCCATGCTGGCAGCGCCGGGGGCTACGTGTTGAGCGGGGCCAGTGCGGACGACCAGGTCGGCGACGGTGGTGGCCAACTGACCTCGGGCGATTTCGACGGCGACGGGTTGGGCGATCTGCTCATCGGCGCGCGGCAGGCCGAGGGCGGCGGCGCGGGCTCCGGCGAGGTCTACCTCGTGCCGGCCGGTCAGCTCGACGCGATGGACGCCGCCGACGGCAGCCTTGACGGGCAGATCAGCCTCGCGAACGCCCCGGTTTGCTTCGTGCGCGGCACCCGGATCCTCACCGACCGGGGCGAGGTGGCGGTGGAACATCTCCGCCCCGGCGACCGGGTGATCACGCTGGATGACGGGCCGCGGCCGGTGGTCTGGATCGCCTCGGCCACCCGCCGCGCCCGGGGCCGCATGGCGCCGGTGCGGATCGCCGCCGGCGCGCTGGGCAACACCCGCGACCTCTGGGTCTCGCCGCAGCACCGGATTCTGGTGCGTGGCCCGGACGGGGCCGAGGGGTTCCGCCCCGCGATCCACCTGGTCGATGGCCGGGCGATCCGGCAGGTCGCGGGCGGCACGGTCACCTATTTCCACCTGATGTGCGCCCGCCACCAGGTGCTCCTGGCCGAGGGCACCCCCGCCGAAAGCTTCTTTCCCGGCCCCGAGGCCTGGAAAAGCCTGCCGCCCGCGGCGCGCGCCGAGCTGCTGGGCCTCTTCCCCGGCCTCGCCCCCGCCGCCGCGACCAGGCCAAGCGGACGCCCCGGCCCGCCCCCCGTGCCCGGTTTCGGCCCGCTGGCCCGGCCGGTGTTGCCGCGGCCCGCCTCCGCGCGGCCGATGGTGCGCGCCGTCTCGACCGTTCCGGCCTGAGCCGGCTGCTCCGGCCAGGCTGGTGGCGGTCCCATCCATCCGCCGGCGCTGCGGCGGGTCGGCGTCGCGGTGATCTGCGCGGGGCGGCTGCCGATCCCCTTCGCCCCGGTGCCGTTTCCGGCCTTCGGGATCGGGCTGACGGCGCGCCTGCTCGGGCCCGGCCTGACGGCCCGCGACGGCGCCGCAACGCGGATCGGCTTCGCTGCGCTGGCATGGGTGATGGGAAAGATCGCCTTCCGGTTGACACAACCTACCCTTTTTAGGGTGAGAAATCGCCGCAACTGCCCGATATGGCGCAAAAACCCGCGCCGCACGTTGACCAGTCCCGGCGATTCGCGTAGGGAAACGGTGTCGACGGCAGCACCAGGGGCCCTAGGCTTACGGACGTGCGCCACACCGATCTTGCGGCAGACGGAAACCGGCCGCACCAGACGGATACACATGACCAAATTCACCGACCTCGAACTCGACCCGAAAGTCCTGAAAGCCATTGCCGAAGCCGGCTATGAGGAACCGACGCCGATCCAGGCGCAGGCGATCCCGCATGCGCTCCAGGGCCGCGACGTCCTCGGCATCGCGCAGACCGGCACCGGCAAGACCGCCAGCTTCGTGCTGCCCATGATCACGCTGCTCGGCAAGGGCCGGGCGCGCGCGCGGATGCCGCGCAGCCTCGTGCTGGCGCCGACGCGGGAACTTGCCGCACAGGTGGCCGAGAACTTCGACACCTACGCCAGGCACACCAAGCTGACCAAGGCGCTCTTGATCGGGGGGGTCTCGTTCAAGGAACAGGACAAGCTGATCGACCGGGGCGTCGACGTGCTGATCGCGACGCCCGGCCGCCTGCTCGACCATTTCGAACGCGGCAAGTTGATGCTGAACGGCGTCCAGATCATGGTCGTGGACGAGGCCGACCGGATGCTCGACATGGGGTTCATCCCCGATATCGAGCGGATCTTCAAGCTGACGCCCTTCACGCGGCAGACGCTCTTCTTCTCGGCCACCATGGCCAAGGAGATCGAGCGCATCACCAACGAGTTCCTCACCGCCCCCGCGCGGGTCGAGGTGGCGCGCCAGGCCACGACGGCCGAAACCATCGACCAGCACGTGATCGAGTACAGCCCCAGCCGCCGCGACCGCGCGGCCAAGGAAAAGCGCGAAGTGCTGCGCGCGCTGATCGACCAGGAAGGCGAGAAGCTGACGAACGGCATCGTCTTCTGCAACCGCAAGAGCGAGGTCGACATCCTTTCCAAGTCGCTGAAAAAGCACGGCTACGATGCCGCGCCGATCCACGGGGACCTCGACCAGTCGCTGCGCACGAAGACGCTGGACGGGTTCCGCGACGGAGAGATCAAGCTGCTGATCGCCTCCGACGTGGCCGCGCGCGGGCTCGACGTGCCCTCGGTCAGCCACGTGTTCAACTTCGACGTTCCGAGCCATTCGGAAGACTATGTCCACCGGATCGGCCGCACGGGCCGCGCCGGGCGCGAGGGGCGCGCCCTGACCATCGCGATGCCGGCCGACGAGAAGTATCTCAAGGCGATCGAGGATCTTCTGCAACGGGAAATCCCGCGCATGGAAAGCCCCTACAATCCTGCGCCGACCCGGTCGCGCAGCAAGAAGGCAACGGAGGCGGACACGGCGCCCGCGCCCGATGCCGCCGAGGACCCCGGGAAGCCGCCGGCGCGCCGGTCGCGCCGGTCTGCCGCCAAGACCGCGGCACCCGCCAAGGCGGAACCCGCCCCGCCGGCCGCCGAAGACGCGGCGCCGAAGGCCGAGGCGCAGCCCAAGCCCGAGGAAAAGCCGAAGCCTGCCGCCAGGTCGCGCGGGCGCGGCAAGAAGGGCGGCGAGGACAAGCGGCGCCAGGACGAGGTCGTCGGCATGGGCGACCACCTGCCGAGCTTCATCGCCATGAGCTTCGAGGAACGCATGGCGGGCTGACGGCCCGCCCTGCCCGGCTGGCCCGGGGTCTCGCCCGGACCGGACCGGCGCGCCGGTCGCCCCTACTGGGCGACCAGCCGGCTGATCAGCACCGTGACCTCGGGTTTCTTGCCCAGAACCTCGTTCACCGCCATCCGGGCGGCGCGGTGGACCAGCTTCTCCAGCTTGTCGTCATCCATCACCGTCCGCGTGTCGGCCCGGGCCAGCACGTCGCCCACGGCATCCTCGACCGCCTCGACCAGCGGGGCGCCGCTGGCGCCGGTCTCGGGCAGGCCCATCAGCTCCACCCAGGCATCTTCCAGAACCTCGTCGTCCTCGTCCACGATCACGCCGACCGTGACATGCCCGTTCAGCGCCATGCGGATACGGTCGCGGACGATGCCGTCCATCGCCCCGATCAGGACGTTGCCGTCGAGATAGGTGCGCCCGGCCTCGATGTTGTCGATGACCCTGGGGCGGTCGCCGGTGAGATCCAGCATGGTGCCGTTCACCGCGATCGCGGCGGCGATGCCGCGGGACTCGGCCAGGCGGACATGCTCGCGCAGGTGGCGATGCTCGCCATGCATCGGGATGACCATCCGGGGCTTCACCAGGTCGTGCATCGCCTCCAGGTCCGGGCGGTTGGCATGACCCGAGACGTGGTAGCGGTCGTCGTCCTCGACCACGTCGACATCCATCTCGGAGAAGGCGTTGACGATGCGGCCGACGCCGACCTCGTTGCCCGGGATGGTCTTGGAGGAGAACAGGAACATGTCGCCGGCCTTCATCTGCAGACCCATGTAGCGGCCATTGGCCAGCTGCGCCGAGGCCGCGCGACGCTCGCCCTGGCTGCCGGTGACGATCAGCATCAGGTTCTCGCGCGGCAGGTCCTGCGCGTCCTCGGGCGAGATCGTCGGCGGAAAGCCCTTTAGCACGCCGGTTTCCTCGGCGGTGGACACCATGCGGCGCATGGCCCGCCCCAGCAGCACCACCGAGCGGCCGGCGGATCGCCCGGCCTCGGCCAGGGTCTTCACCCGCGCCACGTTGGACGCGAAGGTCGTGACCACGACCATGCCCGGCGCATCGGCGACGAGGTCGCGGAGGCTTTCGGTCAGCGTCTCTTCGGACCGGCCGGCATGGGAGTTGAAGACATTGGTGGAGTCGCAGATCAAGGCCTGGACCCCGCCTTTCGCCGCCTCTTGCCAGAGCGCGGGATCCCAGGGCTCGCCCACGCGCGGCGTCGGGTCGAGCTTGAAGTCGCCGGTATGGATCAGCTTGCCCTTCGGTGTCTCGATCACCAGCGCCGAGGTCTCGGGGATCGAGTGCGACACCGGCAGGAAGCTGACGCTGAAGGGACCCGCCTCGACCGTCTCGGGGAAGGGCTTGACGATCCGGACATCGTCCGGGTTCCGGCCGCGTTCCTCCATCTTCATCTGCGCCAGCGTGCCGGTGAAGCGACGCGCGTAGACCGGCGCGCGCAGCCGGTCCCACAAGAGCCCGATGGCGCCGACATGATCCTCATGCGCATGGGTGATGAAGATCGCGTCCAGGCGGTCGCGGCGCGCCGCGATCCAGTCGATATCCGGCATGATAAGGTCGACGCCGGGCGAGGTTTCCATGTTCGGAAAGGTGACGCCGGTATCGACGATGATGAACCGTTCCTTTCCCTTCGGCCCGTAGCCGTAGAGATACATGTTCATGCCGATTTCCCCGGCGCCGCCGAGGGGGAGGTAGATCACTCTGTCACTGCTCATGCGTTGCCGTGTTCCTTGTTGAAAGCGTGGATGACCGTCAGGCCATGCATCGTCAGGTCGTCCTCGATCGCGTCGAAGAGCACGTCGCCCTGCGCGAAAAGAGAGGCCAGCCCACCGGTCCCGATGATCCGCATCGGGGTCTCGTATTCGGCGCGGATGCGGTCGCAGACCCCGCGCACCAATCCAACATAGCCCCAGAAGACGCCGGACTGCATGCAGGCCACCGTGTTGGTGCCGATCACCGCCTGCGGCTTGGTGACGTCCACATGGGGCAGCGCCGCCGCCGAGGCGTGCAGCGCCTCGAGGCTGAGATTGACGCCCGGCGCGATGACGCCGCCGACATAGGCGCCGTCATGGGCGACCACGTCGAAGGTCGTGGCGGTGCCGAAATCGACCACGACCAGGTCGCCGCCATGGCGGTCGAAGGCGCCGGCGGTGTTGACCAGCCGGTCCGGCCCCACCTGGGTACCGGCATCGACCCGCGGCGCGGCCGGCAGGAGACACTCCTCCTTGCCGACGACCAGCGGCCGGCAGTCGAAATACCGGTTGCAGAGAACCCGCAGGTTGAAGACCACCCGCGGCACGGTCGACGAAATGATCACCTCGTCGATGTTCATCGGGATGCCGTGATGGGTCAGCAGCGTCGAGAGCCACACGTAATACTGGTCGGCGGTCCGCTGATGCTCGGTCGAGGTGCGCAGCGTGCACAAGAAGCGCGCGCCGTCCCAGATCGAGAAGACCGTGTTGGTGTTGCCGCAGTCGATCGCCAGAAGCATGGGCCTGACCCTGTCAGAAAAAAACGTCTGCCGCGGGGATCGCCCTGCGGCCATCGCCCGTCTTTAGAAGAAGATTGCCGGTCTCGTCCACCGTCTCGAAGGTTCCGGTCAGCGTCTCGCGGCCGGTCCGGGCGGTCACGGGCGCGCCCAGCCTGGCGGCATGCGCCAGCCACGCGGTCCGGATCGGCGCGAAGCCGTAGGTCACGAACTGGCGTTCGCGCCGATCATAGGCCGGCGCCAGCGTCTCGAGGAACTGCAGCGGCGTGACATTCACCCCGGTTTCCGCGGCAAGGCTGGCCGGCGGCACGGCCTCGGGGCCCAGCAGCGCGGCCGCCGGGGCCCGGGCGAGGTTCACGCCGATGCCGATGGCGAGATGTGCCATGCCGCCGCCCTGCCCCGCGCTTTCCAGCAGGATGCCGGCAAGCTTGCCGCCGTTGACCAGCACGTCGTTGGGCCATTTCAGCCTGAACGCCGCCTCCTGGCCGGTCAGCGTCACCAGCGCATCGCGCAACGCCAGCGCGGCGACGAAACTGCGCAGCGCGGCCTGTGCCGGGGGTTCGGTTGGTCGCAGGACCAGCGTGGCCGCGAAATTGCCCTGCGGGTTGGCCCAGGCCCGCCCCCGGCGCCCGCGCGCCGCGGTCTGGCGCAGCGCCATGATCCAGCAGGGTCCGGCCAGGCCCGGCGCGATGCGGGCGGCCTCGGCATTGGTGCTGTCGACGCTCTCCAGAACCCGGCGATCGACACCCTCGGGCCAATCGCCCATCTAGCGGACGAGCGTTTCGGCGGCGGCGGCGGCGAGGCCCTCGATCCCGAAGAGGTTGACGACACCGACGACCATGATCGCGGCCGAGGCCATCAGCGCCACCCACTGCACCGCCGGCATGGAACTGTCCAGCGCCTCGCGCGGTTCGCCGAAATACATCAGGTAGACGATCCGCAGGTAGTAGAAGGCGCCGATCACGGTGGCGATCACGCCGGCAATGGCCAGCCACGCCATGTCGGCCTCGACCGCGGCCTTGAGGACGTAGAACTTGCCGAAGAACCCCACCAGCGGCGGGATCCCGGCCAGCGAGAACAGCAGCACCAGCATCGCCAGCGCCTTGAGCGGCTCCGCCCGGGAATAGAGGCTGAGCGACGCGATCTCGGTTACCGGCTCGCCGTCGCGCTTCATCGACAGGATGAAGGCGAAGGTGCCGATGTTCATGGTCACGTAGATCGCGAGGTAGATCAGCAGCGCCTGCACGCCGCCCACGGTGCCCGCGGCCAGCCCCATCAGCGCGAACCCCATATGCGCGATCGAGGAATAGGCCATCAGCCGCTTGATGTCGGTCTGGCCGATCGCGGCGACGGAACCGAGGAACATCGACAGCACCGACAGGAGCGCGACGATCTGGCTCCAGTCGTCGACGGCCGAGCCGAAGGCGGAATGCGCAACCCGGGCAAAGAGCACCGCCGCGGCCACCTTGGGCGCGGTGGCGAAGAAGGCCGTGACCGGGGTCGGCGCCCCCTCGTAGACATCGGGGGTCCACATGTGGAAGGGCACCGCGGAGACCTTGAAGGCCAGCCCGGTGACGATGAAGACCAGCCCGAAGAGCAGGCCCAGCGACATGCCGCCGCTGGCGGCCTCGACGATGCCGGAGAACAGGGTGGTGCCCGCGAAGCCGTAGGTCAGCGACGCCCCGTAGAGCAGCAGCCCCGAGCTGAGCGCGCCCAGCACGAAATACTTGAGGCCCGCCTCGGTGGAGCGGGCGGAATCGCGGCGCATCGACGCCACGACGTACAGCGCCAGGGACTGCAGCTCGAGCCCCACATAGAGCGCCATCAGGTCGTTGGCCGACACCATCATCATCATGCCGAGCGTCGCCAGCGCCACGAGTACCGGGTACTCGAAGCGCAGAAAGCCGTGACGCGCCATGAAATCCTGGCTCATCAGCAGGACGATCGCGGCGGCGATCAGCATCGTCACCTTGGCGAACCGCGCGAAGCCGTCATCGATGAAGGAGCCGCCGAAGGCGGTTTCGGTGCCGGCGGGGGCCAGCCCGATCCAGAAACCCAGCCCGACCATGACGGCCGCGGTCAGCCAGATCAGCAGCGGCGCCTCGCGATCCTTGCCGGTATAGACCCCGTACATCAGCGCGGCCATGGCATAGATGGCCAGGACCAGCTCGGGCAGGACGACGGAAAGATAGGTACCAATCATCAGGCGGTTCCCTTAATTGCCGGCCAGCTGCACGTCGCCAGCCTCGAGCAGTGCGGTCTCGTACCCGGAGATGAGCGCGCTCACAGACGGGCCGGTGACGTCGAGGATCAGGCTCGGATAGACGCCGAGCAGCAGCGTCATCGCCACCAGCGGCGCGAAGATCCAGCGTTCCCGCGGGGTCATGTCGGTGATCGACTTCAGGCTTTCCTTGATCAGGTCCCCGAACACCACGCGCCGGTAAAGCCAGAGCGCATAGGCCGCCGAGAAGATCACGCCGGTGGCCGCGACGAAGGCGATCCAGGTATTGGCCTGGAAGGCGCCCATCATCGTCAGGAACTCGCCCACGAAGCCGCTGGTGCCCGGCAGCCCCACATTGGCCATGGTGAACAGCATGAAGACCAGCGCATAGGCCGGCATCCGGTTCACCAGCCCGCCATAGGCGTCGATATCGCGGGTATGCATCCGGTCGTAGATCACCCCCACGATCAGGAAGAGCGCACCCGAGACGAAGCCGTGGCTGATCATCTGGAAGATCGCGCCGTCGATGCCCTGCTGGTTGGCCGCGAAGATGCCCATCGTCACGAAGCCCATATGCGCGACCGAGGAATAGGCGATCAGCTTCTTCATGTCGTCCTGCATCATCGCCACCAGAGAGGTGTAGACGATGGCGATGACCGACAGCCACATCACGAAATCGGCCAGCAAGTCGGAGGCGACGGGGAACATCGGCAGGCTGAAGCGCAGGAAGCCGTAGCCGCCCATCTTCAGCAGGATCGCCGCCAGCACCACGGAGCCGGCCGTCGGCGCCTGCACATGCGCGTCGGGCAGCCAGGTATGCACCGGCCACATCGGCATTTTCACCGCGAAGCTGGCGAAGAAGGCCAGGAACATCAGCGTCTGCAAGCCGCCGGCGATCTGCCAGCCCAGCAGCGTGATCGGCCCGGAGGAGAATTCATGGGTGAGCAGCGTCGGGATATCGGTGGTGCCGGCATCCATCCACATGGCGATCATCGCCACGAGCATGAGGACCGAACCGAGGAGCGTGTAGAGGAAGAACTTGAAGGCCGCGTAGATGCGGTTCTTGCCACCCCAGATCCCGATGATCAGGAACATCGGGATCAGGCCCGCCTCGAAGAAGAGGTAGAACAGCACCAGGTCCAGCGCCATGAACACGCCGAGCATCAGCGTCTCGAGCACCAGGAAGGCGATCATGTATTCCTTGACCCGCTCGGTCACGTTCCAGGCCGAGGCGATCACCAGCGGCATCAGGAAGGTGGTCAGCAGCACGAAGAGCACGCTGATCCCGTCGACGCCCATCTTGTAGCTGAGCCCGAGCAGCCAGTCGCGCTCTTCCACGAACTGGAAACCGGTATCGGCGGGGTCGAACTCGGCATAGACGAAGAGCGAGACGAGGAAGGTCGCCGTCGTCGCCACCAGCGCCAGCCACTTGGCGTTGCGCTGAGCCGCCGCGTCGTCGCCCCGCAGCAGCGCCGCCAGGATGACGGCCGCGATCAGCGGGATGAAGGTGATGATCGAAAGCACGTTATCCATCAGTTCGCGCCCCCGCTGATGGTGATCCAGGTGACAAGGACCACGAGGCCCAGCACCATGGCGAATGCGTAGGTGAAGATGTATCCGGACTGCATGCGGTGGCTGAGCCGCGCGAAGAAGGGCACGATGCCCATCGCCACGCCGTTGATCGAGCCGTCGATCACGTCGCCGTCGCCCCGCTTCCAGAAGAACCGGCCGAGCCACTTCGCGCCCCGCACGAAGACGACGTCGTAAAGCTCGTCGAAATACCACTTGTTGAGCAGGAAGAGATAGAGCGGGCGCTGGTTTTCAGCCAGCCGCGCCGGCAGCGCCGGGTTCACGATGTAGAACAGGTAGGCCACGCCCAGCCCCAGCAGCATCGCGACGAAGGGCGAAAGCTTGACCCAGGTCGGCACGTAATGCGCCTCGTGCAGGATGGTGTTCTCCGGCGCGATGTAGATCGCCGCCTCGCCCGGCGCGCTTTCCATCACGTAGTGCAGCTCCGATGCCTTGGGGTTGCGCTCGGCCACGGCCTCGACCAGCTCCTCGGCCGGCTTGCCGTAATCGCCGCCGAAGAACTTCACCACCTCGTTGGTCTTGCCGAAGAAGCTGCCGTACCAGATCGCCCCGGCGAAGATCGCGCCGATGGCCAGCACGCCCAGCGGGACCAGCATGACCGTCGGGCTTTCATGGGCATGTTCATGCGTGTGCTTGTCGCCGCGCGGCTTGCCCCAGAAGGTCATGAACATCAGCCGCCAGGAGTAGAAGCTCGTCATCAGCGCCGCGATCACCAGCATCCAGAAGGCATAGCCCCCGGCAGTGCCGGCATAGGCGCTCTCGATCACGGCATCCTTCGAGGCGAAGCCGGCGAAGCCGATCCACCCGGTCAGCGGGATGCCGACCCCGGTGATGGCCAGCGTGCCGATCAGCATCGCCCAGAAGGTATAGGGGAACTTCTTCCGCAACCCGCCGTAATGGCGCATGTCCTGCTCGTGATGCATCCCGTGGATCACCGACCCGGCCCCGAGGAACAGCATCGCCTTGAAGAAGGCGTGGGTCAGCAGGTGGAACATCGCGACCGAGTAGACGCCGACGCCCGCGGCCACGAACATGTAGCCGAGCTGCGAACAGGTCGAATAGGCGATGACACGCTTGATGTCGTTCTGCACCAGCCCGACGCTGGCCGCGAAGAAGGCCGTGGTCGCGCCGAGATAGACGACGAAGGTCTTGGCCTCGGGCGCGAACTCGAAGACGGGCGACATGCGGCAGACGAGGAACACCCCCGCCGTCACCATGGTCGCGGCGTGGATCAGCGCCGAGACCGGGGTCGGGCCTTCCATCGCGTCCGGCAGCCAAGTGTGCAGGATCAGCTGGGCCGATTTGCCCATGGCCCCGATGAACAGCAGGAACGCGATCAGGTTGGCCGCGTTCAGCTCCATCCAGAGGAAGGTGAGCGAGGTCTCGGCCAGTTCCGGCGCGGCGGCGAAGACGTCTGAGAAATTGACGCTGTCGACCAGGAAAAAGAGCCCGAAGATGCCGAGCGCGAAACCGAAGTCGCCCACCCTGTTGACGATGAAGGCCTTCATCGCCGCCGCATTGGCCGTGGGCTTGCGATAGTAAAAGCCGATCAGCAGGTAGGAGGCGAGGCCGACGCCTTCCCAGCCGAAGAACATCTGCAGCAGGTTGTCGGCCGTCACCAGCATCAGCATGGCGAAGGTGAAGAAGGAGAGATAGGCGAAGAACCGCGGCCGGTAGGACTCGTCGTCGCGGAAATTCTCGTCATGGGCCATGTAGCCGAAGCTGTAGAGATGGACCAGCGCCGACACCGTGGTGACCACGATCAGCATGGTCGCCGTCAGCCGGTCGAGCCGGATCGCCCAGTCGGTGGAGAGCGTGCCGCTCTCGACCCAGCGCAGGATCGGGATCTGCTGGGTCTCGCCGTCGAAGCCCAGGAACACGATCCAGCTGAGCAGCATCGACAGGAACAAGAGCGCCGTCGCGGTGATCTGGGCCGGCTTCTCGCCCATGAACTTCCAGCCGAAACCGCAGAGGATGGCGCCGACGAGGGGGGCGAAGAGGATGATCGTTTCCATGTCGCCTTACCCTTTCATCCGGTTGACGTCTTCGACGTCGATCGTGCCGCGGTTGCGGAAGAAGCAGACCAGGATCGCCAGCCCGATCGCCGCCTCGGCCGCGGCCACGGTCAGCACGAAAAGGGTGAAGACCTGGCCGACGAGATCGCCCAGATGCGTCGAGAAGGCCACGAGGTTGATATTCACCGCGAGCAGCATCAGCTCGATCGACATCAGGATGATGATGACGTTCTTCCGGTTCAGGAAGATGCCGAAAATGCCGATCACGAACAGTGCCGCGGCGACGGTGAGGTAGTGTTCTAGTCCGACCATCTCAGAGCCCCTGCCCCGGTTTGACGTCTTTCAGTTCCATCGACTTGGCGGGATCGCGATACATCTGGTCCAGGATGTTCTGGCGCTTGATGTCCTGGCGATGGCGCACGGTCAGCACGATCGCGCCGATCATCGCCACCAGCAGGATCAGGCCCGCCGCCTGGAAGAGATAGATGTACTGGGTGTAGATCAGCCCGCCGAGCGCCGAGGTGTTCTGCGTCTCGCCCGGGGCCGGCGCCACGGCCTGGCGGGCGGTCTCGGCGGTCTCGGCGAACTGCCAGTCGCCGAAGACCAGGCCGAGCTGCATCAGCAGCACGACCCCGATCAGCAGCGCGACCGGCATGTATTTCGCCATGCCCGCCTTGAGCGCGGCGAAGTCCACGTCGAGCATCATCACCACGAAGAGGAACAGCACCGCGACCGCGCCGACATAGACGATGACCAGCAGCATCGCGACGAATTCCGCCCCCATCAGGATGAAGAGCCCGGCCGAGGACAGGAAGGCCAGGATCAGCCACAACACCGAGTGCACCGGGTTGCGTGCCATCACGGTGAACAGGCCGGCGGCCACCACGAGAATGGCAAAGACATAGAAGGCGATATCCGCGAAGCCCATCTCTGTCCCCTTTGCTTGGCCCCTCTCGGGGGGCCTTTTCATGTCCGGCCACCGGTCCGATCCGGCGGCCGCTGGCGCGCGCCCCGCTTAGCGGTAGGGCGCGTCGAGTTCAATGTTGCGGGCGATCTCCGCTTCCCAGCGATCGCCGTTCTCCAGCAGCTTGGCCTTGTCGTAGTAAAGCTCTTCCCGGGTCTCGGTGGAGAACTCGAAATTCGGACCCTCGACAATCGCATCCACCGGGCATGCCTCCTGGCAGAACCCGCAATAGATGCATTTCGTCATGTCGATGTCGTAGCGCGTCGTCCGGCGCGAGCCGTCCTCGCGCGGTTCGGCGTCGATGGTGATCGCCTGCGCCGGGCAGATCGCCTCGCACAGCTTGCAGGCGATGCAGCGCTCTTCGCCGTTGGGATAGCGCCTGAGCGCATGCTCCCCGCGGAAACGCGGGCTGAGCGGCCCCTTTTCATGCGGGTAGTTCACCGTCGCCTTCGGCGCGAAGAAATAGCGCAGCCCCAGCCCCATGCCGCCGATGAAATCGGCCAGCAGGAAATAACGGGTGGCCCTTGTCCAGTCGATACCCATGAATCAGCCTCCCACGGCCCAGCGGGCATAGGCCCCGCCGAACAATCCGTATTGCGCGAAGAACGCCACCAGCACGACCCAGCCCAGCGACATCGGCAGGAACACCTTCCAGCCCAGCCGCATCAGCTGGTCGTAGCGGTAGCGCGGCACGATGGCCTTCACCATCGCGAAGAGGAAGAAGAACACCGCCATCTTCGCCACCATCCAGAAGGCGCCGTCGGGCAGGCCCGGGATCGGGCTCAGCCAGCCGCCGAAGAACAGGATGCTCATCAGCGCGCACATCAGGAAGATGGCGATGTACTCGCCCGCCATCAGCAGCAGGAAGGGCGTGGCGGAGTATTCCACCTGGTAGCCCGCGACCAGTTCCGACTCGGCCTCCGGCAGGTCGAAGGGCGGGCGGTTGGTCTCGGCCAGCGCCGAGACGAAGAACAGCACCACCATCGGCAGGTGCGGCAGCCAGTACCACGAGAACAGCCCGTAGGCGCCGTCCTGCGCCATCACGATGGCACTCAGGTTCAGCGAGCCCGTGGACAGCAGCACGCCGACGATGATGAAGCCGATCGAGACCTCGTAGGAGATCATCTGCGCGGCCGAGCGCAGGCTGCCCAGGAATGCGTATTTCGAGTTCGAGGCCCATCCGCCCATGATCACGCCATAGACCTCGAGAGAGGACGCCGCGAAGATGAAGAGCAGCCCCACATTGATGTCGGCCAGCACCCAGCCCGGCGCGAAAGGCACGACAGACCAGGCGATAACCGCCAGCACGAAGGACACGAGCGGCGCCATGATGAACACCGTCTTGTCGGCCCCCGCCGGGATCACGACCTCCTTGACGACGTATTTCAGCGCGTCGGCCACCGTCTGAAGCAGGCCGAAGACGCCCACGACGTTGGGGCCGCGCCGCATCTGCACCGCGGCCCAGATCTTGCGGTCGCCATAGACCAGGAACAGCAGCGAGATCATCACGAAGCCGAGCAGCATCAGGCATTGCGCCAGGATGATCACGAAGGTCCCGAAGCCGGTGTCCAGAAATTCAGCCATGCTTGCTCGTGTCCCTCAAACCGTGGGTATGCCCTGGTCCGCGCAGGCCGCCGTCACGACCTCGGCGTCGATGGGCGACACCCCGCGCGGCAACGACGCCGAGACGGTATAAACCGCATCTCCGCGCCAAAGGCCACCGTCTTCTTCCACATTCGTCCGCACATGCCGCGCGAACCCGAAGCCCCGGATCAGCGCGTACTGCGCGGCCGCGCAGTCGGCATAGGCGGTCACGTCCGCGCCGTCGCGCGCGCCCCGCATCGCGACCCGGAAATTCACCAGGTCATGATCGAGCAGGCGCGTCTCGACGCCCATGTATTCAGGCGCCTTGGCCGATTTCTCGCCCAGCGGCGCACAGCCCGCCGCCCCGGCCGAAACGGCCAGGGCCAGCGCGACGGGGCCGAGGGACAGGCGACCGATCATGCGTTCACTCCGCCGCGATTTTGCCGGCGCGCGCGCGGGCGCTGGCCGACATCTCGGCCATCAGCGCCGAGGCGCGCGCGATCGGGTTGGTCAGCCAGAAATCCCGGATCGCCGGTTCGAAATCGCCGCTGCCGAGCTTGCCGTCCGGCAGCCGGTCCCAGCGGTTCTCGGGCACCTCGTCGATGCGCTCGAGATCCGGGAACTCGGTGATGAGTGCCCGGCGCAGCTGCGCCAGCGAGTCGTAGGGCAACCTGGCGTCCATCTGCGCGGACAGCGCCCGGAGAATGGCCCAGTTTTCCTTGGCCTGGCCCGGCGGGAACCCGGTGCGCAGCGCCAGTTGCGGGCGGCCCTCCGTGTTGACGAAGAGACCCTGTTCCTCGGTGTAGGCCGCGGCCGGCAGGATCACGTCCGCGCGGTGCGCGCCGCGGTCTCCGTGGCTGCCCTGGTAGATGACGAAGGGACCCTCGGCGATCTCCACCTCGTCGGCACCGAGGTTGTAGACGACATCCGCGCCGTCCATCGCCGCCGCGCACCCGCCCTCGGTGGTGAAGCCCACATCCATCGCGCCCACGCGGCCCGCGGCGGTGTGCAGCACCAGGAGGCCGCTTTCGGTCTCTTCCGCGATCTTCTGGGCGGCGGCCAGCACGGCGGCGCCGTCGGCGCCCTGGATCGCGCCCTGCCCGACGACCACGACCGAACGCTTGGCGCGGATCTCGTCGTCGCCGCCCATCTTCACGGCCTCGGCCAGCGACTCGCGTCCCGTGCCCAGATGGGCGTAGTCATAGGTCAGGTCGACCGGCTGGCCCACCAGCGCCACCTCGGCGCCCTCGAGCCAGGCCTTGCGAATGCGCGCGTTCAGAACCGGGGCCTCGTGGCGCGGGTTGGTGCCGATCAGCAGCACCCGCTCGGCGGTGTCGAGATCCTCGATCCGGGCCGTGCCCACATAGGCCGAGCGGTTGCCGGCCGGCAGCTTGGCGTCATCGGTGCGGCACTCCACGGCCCCGCCCTGCCCCGTGACCAGCTGCTTGAGCGCGTAGACCGCCTCGACCGGCGCGAGATCGCCGGCCAGCGCCGCGATCTTACCGGCGCCCTTCAGCGCCGCGGCGGTCCTGGTCAGCGCCTCTTCCCAGCTCGCGGCGCGCAGCTTGCCGTTCTCGCGAACATAGGGCTTGTCGAGCCGCTGGCGGCGCAGCCCGTCATAGATGTAGCGGGTCTTGTCCGAGATCCATTCCTCGTTCACGCCGTCATGGTTGCGCGGCAGGATGCGCATGACCTCGCGCCCCTTGGTGTCGACCCGGATATTGGAGCCGAGCGCGTCCATCACGTCGATGGTCTCGGTCTTCTTCAGCTCCCATGGCCGCGCGGTGAAGGCGTAGGGCTTGTTGGTAAGCGCCCCGACCGGGCAAAGATCGACGATGTTGCCCTGCATCTCGCTGTCGATCAGATCGCCGAGATAGGTGGTGATCTCGGCATCCTCGCCGCGGCCGGTCTGGCCCATGACCGAAACGCCCGCCACCTCGGTGGTGAAGCGCACGCAGCGCGTGCAGGAGATGCAGCGCGTCATGTGGGTCTCGACCAGCGGGCCGAGATCGAGATCCTCGACCGCGCGCTTGGGCTCGCGGAAGCGGCTGAAATCGACGCCGTAGGCCATCGCCTGGTCCTGCAGGTCGCATTCGCCGCCCTGGTCGCAGATCGGGCAGTCGAGCGGGTGGTTGATGAGCAGGAACTCCATCACCCCCTCGCGGGCCTTCTTGACCATCGGCGAATTGGTGCGCACCACCGGCGGTTCGCCGTTGGGGCCCGGGCGCAGATCCTTGACCTGCATCGCGCAGGAGGCCGTCGGCTTGGGCGGGCCGCCCACGACCTCGACCAGGCACATGCGGCAGTTGCCCGCGATCGACAGGCGTTCATGGTAGCAGAAGCGCGGGATCTCGATCCCCACATCCTCGCAGGCCTGGATCAGGGTCAGGGCCGGGTCGACCTCGTATTCCTCGTCGTCGATGATGATCTTGCGCAGGTCAGACATTCGCTACTCCGCCGCCTCGCCCGGCCGCGGCCGGGCAGGTTCCTTGCTGTCGCGGCCGCCGGCCGCCGATTTCCTTTCCGCCGCCACGGACCCGCGGACCGCGGACCGGTGCGGGATATGCAGGCGCGGTGCTCATCCCGTGCAGCGCCCGCTGTAGATCCGCGCGTCGCCGTCAAGCTCGTAGAGCCAGAGGCCGGTCTCGGGATCGGCGTCGAACACCGCGTCCGAGACGCCGGTATACTCGATGCAGTGCTTCGTCGCGGCATAGCGCGCGGCCTTCTGCGCCGACTGGCCCGGCACCGCGGCCGGGCGGACCCGGATCGCCATGTTCCGGCGATCCTCGCCCAGCTTGGTGACGCGGGCGTCCAGCCGGTAGCCGTCGAAGGTCACCACGTCGCGCCCGCGGGAACATCCCGCCGCCAGCGCCATCAAGAGAAGGAGTCCCGCGATCCGCATCGGCCTCACTCCGCTGCCACGGCGCTGCCGCGCCCGGTTCGCTTGGCCTTGATCCGGTCCTCGATCTCGTCCCGGAAATGGCGGATGAGGCCCTGGATCGGCCAGGCCGCCGCATCGCCGAGCGCGCAGATCGTGTGCCCCTCGACCTGCTTGGAGACGTCGAGCAGCATGTCGATCTCTTCGGGCGCGGCGTCGCCGGTCACGAGGCGATCCATGACCCGCATCATCCATCCCGTGCCCTCGCGGCACGGGGTGCACTGGCCGCAACTCTCGTGCTTGTAGAATTTCGAGAGCCGCCAGATGGCCTTCACGATATCGGTGGACTGGTCCATGACGATCACCGCGGCGGTGCCGAGCCCGGACTTCTGTTCCTTGAGCCAGTCGAAATCCATCAGCGCGTCGTCGCAGAGGCTCGCGGGCATGCAGGGCACCGACGAGCCGCCCGGGATGACGGCCTTCAGGTTCTCCCAGCCGCCGCGGACGCCGCCGCAATGCTTCTCCAGCAGTTCCTTGAGCGGGATCGACATCTCTTCCTCGACCACGCAGGGATTGTTCACATGCCCCGAGATCGCGAAGATCTTGGTGCCGGTGTTGTTCGGCCGGCCCATGCCGGCGAACCACTCGGCGCCGCGGCGCAGGATGGTGGGCACGACGGCGATGGATTCGACGTTGTTCACCGTGGTCGGGCAGCCCCAGACCCCGGCCCCGGCCGGGAATGGCGGCTTCATGCGCGGCATGCCCTTCTTGCCCTCAAGGCTTTCCAGCAGCGCCGTTTCCTCGCCGCAGATATAGGCGCCGGCGCCGTGATGGACGTAGATGTCGAAATCCCAGCCCGAGCCGCAGGCGTTCTTGCCGACGAGGCCCGCGTCATAGGCCTCGTCGATGGCGGCCTGCAGCGCCTCGCGTTCACGGATATACTCGCCACGAATGTAGATGTAGCAGGCATGGGCGTTCATCGCGAAACTCGCGATCAGGCAGCCCTCGACCAGCGTATGCGGATCGTGGCGCATGATCTCGCGATCCTTGCAGGTGCCAGGTTCCGACTCGTCGGCATTGACCACCAGGTATGCGGGGCGGCCGTCGGATTCCTTCGGCATAAAGGACCATTTGAGCCCGGTCGGGAAGCCCGCGCCGCCGCGCCCGCGCAGCCCGCTGGCCTTGACCTGTTCGATGATCCAGTCGCGGCCCTTCTCGATGAGCGCGCCGGTCCCGTCCCAGTGGCCGCGGCTCCGGGCGCCCTGCAGCGTCCGGTCATGCATCCCGTAGAGATTGGTGAAGATCCGGTCCTGGTCCTTCAGCATGCTGTCACTCTCCATGTTCCTGGCGTTTCCGCCAGACGCGAAACAGGACGACCAGCGCCCAGAAGAAGGCGGCCAGCGCCGCCAGGTCGATAAGAAAGGCGAAGCGGACCGGCAGCCCCAGTCGCCCGCCCAGGTACGACGCCCCCATCCAGAGCGCCATCGTCGCGATGATGACGATGGCCGCCAGGCGGGTCTCCGCCCGCGTGGCGCCGTTGTCGTCGCGCTGGGCCATCGTCACGCGCTGCCCCCGTCGTTACCGGCGGCCAGCGCCTGCGCCTGGCCGACCCAGTCGTCGCGGCTGACACGGCCGGGAAAGCCGGTCAGGTTGTCGTCCATCCAGGCGACCTCGGCCTGCGACCAGGCGGCGATCTGGTCGAAATGGAAGATGCCCATCTCGTTCAGCGTCGCGGCCAGCTTGGGGCCCACGCCCTTGATCCGGGTCAGCTCGTCGCCCTGCCCGCCCCGCGGTGCATCGAGCGCACCGGGCTTGCGGCCGGCCTCGGCCGTTGCCTGCGCCGGCGCCTCGGGCGCGGCCTCGGGGGCGACGGCATCCTCGATCGGGCGATCGTCCCCGGCATCGGGCGGGGCCGTCACCGGCGGCACGCCGGCCGCCGCGGTTTCGAGCACCGCCTTCTCGTGGCTGTCCGCGATATCCGCGGTTTCGCTGGGCAAGGGATCGGCCGCCCGGGTGTCGGGCATATGGCCCGTCGCGCCGGTGGCGCCGGTGCTGCCCTCCGCGCCGCGCAGTTCCTCGGCGTCGACACAGAAGGCCCGCGTCAGCAGGATCCCTGCCCCGGCGGCCACCACCACGCCCGCGATCAGGCCGGGGACGATCCCCGCGCCGAAACGCCCGGCGAGAAGCCACAGCACCACGATGCCGAAGGCCGCAGCCGCGACCCAGCTTGCCCTGTGGCACGGCATCCCGAAGACTTTCTGTTCTTCCATGCTATCGTCCCCCTGCGGTTTGCCCGGTTCCTGCATGACGCCGGCCTGCATCCGGACGCGTCCCCGCGCCCGCTGCCCTGTTCTGCCGTGCCTGCGTTTCGGTCATAGCCAACCTGCCTTGGGGGGCGCGGGACGATCAGTCGTCGCCCTTCTCCGCCCGGTCGTCGTCTGCGATCAGTGTCTTGGCCTGCGCCACCCAGCCGTCGCGGCTGACGCGGCCCTTGAAGCGCACGAGGTTCGCGTCGATCCAGGCCACCTCGGCCGGGGTCCATGCCGCGATCTGCTCGAAGTGGAACACGCCCAGGTCGTGAAGCATCTTCTCCAGCGCCGGACCCACGCCGTTGATCCGCGTCAGGTCGTCCGCCTTGCCGTCGCGGGGCGCGTCCATCAGCGCCGGCTTGTGCTGGTCCGGCGCGGCCTCGCCCGTCTCGGGTTTGGCGCGGGGCTTGGCGCGCGCCTCCTGCTTGGCGATGCCGGTGTCGTCCGCGGGCGCCTTGCGCGCGGGCTTTGCCTCTTTCCGTTTCGTCTTGACCGGCTTGACCGCGCCCGGGCTCTTGTCGCCGTTCCACGGCGTCCGCAGCGGCTCTTCGGTGCCGTCGATGCGCTTGACCGTGTCGCCCAGATCCAGCGCACGGGCGACGGAGGCGTTGTGCTGGGTCCGGCCGCTCTCGTATTTCTCGAGGCTGGTCAGCCCCTTGAGCGGCTCCGAAGCGTAGCGCCCGTTCTGCGGCCCGGGGGGCGGCACCTTGCCCGCGGCCAGCGCGTCGAGGATCTCGGCGAAGCGCGCGGCGGTCAGGTCCTCGTAGTAATCCTTGCCGATCTGGGCCATCGGCGCGTTCGCGCAGGCACCGAGGCATTCGACCTCTTCCCAGCTGAACTTGCCGTCGGCCGAAAGCGCATGCGGCGCGTCGGCGATCTTTTCCCTGCAGACCGCGATCAGGTCCTCGGCCCCGCAGATCATGCAGGAGGTGGTTCCGCACACCTGCACATGCGCCACCGAACCCACCGGCGCGAGCTGGAACATGAAGTAGAAGGTCGCGACCTCGAGGGCGCGGATATAGGCCATGTCCAGCATCTCGGCGACGTACTCGATCGCCGGGCGGGTCAGCCAGCCCTCCTGTTCCTGGGCGCGCCACAGCAGCGGGATCACCGCGCTGGCCTGGCGCCCCTCGGGATACTTGGTCATCTGCGCCTTGGCCCAGGCCAGGTTCTCCGGCGTGAAGGCGAAGCTCTCGGGCCGTTCGTGATGAAGACGGCGAAGCATCAGACGCTGGACTCTCCGACTGGAATTGTGACAGGGGCGGGCGCGCTCATCGGTCGATCTCCCCGAAAACGACGTCCATCGTCCCGATGATGGCCGAGACATCGGCCAGCTGGTGACCCTTGGCGACATGATCCATCGCCTGCAGGTGCAGGAAGCCCGGCGCCCGCAGCTTCGCGCGGTAGGGCCGGTTCGTGCCATCGGCCACGAGATAGACGCCGAACTCGCCCTTGGGCGCCTCGACGGCGGCGTAGACCTCGCCCTCGGGGACGTGGAAGCCCTCGGTGTAGAGCTTGAAGTGATGGATCAGCGCCTCCATCGAGGTCTTCATCTCGCCCCGGCGCGGCGGCGAGATCTTGCCGCGGGCCATGACCTCGCCCGGTTCGTTGTTCATCTTCTCGATGCATTGGCGAATGATCTTCAGGCTCTCGCGCATCTCCTGCATCCGGACCAGGTAGCGATCGTAGCAGTCGCCGTTCTTGCCGACGGGGATCTGGAAGTCGAATTCGTCGTAGCACTCGTAGGGCTGGGCGCGGCGCAGGTCCCAGGCCAGACCCGAGCCGCGCACCATGACGCCCGAGAACCCCCAGTCGAGGATTTCCTGCTCGGTCACGACGCCGATATCGACGTTGCGCTGCTTGAAGATGCGGTTCTCGGTCAGGAGCCCGTCGATGTCGTCGAGCACCTTCGGGAAATGCTCGGTCCATTCCATGATGTCGTCCAGGAGCGCCTGCGGCAGGTCCTGGTGAACGCCGCCGGGCCGGAAATAGGCGGCGTGCAGCCGCGCCCCGCAGGCCCGCTCGTAGAAGACCATCAGCTTCTCGCGCTCCTCGAAGCCCCAGAGCGGCGGGGTCAGCGCACCCACGTCCATCGCCTGCGTGGTGACGTTCAGCAGGTGGTTCAGAACCCGGCCGATCTCGCAGAACAGAACCCGGATCAGCTGGCCGCGCCGCGGCACGACGGTGCCGGTGAGCTTCTCGATGGCGAGGCACCAGGCATGTTCCTGGTTCATCGGCGCCACGTAGTCGAGCCGGTCGAAATAGGGCAGGTTCTGCAGGTAGGTGCGGCTTTCCATCAGCTTCTCGGTGCCGCGGTGCAGCAGGCCGATATGCGGGTCGCAGCGCTCGACGATTTCGCCGTCAAGCTCCAGCACCAGGCGCAAAACCCCATGTGCCGCAGGGTGTTGCGGGCCGAAGTTCAGGTTGAAGTTGCGGATCTTCTGTTCGCCCGTCTGGGCGTCGTCGAACTTGGTGCCGTCCATCACGCACCCCCCTCGAGCTTGTCGCGGAACGCCATCACCCAGAGCAGGATCAGCGCGCCCAGCGGGATCACCGCCACCAGCGCCACCCAGGACGGGATGCGGTACTGCGGCAGCAGCCGCCAGAAGGGAATGACGATCAGCGCACCGAAGACCAGGAACCAGATCAGCCCGCCGCCGCCCATTGCAACACCTCCGCCCATCACTTCGATCCCTCTTTCTCGTCGCCGGGCAGAATGTACTCGGCGCCCTCCCACGGGCTCATGAAGTCAAAGAGCCGGTATTCCTGAACCAGTTTCACCGGCTCGTAGACGACACGCTTCTGATCCTCGTCATAGCGGACCTCGATATAGCCCGTGGTCGGGAAATCCTTGCGCAGCGGATAGCCCCGGAACCCGTAATCGGTCAGGATCCGGCGCAGGTCCGGATGCCCGGTGAACAGGATCCCGAACATGTCGAAGACCTCGCGCTCGAACCAGTTGGCCGAGGGATGGATCCCGCAGATCGACGGCACCCGTTCATCGTCGCGGATGGCCAGCTTCACGCGGATGCGCTGGTTCTGGTACATCGACAGGAAATGGTAGACCACGTCGAAACGCTTGTCGCGCTCGGGGTGGTCGACCGCGGTGATGTCCACCAGCGTCGAAAACTGGCACCGGCGATCCGTGCGCAGGAACTCGACCAGCGCGGTCAGGTCGCTCGGCGCGGAATGGAGGGTCAGCTCGCCCATGGCGATGGCGTGGCCGGTCACCGCGTCGGGCAGCTTCGCCTCGATCTGGGCGGCGAGTTCCTCGAGTGCTTCGCTCATCGCGTGCTCCTACCTGACGAGGGTACCGGTGCGGCGGATTTTCCGCTGCAGCTGCAGGATGCCGTAGAGCAGCGCCTCGGCCGTCGGCGGGCAGCCCGGCACGTAGACGTCCACCGGCACGATGCGGTCGCAGCCGCGCACCACCGAGTAGCTGTAGTGGTAATAGCCCCCGCCATTGGCGCAGGAGCCCATCGAGATCACGTAGCGGGGCTCGGGCATCTGGTCGTAGACCTTGCGCAGCGCCGGCGCCATCTTGTTGGTCAGCGTCCCGGCGACGATCATCAGGTCGGACTGGCGCGGGCTGGCGCGGGGCGCGGTGCCGAACCGCTCCATGTCGTAGCGCGGCATCGAGGTGTGCATCATCTCGACGGCGCAGCAGGCCAGCCCGAAGGTCATCCAGTGCAGCGAGCCGGTGCGCGCCCAGTTGATGATGTCCTCGGTCGAGGTGACCAGGAAGCCCTTGTCCTGGAGCTCGCGGTTGAGCGTCTGGGTCGCATGCTCGGGATCCGGGCCCGCATCGTAGCTGCCCGAGGCCAGGTTGCCCCGCCCCGCGCCCGCGGTGATCCGCTCGCCCTGCACATCGGTGTCGGTGACCTTCACTCCCATTCGAGCGCCCCTTTCTTCCATTCATAGGCGAAGCCGATGGTCAGGACGGCCAGGAAGACCATCATCGACCAGAAGCCGAGCAGGCCCACATCCTGGAACGCCACCGCCCAGGGAAAGAGGAACGCGACCTCGAGATCGAAGATGATGAACAGGATCGAGACCAGGTAGAACCGGACGTCGAACTTCATCCGCGCGTCGTCGAAGGCGTTGAAGCCGCATTCATAGGCCGAGACCTTTTCCGGGTCGGGGTTGCTGGGCCCGAGGATCACCGCGGCCAGCACCAGCACGATGCCGAGCCCGATCGCGACGCCCAGGAAAACGAGGATGGGGAGGTATTCTGTCAGCAGCTCTTCCACGCGAAGCTCCTTCTGTGCCGGACGCGGCCGTCCACACTCGTGTCGATCTAAACCCGTGCCCCCGGCAGGTCAACACAAGCCGGGCGCCCCGGCAGGGTGTATACGGCGGTATGCCACCTTTCCCAGCGCGGTTGAAGGCCCATGCCGGGATTTTCTCTGCGCGCAGACGCGCGGGACGGCCAGAACCGGCCCGGATCGGTGCGGAAAGCCGCTGTAACCTGCGCGCAAACTTCCCAGATCGGATCGTTTTCCCGCGCGCGGCGGGTCCGCCCGGCTCAGCCCTCCGCCTGCCAGCGGGGCTTGCGCTTGTCGAAGAAGGCCGCGATCCCCTCGGGCGCCTCGGCGCCTTCCCAGCGCCGGACGAGCAGCTCCACCGTCTCGGCGATGACCGCCTCGTCGATCCGCGGCCCCAGCATCCGGGCCAGCCGCTTGGCATCGGCCACCGCCCCCGGCGCACAGTAGAGATAGGGGGCGACCTCGGCCTCGACCGCCCCGTCGAGCTGGCCGTTCTCGACCACCCGCGCGATCAGGCCCAAGTCGCGCGCCTCGTCCGCGCCGAAGACGCGGGCCGACATGAAGACCCGGCGCGCGCGCGCCTCGCCCATGCGGGCAAGGACATAGGGCGAGATCGTCGCCGGGATCAGGCCCAGCCGGGTCTCGGTCAGGCCGAACTTGGCGCCGGCCGCCCCGACGACCACGTCGCAGACCGACATCAGCCCCACCCCGCCGCCGAAGGCGTTGCCCTGCACCCGCCCGATCAGCGGCTGGGGCAGCGTGTTCAGCGCCTGGAGCATCCGCGCCAGCCGGGTCGCCTCGGCCCGGCGGGTTTCGGCATCGGCGTCCATCTGGTCGCGCATCCAGCCCAGATCGCCCCCGGCACAGAAACTGCGCCCCTCGGCGGCCAGAACCACGACGCGAATCGAGTCCGTCCGGGCGATCCGGGCCGCCATGTCGGTCAATTCACCGATCATCTGCCCGGACATGGCATTGTGCTTCTCGGCCCGGTCCAGCGTCAGCGTTGCGACGCCGCGCGCGTCGGTGTCCAGTCTCACGGTCGCGTCGTCCATGGATCCTCCTTCCGGCTGCGTCAGCCCTGGCGCATCCGCCGCGCCATCCCAGCCGCGTTGAGCAGCCGGTCACGGTCGAGCCCGGTGTCGTAGCCCAGGCGCGCCAGCAGATCGTGCACGGCCTCGGTCGCCACGTTGCCGGTCGCACCCCTGGCATAGGGACACCCGCCGAGCCCGCCGATGGCGGCATCGAACACCCGCAGCCCGCGCGCGAGCGATGCCTCGATATTCTCCAGCGCCCGGCCCGCCGTGTCGTGGTAATGGCCCGCCAGCCGATCCGCCGGCAGCTCCTGCAGGACCGCGTCGAGCATCGCGTCGATCCGGCCCGGCGTACCCTGTCCGATCGTGTCGCCGAGGCTGATCTCGTAGCATCCCATGTCGCGCAACGCGGCGGCGACCCGCGCCACCTGCCCCGGTTCCGTCGGCCCGTCATAGGGGCAGTCCGTCACGCAGGAGACGTAGCCGCGCACCGGCACGCCCGCGTCGCGGGCGGCCGCGGCCACCGGGCGGAACCGCTCGAGGCTCTCGGCGATGGTGGCGTTGATATTGGCCCGGGAGAACCCTTCAGAGGCCGATCCGAAGATCGCCACCTCGTCGGCGCGGGCTTCGCGGGCACGCTCGTAGCCCTTCATGTTGGGCGTCAGCGCCGCGTAGAGCACGCCCGGCGCGCGCCAGATACCGGCCATGACCGCGGCGCCGTCGGCCATCTGCGGCACCCATTTCGGGCTGACGAAGCTCGCCGCCTCGATCCGGCGGAACCCGCAGGCCGAAAGCGCGTCGATCAGCGCGATCTTCTCGGCGGCGGGGATGATCCGGGTTTCGTTCTGCAACCCGTCGCGGGGGCCGACCTCGAAGATCTCGACATGCTCAGCCATCGGCCGGGGCCTCGTAGAAATCCTGCGTGTAGATCTCGGCCGGGCCATCCTCGGCCGCGGCCGCCCGGAAGGCCGGGCGCGCCTTGCAGCGGTCGAGATACGCGGCGACGTTCGGCAAGAGCCCGAGCGGCACGAAGCGCCGGGCGATGTCCACGCTGTAGCCCAGATTGGTATCGACCGCCGAGAAGCCCGAGGGCAACAGCCAGTCGTGGCGGGCGACGACGCGTTCGACCACCTCGAGCACTTTCTCGAGCCGCCTGGCCTCGAGCCGCATGACGGTGGGCGAACGCATACAGTCCTCGCGCAGCGCGATATGCTGCTGGGTCAGGTTGGCGAGATGCTGGCCGATGGTTTCCGCGAAATGCAGCCATTCGAGCCATTCCAGCCGCTCGGCGTCGGGCGGCAGCCGGCCGAGCCCGGCCTCGGGCCGGGTTTCGACCAAGTATTCGGTGATCGCGCCCGACTCGAACATCACGCGCCCGTCGATCTCCAGCGCGGGCACGCGCCCCGCCGGCGACAGCGCCAGGTAGTCGGGGTTCCTGAGCGACTTGTCGAAGAAGCTGTGGCGCCGGATCTCGAAATCGAGCCCCATCTCGTGCATCAGCCAGAGCGTCCGGAACGACCGGGCCTGGGCGACGTGGTGCAGACGGATGGTCATGTTCCCTCCTCTTCGGCGGCAAAGCGGATCAGCGCGTCGCCGGCCGCGACCTGGGTGCCGGCGGGCACGAGAATCTCGGCCACGCTGGCATCATGCCCGGCGGTGAGGGTATGTTCCATCTTCATCGCCTCGAGAATGGCGAGCCGCGCCCCCTTCTCGACGGCCTGCCCCGGCTCCACGAAGACCACCTTGACCATGCCGGGCATCGGCGCCTCGACCACGTCGGTCGCGGCGGCGTCGGCCTCGGCGCGTTCGAGCGGATCGACGGCGCGGAACGAGAACCCGTGCCCCGCGAAGACATGCACCCCGTCGCCGATACGCCGGATCCTGGCCCGCGCCGGGGCACCGTCCACCCACCAGCCCGGCGCCCGTCTTTCGCAGGTCACGGTGGTTGCGCCGATCTCCACCTCGAAGCGGCCCACGCCCTGCGCGGTGACGCGCGCGGCCAAGTCGGTGCCCGCCTCGTCCAGCAGCACCGTCCGGCAGAGCGGTGCCCACTGGGTGAAGCCCTCGGCCCAGTGCGTGGGCGCGCCGTCCAGGCCGGCCGCGCCCAGCGCCGCCAGCGCCCGGATGGCCGGGCTTGGCGCCGGCGCCGCGACCAGCATGTCGAGATCCCGGTCGATCAGCCCGGTATCGACGTCGCCGGCGGCAAAGCCCGCATGGCGTGCCAGCGCGCCGAGGAAGGCCAGGTTGGTCACGCTGCCCGCGACCTCGGTCTCGGCCAACGCCCGCGAAAGCCGCTGCAAGGCGACGGCGCGGGTCGGGCCGTGAACGATCAGCTTGGCGATCATCGGGTCGTAGAACGGGCTGATCTCGTCGCCCGTCCGCACGCCGCTGTCGGCGCGCACCCCGGGCGGGAATTCCAGGTGATCGAGCCGGCCCGTCGCCGGCAGGAATCCCGCCGGCACGTCCTCGGCGTAGAGCCGGGCCTCGAAGGCGTGCCCGGTGATGGAGAGATCGCGCTGCCGGGCGGGCAGCGGCGCACCGGCCGCGACGCGCAACTGCCATTCCACCAGGTCCACGCCGGTGATCGCCTCGGTCACCGGGTGCTCGACCTGGAGCCGGGTGTTCATTTCCATGAACCAGAAGCGGTCGGGCCTGAGCCCGTCGGAGGCATCGACGATGAATTCCACCGTCCCGGCCCCGCGATAGCCGATCGCCCTGGCCGCGCGGACGGCGGCCTCGCCCATCGCGGCGCGCATCTCGTCGGTCATGCCGGGCGCGGGCGCCTCCTCGATCACCTTCTGATGACGCCGCTGGAGCGAGCAGTCCCGCTCGAACAGATGGACGGCGTCCGTCCCGTCGCCGAAGACCTGCACCTCGATATGGCGGGGTTTCTCGACGAATTTCTCGATCAGCACGGCGTCGTTGCCGAAGGCCGTACGCGCCTCGCCCCGCGCGCTTTCCAGCGCGTCGGCGAAATCGCCCGGCGCCATGACCTTGCGCATCCCCTTGCCGCCACCGCCCGCGACCGCCTTGATGAGAACCGGGTAGCCGATCGCGTCGGCCGCGCCCGCAAGGTGCTCGGGATCCTGGTTGTCGCCGTGATAGCCCGGCACGACGGGGACGCCGGCCTCTTCCATCAGTTTCTTGGCGGCATCCTTCAGCCCCATGGACCGGATCGCCGCGGCCGGCGGGCCGATGAAGGCCAGCCCGGCGGCCTCCACCGCCGTGACGAAATCGGGGTTTTCCGACAGGAAGCCATAGCCCGGATGGATCGCCTCGGCCCCGCTGTCCAGCGCCGCCTGCACGATGACGTCGCCTTTCAGGTAGCTCTCGGCCGGGGCGGCGCCGCCGATATGGACGGCCGCGTCGGCAATGGCGACGTGGCGCGCGCCGGAATCGGCGTCCGAGTAGACGGCGACGGCCTCCACCCCCATCCGGCGGCAGGTCTCGATGATGCGGCAGGCGATCTCGCCGCGGTTGGCGATCAGGATGCGGCGGAACATGCCAGTGTCTCCGTTCTTGTCGCTGCGCCGGGCGTCGGGGCCGGCCCGAGCGTCCCCGCGTCGTCGGATGGCGGCATGCCGCCCGGCTCGGTCATCGGGGGTCTCACATCCGGAACACGCCGAAGCGTGTCTCCTCGATGGGGGCGTTCAGCGCCGCCGAGAGCGAGAGCCCCAGCACCTCGCGCGATCGCCGCGGGTCCAGGATCCCGTCGTCCCAGAGCCGTGCCGCGGCATAGAGCGGGTGCGACTGGCGCTCGAACATCTCGATGGTGGGGCGTTTGAACGCGGCCTCGTCCTCGTCAGACCAGCTGCCGCCACCGCGTTCGATCGCGTCGCGCTTGACGGTGGCCAGAACGCCCGCGGCCTGCTCGCCCCCCATGACGCTGATCCGGCTGTTGGGCCAGCTCCAGAGGAAGCGCGGCTGGTAGGCGCGCCCCGCCATGCCGTAATTCCCGGCCCCGAAGGATCCGCCGACGATCATCGTGATCTTGGGCACGCCGGTCGTCGCCACCGCCGTCACCATCTTGGCGCCGTGGCGCGCGATGCCCTCGTTCTCGTATTTCCGGCCCACCATGAAGCCGGTGATGTTCTGCAGGAAAACCAGCGGGACCTGCCGCTGCGAGCATAGCTCGACGAAATGCGCGCCCTTCTGCGCCGCTTCGCTGAACAGCACGCCGTTATTGGCCACGATCCCCACTGGGCAGCCCATGACATGGGCGAAGCCGGTGACCAGCGTCTCGCCGTATCGCGGCTTGAACTCGTCGAAGCGCGAGCCGTCCACCACGCGCGCGATCACCTCGCGGATGTCGTAGGGCGTGCGCAGGTCGGCCGGGACCACGCCGAGGATCTCGTCGGGATCGTAGGCCGGGGCCTCGGGCGTCTGCCATTGCACGCTCGCGGGCCTGGCGCGGTTCAGGCTCTCGACCGCGCGCCGCGCCAGCGCCAGCGCATGGGCGTCGTCCTCGGCCAGGTAGTCCGCGACGCCCGAGAGCCGCGTGTGCACGTCGCCGCCCCCGAGATCCTCGGCCGTGACCACCTCGCCGGTCGCGGCCTTCACCAGCGGCGGACCCGCCAGGAAGATCGTGCCCTGCTCCTTGACGATGATCGTCACGTCGGACATGGCCGGCACATAGGCACCGCCCGCCGTGCAGGAGCCCATCACCACCGCGATCTGCGGGATGTTCTTGGCGCTCATCCGGGCCTGGTTGTAGAAAATCCGCCCGAAATGATCGCGGTCGGGAAAGACCTCGTCCTGGTTCGGCAGGTTCGCGCCGCCCGAATCGACCAGGTAGACGCAGGGCAGATGGCATTCCTCGGCGATCTCCTGGGCGCGGAGATGCTTCTTGACCGTCATCGGGTAATAGGTGCCGCCCTTCACGGTCGCATCGTTGCAGACGACCATCACCTCCTTGCCGTGGATGCGCCCGACCCCGGCGATCACGCCCGCACCCGGCGCCGCGCCGTCATACATGCCATGCGCCGCCGTCGCCCCGATCTCGAGGAAGGGCGACCCCGGGTCGAGCAGGTTCGCGACCCGTTCACGCGGCAGCATCTTGCCCCGGTCGAGATGGCGCTGGCGAGCCTTCTCGCCACCGCCGGCCGCCGCGGCCTCGGCGGCATCGCGGATCTCGGCCAGCAGCGCCGCGTGGGCGGTGCGGTTGGCCTGGAAGGCCTCGGATGACGGCAGCGCCGCGGAGCTGAGTTTCACTTGTCCCCCTTTTCGCGGATTTCGCGAATCTCCTGGGTGAGGAAATACGAGGTGACCGCGCGGATCCCGACCAGCAGACCGAGGAAGATCAGGTCGGCCATGGCCAGCGAGAGCGCGGTCTTGATGATGTCGGTGACGATGAAGAGTTCGAGCCCGGCAAGGATGTAGCGCCCCAGCTCGACCCGTGCCAGCTCGAGCTGGTGCAGGCGATCCGCGCCGGCGCGCTCGGCCTGGAAGAGATCGACGACGAAGCGCACCGCCCCGATCAGCAGCACGCCGATCGCCAGCAGGTCGATCCCCGCCGCGACCCATTCCAGGACCGAGACGAGTTCCGGCAACTGGGCGTGCAGGAAGCCGTCCCCGGTGGGTTCCAGCAGCTCCATCAGCCTCTCCGCGGGGCCCGCGTCACCCCATCGCTCCCATCAGTTCGCGCCCGATCAGCATGCGGCGGATCTCGCTGGTGCCGGCGCCGATCTCCATCAGCTTGGCGTCGCGAAAGATCCGGCTGACCGGCGTGTCCGACAGGAAGCCCGCGCCCCCCATCGCCTGCACCGCCTGGTGGGCCTGCTTCATCGCCTCCTCGGAGGCGTAGAGCACGCAGGCGGCCGCATCCTGGCGGGTGACCTCGCCCCGGTCGCAGGCCTGCGCCACCGCGTAGACATAGGCGCGGGCCGTGTTCATCGCCGTGTACATGTCGGCGATCTTGCCCTGCATCAGCTGGAAGTTGCCCACCGGCTGGCCGAACTGCTTGCGCTCGGCCATGTAGGGCATGATCTCGTCGAGACAGGCGGCCATGATGCCGGTGCCGATCCCGGCCAGCACCACCCGTTCGTAGTCGAGCCCGGACATCAGGACGCGCACGCCCCGGCCCTCCGCGCCCAGCACGTTCTCGAAGGGCACTTCCACGTCGTCGAAGATCAGCTCGGCGGTGTTCGATCCGCGCATGCCGAGCTTGTCGAAATGCGGGCTGGTCGAGAAACCGGTCATGGACTTCTCGACGATGAAGGCGGTGATGCCCTTGGACCCGGCCTCGGGATCGGTCTTGGCATAGACGACCAGCGTGTCGGCGTCCGGGCCGTTGGTGATCCAGTACTTGGTGCCGTTCAGCGTGTAATAGCCGTTCTTCTTCTCGGCCCGCAGCTTCATCGACACCACGTCGGATCCCGCCCCGGCCTCCGACATGGCGAGCGCGCCCACATGATCGCCCGAGATCAGCCCGGGCAGGTATTTCTCTTTCTGCGCCTCGGTGCCGTTCAGCTTGATCTGGTTCACGCAGAGGTTCGAATGCGCCCCGTAGGACAGGCTCACCGAGGCAGAGGCGCGGGCGATCTCCTCGACCGCGACCACATGCGCCAGGTACCCCATGCCGGCCCCGCCATAGGCCTCGTCGACGGTGATTCCGAGCAGGCCGAGATCCCCCATCTCCTTCCAGAGCGCGTTGGGAAAGGCGTTGGAGCTGTCGATCTCTGCCGCCATGGGCTTGACGCGCTCCTGCGCCCAGCGATGCACCATGTCGCGCAGCGCCTCGACCTCCTCGCCGAGCGCGAAATTCATCGTGGCGGTGAACATGGACCGCGCCTCCCTTAATTGAACACGTGTTCATTTCTATCCGACTCGCGCCCCGCCGGTCAAGCGCCACCGCGTCCGCCGCGGCGCGCGCCCCCTCTCCAAGTGGCGGAAATATCCCCGCCGGAGGCATGGATCCGCGCGCAGCGCGTTACTCGGCCGCCGGGCGTGCGCCGGCGCGGGCGATCTCCTCGCGCAGGATCCGGGCGATCAGCCGGCAATCCTCCAGGCTGAAGGTCAGCGGCAGCCGCATGTCCAGCAGCGTCGCCAGCACCGCGTCCGTCCGCGGCAGATCCTGCGCCGGCGCATAACGCCAGCTGTCATGGCGCGACGTATAGCCCTGCGGTACCTCCGCCCCGAACCACTTAAGCGCCACCCCCCGCGCCGCGGCGGCCGCCAGCAGCGCCCCGATCCGTGCCGGCGGCCAGCCCGGCAGCCGGAACTGGATCGACGAGCCGACGAACCGCTCGGCGGCAGGGCGCGGCACCAGCGCCAGGCCCGGCACGCCGGCGAGCCCCTCCTCCACCGCGCGGTAGCGGGCGTTCCAGGCCGTGACCTGATCGTCCAGCCTCGCGAGCTGCGGGCGCAGGATCGCGGCGCGCAGGTTGTCCATCCGCCCCGAGCAATTGGGCGTCTCCAGCCGTATGGTCTCGAAGGTCTCCTCCGGCGGCCCGGCGGGATGGCGGCCATAGAACATGTAGCTGCCGGACAGGATCGTGGCCCGCGCCATGACCGCGGCGTCGTCGCTGACGATCAGGCCGCCCTCGCCGGAATTGACGTGCTTGTAGGTCTGGGTCGAGTAACAGCCGACCCGCCCGTGCCGCCCGGACGGCACCCCGTTCCAGGCCGCGCCCATGGTGTGCGCGCAATCCTCGACCACCGTGACCCCGGCGGCGTCGCAGACCGCCATCAGCCGATCCATGTCGCAGATATGCCCGCGCATGTGGCTCAGCATCAGGATACGCGCGCCGCTGGCCGCGATCTTCGCCGCCAGGTCCTCGACATCGATGACGAGATCCTCGGTGACCTCGACCAGGACCGGTGTCGCGCCGACGCTGGCGATGGCGCCGGGCACCGGCGCCAGGGTGAAGGCGTTCGTCAGCACCCTGTCTCCGGGGCCGACCCCAAGCGCCCTGAGCGCGGTGGCGAGCGCGTAGCCGCCCGAGGTCACCGCGAGGCAGTAGCGCGCGCCGGTCATCGCCGCGAAATCAAGCTCGAGCTGCGCGGTCTCGCCGATCTCGCCGGGATCGGTGTTGTAGCGGTGCAGCCGGCCAGAGCGCAGCACGCCGAGCGCGGCGTCGATCGCCTCCTCGGGGATCGGCTCCTGCTGGGTGAAATTCCCCTCGAAGCTGTCTGTCATGGGCGTTGCGCTCCTCGCCGGCGGGCAAAGACTGCGCCCGCCCCGCCCGGCGGTCAAGGGCCAAGCGCCTCAGCCGATCAGCCCCGCGACCACCCGGCCGAGATCGTCGTAATGCCCGAGCAACGCCTCCGGGTCGAGCCGCGCGAGCCCCGGCCCCTCGGGGCCGAACGCGACGAGGATGCAGGGCACGCCGGCCGCGCGCGCGGTTTCGCGGTCGGTCTCGGTATCGCCCACCAGCAGCGAGCTTGCGACCGCCCCCCCGGCCCGTTCCACGGCCGCCAGGTAGGGTGCCGGGTCGGGCTTGCGCACCGGCAGCGTGTCGGCCCCGATCATCGACGCGAAGCGGTCCCGCACCCCCAGCCGATCGAGCAGAAGCTCGGCCAGCGCGGCGGGCTTGTTGGTGCATATGCCGACCCGGTAGCCGGCCGTCGCCAACCCCTCCACCGCGGCGAGCGCGCCGGGATAGAGCCGCGTGTGCCGGTCGATATCGGCTTCGTAGGCCTCGAGCAGGCGCGGATAGGCGGCATCAACGTCGGCCTCTGACCATGGCAGGCCGCGGCGCTCCAGGCCCAACCGCAGCATCGCGCGCCCGCCGCGGAACGCGGTCAGCCGGTCGCGCGCCGGGTCCAGCAGGCCGTGCTGGCCCATGTCGCGGAAACAGGCATTCGCCGCCGCGATCAGATCGCCGCTCGTATCCGCGAGCGTGCCGTCCAGGTCGAAGATCACCGTGCGCATGGCGCCCCTTTCCTCGGCGGGAAGCCGCCGAGGCTGTAATCCGCCGTAAACAATCTTGATGCGGCCCCGCGCCGCCCCGGCCTTGCGCCGGGTCCGACACCAGATAAAAGGGGCGGAAAGGAAATTGAAGACACAACACATGCCGACAGCGCTGATTATCCTGGCCGCGGGCCAGGGCACGAGAATGCTCTCCGATACGCCGAAGGTCCTGCACAGGCTCGCGGGCGCGCCGCTGCTCGTCCACGCGATGGAAGCCGGCCGCGCGCTCGAGGCCGCGCGGACCGTGGTGGTGGCCGGGCATGGCGGCGCCGCGGTCGCCGATGCCGCCCGCGCCCATGATCCCGAGGCGATCACCGTCACACAGGAAGAACAGCTCGGCACCGGCCACGCCGTGGCCCAGGCGATGCCGGCCCTGTCGGGATTCGCCGGCGACGCTGTCGTGCTCTTCGGGGACACGCCCTTCATCCGCCCCGAGACGCTCGCGGCGATGCGCGAGGCGCGGCAGGCCGGGCACGACGTCGTTGTCCTCGGATTCGAAGCCGCAGAACCCGGCCGGTACGGGCGGCTGGTGATGGATGGCGACCGGCTGACCCGCATCGTCGAGGCGAAGGATGCAACGGATGAAGAGCGGGCGATAAAGCTCTGTAATTCCGGCGTGATCTGTGCGAGCGCCGAAACCCTTTCCACGCTTGTCGGCGCCATCGGCAACGACAATGCCGCGGGTGAGTATTACCTCACCGACATTGTGGGGCTGGCCAATTTGCGGGGCCTCTCCTGCACGGCGATCCGGTGTGACGAGGCCGAGACGCTGGGCGTCAACACCCGCGCCGACCTGGCCCGTGCCGAGGCCGTCTTCCAGGACCGCGCGCGGACCGAGGCGATGGCCGGCGGCGTCACCCTCACCGCGCCCGAGACCGTGTTCTTCGCCCATGACACGGTGATCGGCCGGGACACGGTCATCGGGCCGAACGTGATCTTCGGCCCCGGCGTCACGGTCGAGTCCGGCGCCGAGATCCGGGGCTTCTGCCATCTCGAGGGCTGCCATGTCAGCCACGGCGCGACCGTCGGCCCCTTCGCCCGGCTGCGCCCGGGCGCGGAACTGGCCAACGACGTGCATGTCGGGAACTTCGTCGAGGTCAAGAACGCCGTGATCGACGACGGTGCGAAGGTCAACCACCTGACCTATATCGGCGATGCCCATGTGGGCGCGCGCAGCAATATCGGGGCGGGCACCATCACCTGCAACTATGACGGGGTGATGAAGCATCGCACCGAGATCGGCGCGGACGCCTTCATCGGGTCGAGCACCATGCTGGTTGCCCCCGTCAATATCGGCGCGCGGGCGATGACCGGGTCAGGGTCGGTGATCACCGAGGACGTGCCCGACGGCGCGCTCGCCATCGCCCGCGGCAAGCAAAGCAACAAACCGGGCCTCGGCATCCGCCTCATCGAGCGGCTGCGCGCCATCAAGGCCCGGAAGACGAATTGAGGAAAGGGTGACACCATGTGCGGGATCGTAGGCGTTCTGGGCAATCACGAAGCGGCGCCGATGCTGCTGGACGGGCTGAAACGGCTGGAATACCGCGGCTATGACAGTGCCGGCATCGCGACGGTCCAGGCGGGTCGCCTGGACCGGCGTCGCGCCATGGGAAAGCTGGTCAATCTCTCGGACGCGCTGGTGCACGAGCCCCTGCGGGGGCGGGCCGGGATCGGCCATACACGCTGGGCCACGCACGGCGCCCCGAGCACGACCAACGCGCATCCCCATGTCTCGGGCCCGGTGGCGGTGGTGCATAACGGGATCATCGAGAATTTCCGCAGCCTGCGCAGCGATCTCGAAGCCCGGGGCTACAGCTTCGAAACCGAGACCGATACCGAAACCGTCGCGATCCTGATGCGCGCGCATATCGAGGACGGCCTGCCGGTGCGCGACGCCGCCGCCGAGACGATCCGCGCGCTCGAAGGCGCCTTCGCGCTGGTCTTTCTCTTCGAGGGCGAGGAGGATCTGCTGATCGCGGCGCGCAAGGGATCGCCGCTGGCCATCGGGCATGGCGACGGCGAGATGTTCGTGGGGTCCGATGCGCTGGCGCTGGCGCCCATGACGGACCGCATCACCTATCTCGAGGAAGGCGACTGGGCCATCATCACCCGGGCCGGGGCCGAGATACTGGATTTCGACGGCCATCCGGTCTCGCGCGAGATGCAGGTCATTCACCTCGACCTCTCGGCGGCGGAAAAGGGCCGCTACCGCCATTACATGGAAAAGGAAATCCACGAGCAGCCGACCGTGGTGGGTAACGCCATCGCCCATTACCTCTCGGGCGAAGGCACCGATATCCGTCTGCCCGATGGCGATCTCGACTTCGCCGGGGCGGACCGGATCACCCTGGTGGCCTGCGGCACGGCCTTTTACGCCTGCGCGGTGGCGAAATACTGGTTCGAGCAGATCGCGGGCCTGCCGGCGGATATCGATATCGCCTCGGAGTATCGCTACCGCGAACCCCCGCTCTCGTCGAAATCCATCGCCGTCTTCGTCAGCCAGTCCGGCGAAACCGCCGACACGCTGGCCGCGCTGCGCCATGTGCGCGGGAAGGTGGCGGCGGTGGTCTCAGTCGTCAACGTCACCACGTCGACCATCGCGCGGGAAAGCGACCTGGCCCTGCCGATCCTGGCCGGGACCGAGATCGGCGTCGCCTCGACCAAGGCGTTCACCTGCCAGCTCGCGGTGCTGGCGGCGCTGGCGCTGCGCGCCGGCACCGACCGGGGCCATCTGACCCCCGAGCGGCACCAGGCACTCGTCGACTCGCTGCGGCGTGTGCCGGGCCAGATGAATGCCGCGCTCGCCCAGGAAGAGACGATCCGCCAGGCCGCGATCCGCGTCTCCGAGGCCCATGACGTGCTGTTCCTCGGGCGTGGCCCGATGTTCCCGATCGCCCTTGAAGGCGCCCTGAAGCTAAAGGAAATCAGCTATTTACACGCCGAAGGTTATGCATCGGGCGAACTGAAGCACGGCCCCATCGCGTTGATCGACAAGAAGGTGCCGGTGGTGGTTTTCGCGCCGCGCGACGCGCTGTTCGACAAGACGGTCTCGAACATGCAGGAGGTGATGGCGCGCAAGGGCAAGGTGCTGCTGATCTCGGACGCCGCCGGCGTCACGGAGGCCGGCGACGGCGTCTGGCGCGCGATCACCCTGCCCGAGACGGACCCGGTCTTCGCGCCGATGCTTTACGCGCTGCCGGCCCAGCTGCTGGCCTACCACGCGGCGGTGAACAAGGGCACGGATGTCGACCAGCCGCGCAACCTCGCCAAGTCCGTGACCGTCGAGTGAAGACCGGCCCGCAGGCTATTCTTCGGAAACGGCTTTCCTGCGCAGCGCACGGCGCATGATCTTGCCGGTCGCCGTCATCGGCATCTCGTCGATGACGTAGACGCGGCGCGGGGCGACATGGGGCGAGACCCGGCTGCGCACCCGGTCTATCAGCGCCGGTTCCATCCCCTCGGCCCGTGCCCCCTCGCGCAGCACCACGAAGGCCTGCACGACTTCCGTCCGCACCGGGTCGGGGACCCCCACCGCCGCGGCCATCACGACGTCGGGGTGCCCGGCGAGACAGCTTTCGATCTCGCCCGGCCCGATTCGGTAGCCGGCCGAGGTGATCACGTCATCGTCGCGGGCGACGAAGGTGAAATACCCGTCCGCGTCGCAGATGCCCATGTCGCCCGTGCGCATCCAGTCGCCGACGAATTTCTCTGCCGTCTTCTCGGGCTGGTTCCAGTAGCCGAGAAACATCGCCGGGTTCGGCCGGCGCACCGCGATCTCGCCGGTCTCGCCCGGCGCCAGCACGCGCCCTGCGTCGTCGATGATCGCCACGTCATGGCCCGGCACCGGCTTGCCCATCGATCCCGGCCGAACCTCCATCGTGCCGTGGCAGCTGGCCAGCACGAGATTGCATTCGGTCTGCCCGTAGAACTCGTTGATGCCGACGCCCAGCGTTCCCTGTGCCCAGTCCAGCATCTCGGCGCCGAGCGACTCGCCGCCCGATCCGATCGTGCGGATACCGAAGCCTTCGGGCACCGGCGCCGCGCGCATCAGCTTCAGCGCGGTGGGCGGCAGGAACAGGTTGCGGATCTTTTCGCGCCGGATCAGCGCCCAGGCCGCGGCCGGGTCGAACTTCGCCATGCGATGGGCCACCAGCGGCACGCCGTAGTAGAGACATGGCATCGCCATATCCATGAGCCCGCCGATCCACGCCCAGTCCGCCGGGGTCCAGCCGCAATCCCCGGGCTGGGGGAAGCCCTCGTGATGCAGTTCTATCGACGGCAGGTGCCCCAGCAGGAAGCGATGTGCATGCAGCGCGCCCTTGGGCGGCCCGGTGGTGCCGGATGTGTAGATCAGCACCGCCGGGTCGTCCGGCGTGGTCTCGGCCCGCACCGGGGCCCCGGAGGCCGCGGCCAGAAGGTCCTGCCAGCCGAGCGCCTCCTCCCCGGCCCCGTCGAGCGAGATGACGGTCGAGAGCCCCGGAAGATCGCCGCGCACCGCCATGAGCTTGTCCAGGTTCGCGGCATCGGTGATGACCGCCGCCGCCCCGCTGTCGGCAAGCCGGTAGCGCAGCGCGTCCGCGCCGAACAGGGTGAAAAGCGGCAGGACGATCGCGCCGAGCTTGTAGGCCGCCATATGGGTGACCAGCACTTCGGGGGCCTGCGCGAGCAGCACGCCGACCCGGTCGCCCCGCCCGATGCCGCGGGCGGCCAGCGCGTGCGCCAGCCGGTTCGACTGGTCCGACAGCCCGCCATAGGTCAGCGCCCGGCGCGCGCCGCTCTCGGTGACCTGGATGACGGCGACCCGGTCGGGCGCAACCGCGGCCCAGTCCTCGCAACAGGCATCGGCGATGCTGAACCGCGCGGGCCGCGGCCAGCGAAAGCTCTCCCGCATCGTGTCCCAGTCGCCAAGGGCCGGGATCAGCCGCTGCCCGGGCGCGCTCATTCCGCGTAGACGATCACTTCGGGCAGCGCCGTCAGCGGCAAGCCGAGCGCCTGCATCGCCTGCAGCGAAAGCTGTCCGCCGCCGCCCTCGGCCAGCGGGCGCAGGGTCACCGAGACGGCATCGCCGGTGCCGATCCTTTCCACGCGGCCCGGCCGTTCGCTGCCGACGAGGGGCGTCTTCAGCCAGAGCCCGGGCTCCCCAACATCGCCGAGCGAGGCCACCGTGCGCCCGAGCACCCCGTCGGGCGCTGCCGGCCGGGGCGCGGGCCGCGCCGTGCCGTCATCCGGGGTTTCGACCGCAACGTCTTGCGGGGACGACGCAGCGTCAGGCGGCGGGGCCGCCTGCCAGGCACAGCCGGCCAGCACCATCAGCGCCGCCGGCCCGATCCAGGACACATGTCTCATGATCCGCAGCCTAGGCGCTGCCCCCGCGCCTCGCAACGCATCTCTCGCGCCTTGCCCCGGACCCGAACCGCGCCTAGATTGCCGCCATGACCCAGGCACCGCTCATCGACCCGTTTGCCCGCCCGATCAATTACCTGCGGGTTTCCGTCACCGACCGCTGCGATTTCCGCTGCGTGTATTGCATGGCGGAAAACATGACGTTCCTGCCCAAGAAGGAACTCCTGACGCTGGAAGAGCTCGACCGCATGTGCTCGGCCTTCGTCGGTCTCGGGGTTGAGAAGCTGCGGATCACCGGGGGCGAGCCGCTGGTCCGTCGCGGCATCATGACGTTCTTCGAGTCGATGGCCCGCCATCTGGACTCGGGCGCGCTGCGGGAACTGACGCTGACCACCAACGGATCGCAGCTGCGCCGCTTCGCGCAGGATCTCGCGGCCCTCGGGGTCAAGCGGGTCAACATCTCGCTCGACACGCTCGACGAGAAGAAATTCGCCGACATCACCCGCTGGGGACGCCTGCCCCAGGTGCTGGACGGGATCGAGGCCGCGCAGGAAGCGGGGATGCGCGTCAAGATCAACACCGTCGCGCTCAAGGGTTTCAACGAGGACGAGTTGTTCACCCTCGTGGACTGGTGCGCCGGGCGGGGCATGGACCTGACCTTCATCGAGGTGATGCCCATGGGCGATCTCGGCAACGAGGATCGGCTCGACCAGTACTGGCCGCTCAAGGATCTTCGCGCCCGCCTCGAAGAGCGCTTCACCACCATCGACCTGGCCGAGAACACCGGCGGCCCCGCCCGCTATGTGCGGCTTGCCGAGACCGGGCAGAAGATCGGCTTCATCACGCCGCTCACCCATAATTTCTGCGAGAGCTGCAACCGCGTGCGGCTGACCTGCACGGGCGAGCTCTACATGTGTCTCGGCCAGGAGGACATGGCCGATCTTCGCGCGCCCCTGCGCGCCCATCCCGAGGATGACGCGCCACTCGTCGAGGCGATCCGCGCCGCCATCGCGCGCAAGCCCAGGGGGCACGACTTCGACTATTCGCGCCAGCAGGTCGGGGGCCAGATGTCACGCCATATGAGCCACACCGGCGGCTGAAAGGCGCGGCCCCGCGGGGGGCGTCTATCCCGCAGCCGCGCGCAAGAGCCGCGCACGCGTCGGCGGGATCGCGCGGATCTCGAGCCCGGTGAAGACGTGCAGCGTGTTCAGGTCGCGGTCGACCACGGCGTGGTCCGACACCCAGCCGCCCATCACGAGATAGGTGCGCAGCAGGGGCGGCATTTTCTGCATGGCCAGTTTCAGGTCCGGCTTGCGCAGCCGCAGCCGCCGCGCGAACTGGAACACCGCCGGCGCCTTGACCCGCGGCAGCCAGCGCTTGGGCGCAAGGTGGCGATCCTTGAGCAGCGCGAAGGCGTCCATGTAGGCCTCGGCCTCGGTACCCTGGAACGACGAGCAGCCGAAGAGCATCTCCACGCCCCGCTCGTCGACGTAGCGGGTCATCGCCGCCCAGGCCACGCGCAGAACGTCCGGATCGCGCACGTCCGGGTCGATGCAGAATCGGCCCATCTCGACCATCGGCCCGTCGAAGGCGGCGAGGCGCGACAGCTCGTAATACTGGGCGGCGTAGCTCTCTGCGATCTCGGCCCCGCGCGCGAGGTGCAGCAGCCGGAAGCAGCAGACGAGCCGGCCGCTGCGCGTGTCCTCGACCAGCACGTGGGTGCAGCGATCGTCGAACCGGTCCCGTTCCAGCCCGTCCGCGCGATCGCCGTCCGTGGCCGCGCCCCGTCCAGCGATGAAGCTGCGATAGCGCAGCCGCTGCGCCGCCTCGACATCGGCCGGCGTGCTGGCGAAACGCGCCGCGTACCGTCCTCTTGAGAATGCCCGCATATCTCCTGACCTCCACGCTGCCCTTGGCGCGCCGCCCGCGCCGGCCTAGCTTTATCCTTGGGCGCAGTCCTGCACAAAGAGCGTGACAGGGATTTGACAGGAGAAATTGCACAGATGACGGAGAAAGTTGTCAAGTCGGACGCCGAATGGCGTGAAGAGCTCTCCGAGCTGGCCTACCGGGTCACCCGCAAGGGCGCGACCGAGCGCGCCTTCACCCATGACGATTTCCCGAAGGCGCCCGGCACGTTCCGCTGCATCTGCTGCGGGGCGGCGCTCTTCGATGCGGGGGACAAGTTCGACTCGGGCACCGGCTGGCCCTCTTTCACCCGGCCGCTGTCGGAGGCCGCCGTGGGCGAGCGCGAGGACAATTCCTGGTTCATGCGGCGCACGGAAGTGCATTGCGCCCGCTGCGCGGCCCATCTGGGGCACGTCTTCCCCGACGGGCCCGCGCCGACCGGGCTGCGTTACTGCATGAACGGCGTCGCGCTCCGCTTCGAGCCGGCGGCCGGTTAACGCTCGCCCGCCAGCGCCTCTCCGACATTGATCCGGCCGAAGTTGCGCAGAAGCTGCTCGATCAGGGAAATCCCGCTGATATTGGTGTCGGTCACCCGGCGCGACAGCGGCACCACCCGGCCCGCTTCGAGCCCGAAGCGCTCAATATTGGCGACGCGGTCCGATCGGTCGAAGGAAATGGCGACGACCTCGCGCTCCACCTCTTCGGGGGGGCGGTAGGCGAAATGGCGCACGCGGCTCTGGACGTAATACCAGCCCGACTCCTGCAGAAGTCCGCGCGAGACCGGGCGCCCGATCTCTTCGGCGACGCTCTCGCGCGTGTCCACGCCGACCTCGATGCCGGCCAGTTCGCGGTCGGTCGGGGTGTAGCCGTGATTGCGGTATTGCGCACTGCAGGCGGATAGCGCGGCCAGCGCCACGACCACGGCGATTGCCCGTCCGGTCGTCGAAAGCGTGATCATGCCCGACCCCTTGCCTTGCCTGCCAATCCTTTATATCCGCTTACAGAAGTGAGGCCCCACGTTCAAGGAAGATGCGCTGCGTTCCCGGCGCGGCGCCCGGAGAGAGGCCGATGCCTGAGACCCCCGAGAACGAAGACGACGCGTCGATTCCCTGCAGCCACCCGATCCGGGTCGCCGATCTCGTGCAGCGCCGCGAGACGCCTTTCGAGATCACGCCCGACGCCGAGGCCCGCGCGCGGATCGCCAAGGCGCTCGGGGCGCTCGACATCCGCAAGCTGCGGTTTGGCGGCCGGCTGCGCCCGGCGGGCAAGCGCGACTGGGTGCTCGAGGGCCAGCTCGGCGCGACCGTGCGCCAATCCTGCATCGTCACGCTGGAGCCGGTGACGACCCGCATCGACGAGAAAGTGGTGCGCCGTTACATCGCCGGCATGGCATTGCCCGACGGCGGCGAGACCGAGATGCCCGAGGACGAAACCCGCGAACCGCTCGGCGCGGTGATCGATCCCGGCGCGGTGATGGTCGAGTCGCTGGCGCTGGCCATGCCGCTCTACCCGCGCGCCGATGCGGCGGAACATGGCGCGCAGGTCTACGCCCCCGAGGGCGCCGAACCGCTCACCGACGAGGCGATCCGCCCCTTCGCGGGTCTCGAGGACTTGAAAAGGAAGCTCGAGAAGAAATAAGGAGGCCCCGTGAAAAGGGGCTTGCGAATTCGGCCGATCCGAGTATGTTCCCGGCCTCGTTTGCACTGAGGATCGAGAGCGGTGTCGCACCGGGTGCGGTCCTGACAGAACGCCCAGAATTCAGGGGGCCCTGCCCCATAAACCGAGGATGAGACATGGCTGTCCCACAGAATAAAGTCACGCGGTCGCGCCGGAACCAGCGTCGCGCCCATGACGCGCTGACTGCCGCGAATCCGAACGAGTGCTCGAACTGCGGTGAGCTCAAGCGCCCGCATCACGTCTGCGCGTCCTGCGGCCATTACGACGATCGCGAGATCGTTGCCGTGGTCGAGGATGTGGATCTGGACGACGAAGACGCGGCGTAAGCGCCTTCGGGCGCATCCGCGCATGACGGCACAGAGCACCACCAGAACCGAGCAAAAACCGGGCACCGTGATCTCGGTCGACGCCATGGGCGGAGACCTGGGCGCGGCCGCCGTGGTCGCGGGCATGGCCAAGTCCGCGGCCAAGAATCCCGATATACGCTTCATCCTGCACGGCCCCGCCGAGGAACTCGCGCGCCTCGTCGCCAAGCGCGGCCTCACCGACCGTTGCGAGATCCGCGATGCCAATCGCGCGGTGTCGATGGACGAGAAGCCGAGCCACGTCATGCGGCACGGCAAGGGCACCTCGATGTGGTCGGCGATCGACTCGGTCCGGGAAGGCGAGGCCACGGTCTGCGTGTCCTGCGGCAACACCGGCGCGCTGATGGCGCTGTCGATGGTGCGCCTGAAGAAGGCGCCGGGCGTCAACCGCCCGGCCATCGCCTGTCTCTGGCCCTCGCGCAATCCCGGCGGCTTCAACGTCATGCTGGACGTCGGCGCCGATGTGCGCGCCGACGAGGAAGACCTGCTGCAATTCGCGCTGATGGGCGCCTCCTATGCGCGCAACGGCCTCGGGCTGCAGCAGCCGCGAATCGGGTTGCTCAACGTCGGCACCGAGGAACACAAGGGACGGGCCGAGCTGAAGACGGCCCACGACCTGATCTCGCGCGCCGCGCCAGAGAACGATTTCGACTTCGTCGGTTTCGTCGAGGGCGGCGACATCCCCTCTGACCGGGTCGACGTGATCGTGACCGACGGGTTCACCGGCAACATCGCGCTCAAGACCGGCGAGGGAACGGCGACGCTGATCCGCGCCTTCCTGGCCGACGCCTTCCGCCACACGCCGCTGTCGCGGATCGGGGCGCTTTTCGCGATGACCTCTCTGCGCCGGCTGCAGAAACGCATCGACCCGCGCCGCGTCAATGGCGGCGTGTTCCTGGGGCTCAACGGCACGGTCATCAAGTCCCATGGCGCCGCCGACGAGACCGGGGTCTCGGCGGCCATAAAGCTGGCCTTCAAGCTGGCGCAGACGGGCTTCACCGAGCGGCTCGCGGCACGGGTTGCATCCGGGAGTCTGCCGCGTAAAGATGCCGCCCACGACAGCACTCAGAGCGGTTCGCAAGAATGACCAAAACACGAGCCGTCGTTCGGGGGGTCGGGCACTATCTGCCGGCGCGGGTGGTTCCCAACAGCGACTTCGAGAAGACGCTGGACACCAGCGACGAATGGATCCGGGCCCGGACCGGCATCGAACGGCGTCACTTTGCCGCCGAGGACGAGAACACCTCGGACCTCGCGCTCAGGGCGGCCGAGGCCGCCCTGGCCGATGCCGGCCTGACCGCCGCGGACATCGACGGTATCGTGGTCGCCACCTCGACCCCGGACCTGACCTTTCCCTCCACCGCCACCAAGGTGCAGGCGGCGCTCAACATGACGGGCGGCTTCGCCTATGACCTGCAGGCGGTCTGCGCGGGGTTCGTCTACGCGCTGGCCAATGCCCACGCGATGATCCTGTCCGGCATCGCGCAGCGCGTGCTCGTGATCGGCGCCGAGACCTTCTCGCGCATCCTCGACATGGAAGATCGCGCGACCTGCGTGCTGTTCGGGGACGGCGCCGGCGCCGTGGTGGTCGAGGCCGACGCGCAGCCCGGCGGCGCGGACGATCGCGGCATCCTGTCGGTGGATCTCAATTCCGACGGGCGCTACCGCAATATCCTCTATGTCGACGGCGGTGTCTCGACGACCGGCACGGCCGGGTATCTTCGCATGGAAGGGCGCGAGGTGTTCCGCCACGCCGTCGAGAAACTCGCCCATACCGCCGAGACCGCGCTCGAACGGGCCGGGCTCTCGGGCGACGACGTGGACTGGATCGTGCCCCACCAGGCGAACCTTCGGATCATCAAGTCCACGGCGGCCCGCATGGGTGTCCCGATGGAGCGCGTGGTGGTCACCGTCCAGGATCACGGCAACACCTCTGCGGCCTCGATTCCGCTCGCATTGTCGGTCGCCAAGGCCGAAGGCAAGATCAAGCCCGGCGACCTGATCGTGACCGAAGCGATCGGCGGCGGACTGGCCTGGGGGGCGGTCGTCCTGCGGTGGTAGCGAATATGCGCCGTGTTTCAAGTCGTTGATGTTGACTCCTAAACTTCGTTCTCCGTATCCTCGTCGCGTTCTCAGGGGGGATCGTGATGAGCGGAAAAACAATAACCCGCATGGACCTCAGCGAAGCGGTGTTCCGCGAGGTCGGCCTGTCGCGCAATGAATCGGCCGATCTGGTCGAGAGCGTTCTGCAACACATGTCCGACGCGCTGGTCCGGGGCGAGACGGTAAAAATCTCGTCTTTCGGGACATTTAGCGTGCGCGAGAAATCCGCCCGCATGGGTCGGAACCCGAAGACGGGCGAGGAAGTGCCCATCCTGCCCCGCCGGGTCCTCAGCTTCAGACCGTCGCATCTGATGAAGGACCGGGTCGCGGCGGGCAACAGGCGCTGATCCGGGCGCGCCGAGCCATGAAGAAATCTCCCGAAGCGTTCCGCACCATCAGCGAAGTGGCCGAGTGGCTCGACACGCCGGCCCATGTGCTGCGCTTCTGGGAAAGCCGGTTCGGCCAGATCAAGCCGGTCAAGCGCGCCGGCGGGCGGCGATACTACCGCCCGTCCGACATGCGCCTGCTGGGCGGGATCAAGAAACTTCTGCACGAAGACGGCGTCACGATCCGCGGCGTCCAGAAGATCCTGCGGGAAAAGGGCGTCAAGCATGTCGCGGCGCTCTCTCCGGCCGTGAACGGCGCCGAGGGTCAGGACCAGCCCGAGACGACGGATACCCGGCCCGCCGCCCCGGCGCAGCCCGCGGCGCCGGCCACCGCCCCTGCCCCGTCGCCCGCAGCGGCCGGACATGCGGCCGAAAACGAAGCGCCCGAACTGCCCTTCGCGCAGCCCGCCCCGGCCCGGCCGGCCGAGCCCGCGGCGCCGCCCCCCGTGACCGAGACCACCGCCCCGGCCATGGCCGCGATCCCCGCCGATCCCGAGGACGACGGCGCCGAACCGGCGCAGGCCATTCCCGCCTTTCTCAAGCGGGTGCGCAGCACGCCCGAGACGCTCGCCGAGCTCGATCCGTCGCGCCGCGCGCAGGTGACCGACCTCTACCGCCGCCTCAAGGCACTGCGCGACCGCATGTCCGAGGACGCGGCGCGCGGATGATCGGGAAAACGGCGTGCCGGCCCGCGACTTCGCGCTTGCGCACCGGCGCAAATCAGATATGTATGGCGCCCGTCGGGCCGTGGCGCAGCCTGGTTAGCGCGTTCGTCTGGGGGACGAAAGGTCGCGAGTTCGAATCTCGCCGGCCCGACCATCTACCGAAGATCACGCCGGAGGCGGCATCATGACAGGCGGCACCGGCGTCCTGCCTTTCCAGGAAATCCGCGGCCTGATCGACGGCGGCGCCATCGGCGCCGACACCGCCATTCCCGACGCCCAGATCCAGCCTGCCAGTCTCGACCTTCGCCTCGGCGCGACCGCCTGGCGCGTGCGCGCCTCGTTCCTCGCCGGGCAGAGCCGCAGCGTCGCCGGGCGGCTGGAAGAGTTCGGCATGCACGAGATCGCCCTTGGCGACGGCGCGGTGCTGGAAAAGGGCTGTGTCTACGTCGTCAAGCTGATGGAGCGGCTGACCCTGCCCGTGGGCGTGCAGGCCGTCGCCAACGCCAAGAGCTCGACCGGGCGGCTCGACCTGCTGACCCGCCTCATCACCGATAACGGAACCGAATTCGACCGGATACCGGCCGGCTATGACGGCCCCCTCTATGCCGAGATCTGCCCGCGCAGCTTCTCGGTTCTGGTGCGCCCCGGCATGCGGCTCAACCAGATCCGCTTCCGCCGTGGCCAGGCGGTGCTGGAAGACGCGGCGCTAAAGCGGCTGCAGGCCGATGTGGGGCTGGTCTCCGGCGAGGCGCGGATCGATGGGGGGCTTGGCTTCTCGGTCGACCTGGAGCCGGGCGCGGACGGGCTCGTCGGCTGGCAGGCGCGACCCCATACCGGCGTGATCGACCTTGACCGGATCGGGGCCTACGACCCGGCCGAGTTCTGGGACCCGATCCGGACGGACCGGCGCCACATCATCCTCGATCCCGGCGCCTTCTACATCCTCGTCAGCCGCGAGGCCGTCACCATCCCGCCCGACTGCGCCGCGGAGATGGCGCCCTACCTCGCCATGGTGGGGGAGTTCCGGGTGCATTACGCGGGCTTCTTCGATCCCGGCTTCGGCCATGACGCCGCCGGCGGCGCCGGATCGCGCGGCGTCCTCGAGGTGCGCTGCCACGAGGCTCCCTTCGTCCTGGAACACGGCCAGACGGTCGGACGGCTCGTCTACGAACGCATGGCCGCGGTGCCCGCCCGGCTTTACGGCGCCGAGATCGCGTCCAACTACCAGGGCCAGGGGCTGAAGCTTTCCAAGCACTTCCGCGCCGCCTGAGGCGCGGTGCCCCGGCCCTAGTCGAACATGTCCGACTGATCCTCGGGGGCGATGTCGTCGCCGTCCACGTCCTCGTCCCCCGCGTCGGGCATCCCCGGCATGTTGCCGGGTGGCGGCCGGCTTTCCAGCAGCCCGGCCGAGCGCAGTTCCTTCAGGCCGGGCAGGTCGCGCGCCGACTCGAGACCGAAATGATCGAGGAAATCCTGCGTGACGACGAAAGTGACGGGCCGGCCCGGCGTCATGCGCCGGCGGCCGAAGCGGATCCACTCCATCTCCATCAAGAGGTCGATGGTGCCCCGGCTGACCGAAACGCCCCGGATTTCCTCGATCTCGGCGCGGGTGACGGGCTGGTGGTAGGCGATGATCGCCAGCGTCTCGATCGCCGCGCGGCTGAGCTTGCGGGTCTCGACCGTCTCTTTCTGCATCAGGAAGCCGAGATCGGACGCCGTGCGCATCGCCCAGGCATCGCCAACGCGGCGCAGCTGCACCCCGCGCCCCTCGTAGCGCTTCTTCAGATGGGCCAGCGCCTCGGCCGCGTCACAGCCATGGGGCAGCCGGTCCGCGATCTCGCGCGCGGTGATCGGCTCGGCCGTGGCGAAGAGGATCGCCTCGACCATGCGCTCCTGCTCGGCCATGGGCGGGGCCTGAAACAGGCTCTCCTCTTCCTCGGCCGCAGTGTCGTTCTCAGCCGCCATGGGCGTCCGTCCTCCGTCTCAGGCGAATGGGGGCGAAGGTCTCGTCCTGGGCCAGTTCTACCTCGCCCCGCTTCGCGAGTTCCAGAGAGGCCGCGAACGTCGAGGCCGTGGCCGAGCGCCGCTTGGCCGGGTCCATCGCCCAGCCCTCGGGGAGATAGCTGGCCAGGTCGGTCCAGTCACCGGCGAAGCCGATAAGGCTCCGCATCTGGTTCAGCGCCTCTTCCATGGTGAAGACCGCCTCCCGGTCCATGACGTAGGGGCGGAAATCGTCACGCGTCCGGACCCGCGCATAGCCCTGCATCAGGTCGAGCAGCGTGGCGCTGTATTCCACGCGGCGAATCCGCGTGACGTCTTCCGGCAGGCCGCGCGCGAAGGTGTCGCGCCCCAGCTGGTCGCGCGCCATCAGCTTCGCGGCCGCCTCGCGCATGGCCTGGAGCCGCTCGAGCTGGAACGCGAGATGCGCGGCCAGTTCCTCGCCGCTGGGGCCGTCCTCGGTCGGGTCGGGGGGCAGCAGGAGCCGGGATTTCAGAAAGGCGAGCCAGGCCGCCATCACGAGGTAGTCGGCCGCGAGTTCGATCCGCAGGCGCTTGGCCTCCTCGACGAAGCGCAGGTATTGCTCGGCCAGCTGCAAGACCGAGATCTTCCGCAGGTCCACCTTCTGGGTGCGCGAGAGCGTGAGCAGCAGGTCCAGGGGCCCCTCGTAGCCCTCCACGTCGACGATCAGCGCCTCTGCCTCGCGGCGGGCGGCGACGCTGTCGGGTTCGGCGTCCCAGTCGTCCTGCGGCTCAGCCATCGGCGGCCCCGGCCAGCAGTCCCCGGTATTCGGCGTCGAGCAGGTCGAGATCGGCCGGCTCGGGGGGGCGGCGCGCGGACACGGCCCGGGCGGCCCGCAGCGCCGCGGGTTCCGAAAGCGGCCCGGCGGCCGCCGCGACGGCCTCCATCTCGGCCATGTCGCCGTTGCAGTGCAGGATCATGTCGCAGCCGGCAGCCATCGCACGGGCCGCGCGGGCGCCGATCCCGCCGCTGAGGGCGGACATGGATATGTCGTCGGTCATCAGCACACCGTCGAAGCCGATCTCGTCCCGGATCAACGCGACCACCGCGGCGCTTTCGGTCGCGGGGCGCTCCGGGTCGATCCCTTCATAGACGATATGCGCCGTCATGCCGAGAGGCAGGTCGGCGAGCGCCCGGAAGGCGGCGAAATCCGTCGCCGCGAGCATTGCATGCTCCGCGCTGACCCGCGGCAGTTCGAGGTGGCTGTCGGCGGTGGCGCGGCCATGACCGGGAATGTGCTTGAGAACCGGCAGAACGCCGCCGGCCAGGCAGCCATCGGCCACGGCCCGCCCGGCGCGCGCCACGGTGTCCGGATCGCTCCCGTAACAGCGGTTCCGCAGAACCGGGTGGGTTTCCGGCGTGGCGATATCGGCAATCGGCGCGCAGTTGGCGTCGATGCCGAGCGCGGCGAGTTCCGCCGCGATCAGGCGATAGCGCAGCCACATGGCCCGCGCGGCACGGGCGGGCGCGACCATCGCCATCTGGTCGAGCGGCGCCGGCCAGGCGCGGGCCAGGGGCGGACCCAGCCGCGCGACGCGTCCGCCCTCCTGGTCGATGAAGATCGGGGCGTCGCGCCCGACGGCCGCGCGGAGTTCATCCGTCAGCCGGCGGATCTGCGCGGCGTCGCGCAGGTTGCGATCGAACAGGATGAAGCCCCATGGCGCCGCCTCGGCGAAGAAGCGGCGTTCGGCCTCCGTCAGCTCCTCGCCCGCCAGGCCGAGGATCGAGGCCCCGGCGCCCATCAGCGTGCGGTCACCGGTATGCAGGCCGTGTCGCGGGCCAGCAGCGCCGAGCAGAAGCGGCGCGAGTCGTCGACACCGTCGAACCCCACGACCCGCAGCCGGTAAAAGACCCGTCCGCCGCTTTCGGCCTTCTGGACGACACGCTGCTTGTCAGCGAGCAAATCGTCATGGGCCGCGACCAGGCGGTCCCATTCGGCGCGCGCGGTCTCGGCGTCGTCGAAGGCGCCCAGCTGCGCAAGCCGCGTGCCCGCCGCAAGCGCCGCCGGATCCAGTTCGATCCTTGCCGGGCCCACGCGATCCGCCGCACCCAGGTTCTGGCGCGCGGCGATGTCCATTTCCGGGCGCGGCGCGGGCCGGGGCGACCGGCGCAGCCCCGGCACGCTTGTCGACAGGATGTCGGGGCTGTCCGCCGCGGCCGCGTCTGCGCTTGTCTCCGTGCTTGCCGCTGCGTCCGGCACCGGCGTGACGCTTTCCTCGGCGAGGCTCACACCCAGCGGCCCGGGATCGGGGAATTCGCGCCCCATGCGTTCGGCCTCGGCGATGCGGATCGCCTCGGGGATGCTGACGCCCTCGGCGATGGCGTCCTCGCGGCTGGGCGGGCGGAGCGCCCCGCGCGGCTTGTCTTCCTCGGTCAGGTCGATGGGATCGGGGGCCAGCACGACCCGGTTGGGGGGCTCCTCGACGCCGCCATCGGCCTGCACCGCGTTCACCGCCAGCCCCTGGTGATCGGCCGCCATTCCGCCGGGATCTTCCGGCGCCTCGCGCATCGGACCCTCGAGGGCCCGGATCACCGGCACCTCGCTCACGTCGCGCATGGTCAGCTGGTAGCCCCAGATCGAAAGCCCCACCACGAGTCCGACCGACAGGGCCGCGCCCGTCCAGTTGACAACGGCCGTCAGGGCGCCCGTCGTCGGCGCATCGGCCCCATCGTCATCGTAATCCATGTCAGCCATCGCTCAGCCTCGTTCAGCGCCCGCTTGTTTTCGCGTGGCTTTGCCTGCTCGAGCCCGGCCGCGCCGATCGCAGTGCCTGTCAGCGCATTTCCTCGACCGGGGTCACCCCAAGAATACCAAGACCAGCCGAAATAACAACGGCGGTGGCGCGAATCAGGGCGATTTTTGTCCGGCTCGTCTCGGGGGCGTCCTCTTGCAGGAAGCGCAGCGACGGGTCGTCATTGCCCCGGTTCCAGAGCGCGTGCAGCTCGCTGGCCAGCTCGTAGAGGTAGAAGGCCACCCTGTGCGGCTCATGGTGGCGCGCGGCGATTTCCACCAGCCGCGGCCATTCGCCGATCTTCTTGGCGAGCGCGATCTCCGCCTCGTGGGCGAGGTCCGAGAGGTCGAGCGCGGCCAGGCCGGCATCGTCCACGGCGATGCCCGCGGCCGCGGCCTTGCGCAGCACCGAGCAGACCCGCGCATGGGCGTATTGCACGTAGAAGACCGGGTTGTCCTTCGACTGCTCCAGCACCTTGTCGAAATCGAAGTCCAGCGGCGCATCGTTCTTGCGCGTCAGCATCACGAAGCGGGTGACGTCCGGGCCGACCTGCTCGACCACGTCGCGGAGCGTCACGAAGGTGCCGGCCCGCTTGGACATCTTGAAGGGTTCGCCGTTCTTGTAAAGCTTCACCAGCTGGCAGAGCTTGACGTCGAGCGGCACCCGCCCGTTCGACAGCGCCGAGACCGCGGCCTTCATCCGCTTGACGTAACCGCCGTGATCTGCACCGAAGACGTCGATCAGCTCGTCGAAGCCGCGGTCGATCTTGTCGTAGTGATAGGCGATGTCCGGGGCGAAATAGGTCCAGGACCCGTCCGACTTGCGGATCGGGCGGTCCACATCGTCGCCATGCGCGGTGGAGCGGAACAGCGTCTGCTCGCGCGGCTCCCAGTCCTCGGGCGTCTTGCCCTTGGGCGGCTCCAGCACGCCGGTATAGATCAGTCCCTGCTCCTCGAGCTCGGACAGCGCCTCCTCGATGCGGCCGGTGCCGTAGAGCGACTTTTCGCTGTAGAAGACGTCCATCTCGACGCCGAGCACGGCGAGATCGGCGCGGATCATGTCCATCATCTTCAGGGTGGCGAAATCGCGGATCTCGGCCAGCCAGACCGATTCCGGCTGGTCGACCCAGCGCGCGCCGACCTCCTCGGCCAGCGCCTCGCCCACCGGGATCAGGTAGTCGCCGGGATAGGTGCCGTCCTCGAAGGCGACCTGCTGGCCCAGCGCCTCGAGATAGCGCAGGTAAACGGACCGGGCGAGCACGTCGACCTGCGCGCCGCCGTCGTTGATGTAGTATTCCCGCGTCACCGCGTAACCCGCGAAATCCAGCAGGCTCGCCAGCGCGTCGCCGAAGACGGCGCCGCGGGTGTGACCGACATGCAGCGGCCCGGTCGGGTTGGCCGAGACGTATTCCACGTTGACCTTCCGGCCCTGCCCCATCCGCGAGGCGCCGAAGCCCGCCCCGGCGGTCAGCGCGGCGGCGACCACCCGATGCCAGGCGGCGGGCTCGAGCCGCAGGTTCAGGAAGCCGGGCCCGGCCACCTCGGCCACCGCGATGCGCGGGTCGGCGGCCAGCTTGTCGGCCAGGCCGGCGGCGATGTCGCGCGGCTTCAGGCCCGCGGGCTTGGCCAGCACCATCGCGGCATTCGTGGCCATGTCGCCATGTGCCGGGTCGCGCGGCGGCTCCACCGCGACATTGGCGAAATCGAGGCCGTCGGGCAGCGCGCCTTCGGCCACCATGTCGTTCAGGCTGCCGATCACGAGGTGATGGAGTTCGGAAAAGAGGTTCATGTCTGCCATCCTGTGTCTCGCCGCGGGGTTTACCACGGGGCCGGTCAGGGTCAATGGCCTGCCCCGGCCCCGGCGCGCGTCAGACCGGGGCGATCAGGCGGGCATGTTCCTGCAGCGCGAAGCGGTCCGTCATCCCGGCGATGTAGTCGCAGACGATCCGCGCCACGGCGGTCCTGTCCGGCGCGCCCGCCACGTCTGCCTGCCACATCTCGGGCAGGAGATCCGTCCGCGCGAGATAGAGCGGGAAAAGCTCCGCCACGACGGAGGTGACCTCCTGGCGCATGCGCACCACCGCGGGGGCACGGTACATCCGTTCGAAGAGGAAGGCACGGATCGCGTTCAGATCTTCCCAGAGCGGCCCGGAAAAGCGCACCACCGGATGGCCGAGGGCGCGCACCGCGCCCGGGCTGTCGGGCGCGGCGGCGGCGATCAGGCGTTGGCTTTCCGCGATCACGTCCTCGACCATGACGCCGAAGACCCGGCGCAGTGCCTCGTGGCGGCGGCGGATCGCGTCGGTTTCGGGATAGCGGCGGTCGACCTCGGCGAAACAGTCGCCCACGATCGGCAGCCCGCAGATCTCGTCCTCGGTGAACAGGCCGGCCTGCAGCCCGTCCATCAGGTCATGGTTGTTGTAGGCGATGTCGTCGGCGATGGCGGCGACCTGCGCTTCGGCGGCGGCGTGGGTGTGCAGCTCGAGGTCATGGCGCGCGTCGTACTCGGCCAGCGCGTAGGGCAGCGCGCCCGTGACCGGCCCGTTATGCTTGGCGATACCCTCGAGCGTCTCCCAGGTCAGGTTCAGCCCGTCGAACTCGGCGTAGTGCCGCTCGAGCGAGGTGACGATCCGGATCGCCTGGGCGTTGTGATCGAAGCCGCCATGGGGCGCCATGGCCTCGGCCAGCGCATCCTCGCCGGTATGGCCGAAGGGGGTGTGGCCCAGGTCATGGGCCAGCGCCACCGCCTCTGTCAGTTCCTGGTTCAGCCCGAGAACCCGCGCGATGGTCCGCGCGACCTGCGCGACCTCGATGGAATGGGTCAGCCGGGTGCGGAAGTAATCGCCCTCGTGCTCGACGAAGACCTGCGTCTTGTGCTTGAGCCGGCGGAAGGCCGAGGAATGGATGATCCGGTCCCGGTCCCGCTGGAAGGGCGTGCGAAACGCGCTCTCTTCCTCGGCGTGGCACCGGCCCCGGCTCTCGGCGGGGTCGCAGGCAAAGGCCGCAAACATCGTGATCCGCCCGTTCTTGTCGCTGCACCTTCCCCTGCATATATTCGGGACAGCACAGTTGCGAAACGGAAAAACAGGCCGGACCCCGAATGAACCTTCCGCCGAAAGTGACCGAACGGGCCTTTGCCCGGCTCGCCGAGATCAATGCCGGCGCCGATACGCCGCGCGCGCTGCGCGTCGCGGTCGAGGGCGGCGGCTGCTCGGGCTTTCAGTACGCGATCGACCTGGACGATCCGTCCGAGGACGATCTGGTGCTGGAACAGGATGGGCAGAAGGTGGTGGTGGACAGCGTCTCGCTGCCCTTCCTCGAGAACGCGGTGATCGATTTCTCGGACGAGCTGATCGGGGCGCGCTTCACCATCGACAACCCGAACGCGGCCAGCTCCTGCGGCTGCGGCACCAGCTTCGCCATGTGACCGGCCCGCGGCCCGCCCCTGCGGGTGCGCCGGGGCTCCTCCTGCAGCACCTGGGTCCGGGCCATGCCAGGCGGCATGCCTACCGCGGGGCCGTGCCGCCCGGCGAGCTGACCCGCCGCAGCGCGACATAGGCCGCGAAGGGGCCGAGAACCTCGAAGACCACGGTCGAGGCGATGGTCAGCGTCAGCACCGCCTGGCCGATGCCGGGCAGCTGTTCATGGGCGACCAGCGCCATGCCCACCGCAACGCCGGCCTGCGGCAGCAGCGCCATGCCGTACCAGGGCCGCATCGGCCGGGGGCTGCCGGCCAGAACGGCGCCCAGCCATCCCCCCGCGATCCGGGCCACGATCCTGAGCACCACGTAGCCCGCGCCGACGAGGCCCAGCTCGGCCAGTTCTCCGGGCCGGAGCGCCGCGCCGGCGAGGATGAAGAACAGGATCATGAACGGCCACTGGACATGCTCGATCTCGTGGAAGGGGCGCAGGTGATGGCGCGCGGTGTTCACGACGATGGCTCCCGCCGTCATTCCCGCGATCAGGAAAGAGACCTCCAGCCAGACCGCCGCGCCGGCGCAGAGGAAGACCACGCCCAGCGCCTCGGCCTGCGAGGGTTCGCCCTTCGAAAGCCGTCCCGTCAGAAAGGCCGCCGGCACGCCGATCACCGCGCCGAGCAGCACCGCGCCGAGCAGGTCGCGCGCCGCCCCCGTCAGCACGCCGTCCATCCCCGCGCCGTTCATGCCGCCCACCACGGCGAGCACAACGCCGAAGACGATCAGCCCCCAGGCATCGTCGATGGCGACGATCCCGCGCACCGTGTCCGCGAAGGGGCCATGCGCGCGCGCCTGGCGCAGCACGTCCTGTGTCGCGGCCGGTGCGGTCGCCGTGGCGATGGCCCCGAGGATCAGCGCCAGCGCCGGGTCGACGCCGATGGCCCAGAGCCCCGCGGCGACCAGGCCCAGCGTTCCCAGCACGATCGTCAGAGAGATCGCCATGATCTCGCGGCCATGCTCGCGCAGCGTCTTGCGCGTGAGCGATCCGCCCAGCAGGAAGGCCACCATCGTCAGCGCCATCACCGACAGGAACTCGTACCAAAGCTGCGCCGCGTCCGGCAGCAGGTCGAGCCCGGCCTCGCCGGCGATGATCCCGCAGGCCAGCAGCAGCGTCACCCGCGGCAGCCGCGTGCGCCGGCCGATCTCGTCGGCCGCGAGTCCCGCCACGAAGAGCGCGCCCAGCGTCAGGAAAAAGACATCGAGTTCCATTCCGCCGAAGCCTAGCCGCATCGCCCGAAGCGGGAAAGCGCCGGATCGCGGGGCCGCGGCCGGCGCCGCGCCGGCGCGGGTTGTGCCCGGACCGGAATCGCGGATACTTCCCCGCGAACCCGTGACGGAGGCCCGCATGAAGATCGCCACCTTCAACATCAACGGCATCAAGGCCCGGCTCCAGGCCCTGCTGGACTGGCTGGACGAGGCGGCGCCGGACGTCGTGGTGCTGCAGGAGATCAAGTCGGTCGACGAGACCTTCCCCCGCGACCCCTTCGAGGATCGCGGCTACAACCTTGAGACCCACGGTCAGAAAAGCTTCAACGGCGTGGCGATCCTTTCGAAGCTGCCGCTCGAGGACGTGCGCCGCGGCCTGCCGGGGGACGACGCCGATGAGCAGGCGCGCTGGATCGAGGCGACCGTGGTCGGGGACCAGGCGGTGCGCATCTGCGGGCTCTACCTGCCAAACGGCAACCCGGCGCCGGGGCCGAAATACGACTACAAGCTTTCCTGGATGACGCGCCTGAAGGCCCGCGCCGAGGAGCTGCTCGCCGCCGAGGAGCCGGCGCTGATGGCCGGCGACTACAACGTCATCCCCCAGGCCGAGGATGCCGCGCATCCCGAGCGGTGGGCGGAGGACGCGCTCTATCTCTACGAAAGCCGCGCGGCGTTTCGGCGCATCCTGAACATGGGCTTTACCGACGCGGTCCGCGCGCGCATCCCCGGCCCGGGGCATTACAGCTTCTGGGATTACCAGGCCCGCGCCTGGGAAAAGAACGACGGCATCCGCATCGATCACCTGCTGCTGACCCCGCAGGCGGCCGACCTGATGACCGGCTGTGGTATCGACAGCGACGTGCGCGGGCGCGAGAAGCCGTCGGATCACGTCCCGGTCTGGATCGAGCTGGCCGCCTGAGCCGGCTCACGGCAGGGTGACGTCCTCGCCATAGAGCCAGTCGAACCGACCGAGCGCCGCGCCCGGCGCCAGCGCGCCGCCGAGCCGCATGGCGGTGTGCAGCGCCGCGCGCCCGAGGGGATGGCGCATGTGGTAGATGCGCGCGTTCCGGTTGGCCGCTTCGACGATCCGCTTCACCCGCGCGATTCGCGCCCCCTGGTAGGCCGCGAGCGCGGAGCCCATGTCGTCGGCGGAGGCGAGCGAATGCGCCAGGACCCAGGCGTCCTCGAGCGCCATGTTCGCCCCCTGCGCCAGGAAGGGCAGCGTCGGATGCGCCGCGTCGCCCAGGATCGCCATGCCCTCGCCATGCCAGCGCGGCGCGACGGGGTGGCGGAACAGGCCCCAGATATGAACCTTCTCGGCCCGGGCCAGAAGATCGCGCACCGCCGGGTGAAAATCGCTGAAGGAATCCTGCAGGTTCTCGGGATCGTCGGGATGGTTCCAGCCCTCGGCAACCCAGCTGTGGCGCTCCTCCACCGCGACGACGTTCATCAGCCGCCCGCCCCGCAGCGGGTAGAACACGACATGCCGCCGCGGCCCCATGTAGAGCTGCGCCATCGCGCCGGGTGCCGCGCCCGCCTCGACCGGGACAAGCGCCCGCCAGGCGACCTGGCCCGTGAAGAAGGGCTGCGTGTCGCCGTTGAGCGCCGCGCGCACCTGCGAGCGCAGCCCGTCCGCGCCGATCACCAGATCGGCCTCCGGGGCGGGCGTCCCCTCGGGGGCGCCCGGCGGTGCGACGCGGGCGTCCAGCTCGACCTCGACACCGGCATCCGCCGCCGCCTCTGCCAGCAGCCCGATCAGGTCGGCCCGGTGCATGTAGAGATAGGGATGCGTATTGGTGTGCCGGCGACGCGCGAAATCAAGCGTCAGGACCCGTGCGCCTTCCTCGTGGTCGCGCAGTTCAATCCCCTCGGCCCGGACGCCGAGATCGAGCGCCCGCCGCTCGAGCCCCAGCCCGGCCAGCACCGCCGCGCCGTTCGGCGTCACCTGCAGCCCCGCGCCCACCTCGCGGATGGCGTCGGCCTGCTCGCAGACCCGGACCCGCGCACCGGAGCGTGCCAGCGCGGTGGCGACGGCCAGCCCCGCGACCCCGGCGCCGATCACGGTGAAGCTCATCCGGTCGAGTTTCATTTGCCCTGCCCCCAAAGAAAAACACCGGAGCATTCCGCCCCGGTGTTCCCGTCACGTCAAGTCATCGCCTGCCGGTCAGTCGTCGCGATGAACCTTTTCGCGGCGCTCGTGGCGCTCCTGCGCCTCGAGGCTCAGCGTGGCGATCGGCCGGGCGTCGAGGCGCTTCAGCGAGATCGGCTCGCCGGTTTCCTCGCAATACCCGTATTCGCCCTCCTCGATGCGGCGCAGCGCCGAGTCGATCTTGGAGATCAGCTTGCGCTGGCGGTCGCGGGTGCGCAGCTCGAGTGCGCGGTCGGTTTCCTCGGATGCCCGGTCGGCGACGTCGGGCACGTTGCGCGCGCTGTCCTGAAGACCCTCGATGGTATCGCGGCTCTCGGCCAGGATATCGTTCTTCCAGTTGATCAGCTTGCGGCGGAAGTATTCGAGCTGACGCTCGTTCATGAAAGGTTCGTCCTCGGCGGGACGGTAATCCTCGGGAAGGAATACCTCTGCTTTCATTGTCTGGTTCTCCACGTCGTGAAGACGTTGGCCTGCAACATCGTCTGCAACGCCCATCGTCGACACCTCCCACTCTGCGCGTTCCGCTTAAAGGATCACGGGGGGTTTGTCACCCCTTGATCGGCACATCTTGAAGCTTTGAACCGGCGTGATACTGTCCGCTTCAATTCCTCCCACTACGGGCTTATGCAGCAAATGAAATTCTCAGGAACCGAATCCTATGTCGCGACCGAGGACCTGACCGTCGCGGTCAACGCGGCCATCGCGCTGGAACGTCCGCTTCTGGTCAAGGGAGAGCCCGGGACCGGCAAGACCGAACTGGCCAGGCAGGTGGCCGGCGCGCTCGGCCTGCCGATGATCGAATGGCACATCAAGTCGACCACCCGCGCGGCGCAGGGGCTCTATGAATACGACGCCGTCAGCCGTCTGCGCGACAGCCAACTGGGCGACCCGCGGGTCGAAGACATCTCGAACTACATCAAGCGCGGCAAGCTGTGGGATGCCTTCACCGCCCAGAGCAAGACGGTGCTGCTGATCGACGAGATCGACAAGGCCGACATCGAGTTCCCGAACGACCTGCTGCAGGAACTCGACCGGATGGAGTTCCACGTCTACGAGACCGGCGAGACCGTCCGCGCCAGCCACCGCCCCATCGTGATCATCACCTCGAACAACGAGAAGGAACTGCCCGACGCCTTCCTGCGGCGCTGTTTCTTCCACTACATCCGCTTCCCCGACGCCGAAACGATGAAGCAGATCGTCGAGGTGCATTTCCCGGGCATCAAGGAGACCCTCGTCACCGCGGCCCTGACGGAATTCTACGCGCTGCGCGAGACGCCGGGGCTGAAGAAGCGGCCCTCCACCTCTGAGGTGCTGGACTGGCTCAAGCTGATCCTGGCCGAGGATCTCGCCCCCGAGGACCTGAAGCGCGAAGGCAAGAACGCCCTGCCCAAGCTGCACGGCGCGCTGCTGAAGAACGAGCAGGACGTGCATCTTTTCGAGCGGCTGGCCTTCATGGCGCGGGGCGGGCGCTGAGCGCACGGGGACGCGGCGCCGCGGCCACGCCGGCCGCGAAAGGCCCGGGGCCAGCTTCCCCGAATCGAGGGGGGACGGTAGACTTGGGATTACGAAAACTGAAAGCCGTGCGATTTCCGAATGTTAAATGATTCTCTTGAAGTCAGGGTCAGGCCGCTGGCCGCCGAGGATGCGCCGGAATGGCGCCGCCTTTGGACGGGCTACCTGCGCTTCTACGAGACACGGGTCTCCGAGGAGGTCTATGCCACGACCTTCGCGCGGCTGCTGTCCGGCGACCCGCAGGAGTTTCACGGGCTGATCGCGGAATCGGGCGGGCGGCCGGTCGGCCTCGCGCATTACCTTTTCCATCGCCACGCCTGGAAGCTGCGGAACGTCTGCTACCTGCAAGACCTCTATGCCGACCCGGACCATCGCGGCCGGGGTGTCGGGCGCGCGCTGATCGAGGCGGTCTACGCCGCCGCAGATACGGCCGGGGCGCCGGATGTCTACTGGCTCACGCAGGAGTTCAACCATACCGCGCGCCAGCTCTACGACCGGATCGGGCGGGTGACGCCCTTCATCCGCTACAACCGGGCATGACGATGCGCTGGCGGTTCGTCCCCCTGCTGCTGCTGCTCGGCGCCTGTGCCGCGCCCGACGGCGCCGAGGTGCCCGAACGCCATCACCAGAGCCCCGCGCGGGCCGAACTGCCGCAGACGCTGCCGCCGATGAAGACCTTCGCGCCGCGCCCGGCCGACATGGTGGTGCGCGCCAATGCCGACATTCTGCGCGACTTTCTCGACCTCGCCTTCGAGATGGAGAGCGGGCGCCCCCTGCCCCGGCTGACCCGCTTCGAAGAGCCCATCGACGTGGCCGTGATCGGCGGGGCGCCGTCCACGCTCGGCCCCGATCTCGACCGGCTGCTGGCGCGGCTGCGGTCGGAAGCGCGGATCGACATCCGCCGGGCCGAGACCACCGCGACGGCGAACATCCTGATCGAGACCGTGCCGCGGCGCGAGTTGCAGCGCGCCGTGCCGCAGGCGGCCTGCTTCGTCGTGCCGCGGGTCGCGGGCTGGCAGGACTTCCTCGCGAACCGGCGCAGCGGTGCGCTCGACTGGACGACGCTGGAACGGCGGACGCGGACCTCTGTCTTCATTCCCTCCGACGTCAGCCCGCAGGAAATCCGCGACTGCCTCCACGAGGAAATCGGCCAGGCGCTGGGGCCGCTGAACGATCTCTACAGGCTGCCGGATTCCATCTTCAACGACGACAACTTCCACACCGTGCTGACCGGTTTCGACATGCTGGTGCTGCGAGCCTTCTACGCCCCGGAGATCCGGAACGGGATGACCCGCGAGGCGGCGGCACGCGCCCTGCCCGGCCTGCTGGCGCGGCTGAACCCCGCCGGCGAGCGCGTCGCGCCCGAACCGCTGCGGCGCACGCCGCGGGCCTGGATCGGGGCGATGGAAACCGCGCTCGGCCCGCGCGGCTCGGATGCGCGCCGCCGCGGCGCGGCAGAGGACGCGCTGCGGATCGCGGCCAGCGAGCGCTGGCTCGACAACCGGCTCGGCTTCAGCCTGTTCGCCTATGGGCGGCTGGCGCTGGCGCGCGACACCGAGGCCGCGCTCAACGCCTTCGCCCGCGCCCACAGCCTCTATATCGGCCTCTATGGCGAGAACGACATCCATGCCGCGCATGTGGCGATGCAGATGGCCGCCTTCGCGCTGTCGAGCGGCCAGAGCCGGGTCGCGATCGACCTCATCGACCGCAGCCTGCCCGCGGTGATGCGCGCCGAGAACGCGGCGCTTCTGTCGACGCTGTTGCTGATCAAGGCCGAGGCGCTGGATCTCGAGGGGCGCGGTCCGGAGGCCGCGGCGGTGCGCCTCGACAGTCTCGGCTGGGCACGCTATGGCTTCGGCTCGACAGGGGAGGTCCGCAGGCGCTTCGCGGAGATCACCGCCCTGACACCTGAACGCACGCAAACGGGGACCTGATGCTCGTCATCGTCGGATTCGTGATCGGCGCCGCCTGGGGCGCCATGGTCGCGCGCAAGCGCAAGGGCAGCCGGCTGGACATGGCCCAGTACGGCGCAGGCTACGGCATCGCCTTCGCCATTCTCGGGCTGTTCGCCACGCTGATCCTGGGCTGGACCGGGATGGGCTGACCCATGTTCCTGCCCTTCTTCGAGAAGCTCAGGGCGGAAAAGATCCCGGTCTCGCTCCGGGAATACCTGACCTTCCTGGACGCCGTGCGGACCGGCATGGTCACCTATGACGTCGAGGGGTTCTATTACCTCGCCCGCGCGGCGATGGTGAAGGACGAGCGCAATCTCGACAAGTTCGACCGCGCCTTCGCGGCCGCCTTCGCGGGGCTGGACGAGATCTCGGCCGAGAACGTGCTGGAGGCGGTCGACCTGCCCCGCGAGTGGCTCGAGAAGATGGCCGAGACGCAGCTCTCGCCCGAGGAGATGGCCGAGATCGAGGCGATGGGCGGCTTCGACAAGCTGATGGAGACGCTGAAGGAGCGGCTCAGGGAACAGCAAGGCCGCCACCAGGGCGGCAACAAGTGGATCGGCACAGCCGGCACCTCGCCCTTCGGCGCCTATGGCTACAACCCCGAGGGCGTGCGCATCGGCCAGTCCGAGAGCCGGCACCGCCGCGCGGTCAAGGTCTGGGACAAGCGCGCGTTCCGCAACCTCGACGACAGCGTGGAACTGGGCACCCGCAACATCAAGGTCGCGCTGAAGCGCCTGCGCCGCTGGGCCCGCGAAGGCGCGCATGAGGAACTCGACCTCGACGGCACGATCCGCGCCACGGCCGAGCACGGCTATCTCGAGGTGAAGACCCGGCCGGAACGTCACAACGCGGTGAAGGTGCTGCTGTTCTTCGACGTGGGCGGGTCGATGGATCCGCATATCCGCGTGGTCGAGGAACTCTTCAGCGCCGCCCGCGCCGAGTTCAAGCATCTCGAGCACTACTACTTCCACAACTGCCTCTACGAGGGCGTCTGGCGCGACAACGCCCGGCGCTGGCGCGAGCAGACACCGACCTGGGACGTGCTGCACACCTACGGGTCGGACTACAAGTGCATCTTCGTGGGCGACGCCAGCATGTCGCCCTACGAGATCGCCTTTCCGGGCGGCGCGAACGAGCACTGGAACCCGGAAGCGGGCGAAACCTGGCTGCGCCGGGCCCGCGACCAGTGGCCGGACAGCATCTGGATCAACCCGGTGCCCGAACGCCACTGGCCCTATACCCAGTCGATCGGCATGATCCGCGAGATCTTTGCCGACGCGATGTTCCCGATGACCCTGGCCGGGATCGAAGGCGCGATGAAGGCGCTCGGGCGGTGACCGGGCGGCTGGCGCGGCTCTGGCGGCGGCGCCGGGGCCTGGCGATCGCCTTCGTCGCCGCCGTCGCGCTGACGCTGTTCTTCGGCATGCGCATGGTGATCTTCGCGGTCTACTGGAGCGACCCGGACCACCGCGACCAGGCGATCGCCGGCTGGATGACCCCGCGCTACGTCGCCCATTCCTGGGACGTCCCGCCCGAGGTGGTGGGCCGCGCGCTCGGGCTGACGCCCGAGCCGGGCCGGGGTCGCACGATCGCCGAGATCGCGGCCGCGCGCGGACAAAGCGTCGAGACCCTCGGCACCACGCTCGAGGCCGCCATCGCGGCGCACCGGGACGGGCCCGGGCAATGAACGACGCCGTCTTCCTCCTCGTCTCGCAATACGGGGTCGCGGTGCTGTTCGTCTCGACCTTTCTCTCCTGCCTCGCCCTGCCGATCCCCGCCAGCGTGATCATGCTGGCCGGCGGGGCCTTCGTGGCCTCGGGCGACCTTGGCCTCTGGGCCACAGCGGCGGCGGCCTTCCTCGGCGCCGTGGCCGGCGACCAGGCCGGCTACCGGCTCGGGCAGGCGGGCGGCGCGGGCCTGATCGACCGGCTCGCCGCCCGGCCGAAGCGCGCGGCGCTGGTCGCGCGGGCACGGGGCTTCGTGGATCGCTGGGGCGGGCTCGGCGTGTTTCTCAGCCGCTGGCTGCTCAGCCCGCTCGGCCCCTACGTGAATTTCCTCGGCGGCGCGGCGCGGCTCGACATGCGGCGCTTCCTGGCCTGGGGAATGGCCGGCGAGGCCGTCTGGGTCACGGTCTATGTGGGGCTCGGCTACGGCTTCTCCAGCAACATCGCCGGGATCGCCGATATCCTCGGCAACGCGGTGGTGTTCCTCGCCTGCGCGGCGGTGGCGCTGCTGCTGGGGCGGCTCCTGCTGGCCAATGGCCGGACGCAGCCCTGACGCGGCGCCGCTTTTCACGTTGTCGGCGGCGGGGTCAGCCCCCATATTCGCCTCATGCTGAAGTTCACCCCGATCCTCCTGGCCGTTCTCTACGCGGTGGGGATGTATCTCTTCTCTGCCTGGCGGACGGTGCGCCAGCTGGACGCGAACTCGACCCTGATGGCCGATGCGCCGCTCCGGCGGCTGACAAAGCAGCTGGCACAGGCGCTCGGGCTGGACGACATCCGGGTGCATATCTACGAGATCGACCCGGTCAACGGGCTCGCCGCGCCGGACGGGCGCATCTTCATCACCCGCGGCTTCTACAACAAGTACCGCGCCGGCGAGGTCAGCGCCGAGGAACTGACCAGCGTCATCGCGCATGAGCTTGGCCATGTCGCGCTGGGCCATGCCCGGCGGCGGATGATCGATTTCTCGGGACAGAACGCCATCCGCGTCGCGCTCGGCACGATCCTCAGCCGGATCATCCCGGGGGTGGGCGTCTACATCGCCAACGCGCTGACCACGCTGCTGGCCGCGCGGCTCTCGCGGCAGGACGAGTACGAGGCCGACGCCTATGCCGCGGCGCTCCTGACCAAGGCCGGGATCGGCACCGCGCCGCAGAAATCGCTCTTCGAGAAGCTCGAGGCGCTGACCTCTGGCGGGGGCGGCGCGACGCCGGCCTGGCTGATGAGCCATCCCAAGACGAAGGACCGCATCGCCGCCATCGAGTCGCGCGAGGCGAAATGGGGCGTCGGCGATCAGTCCTGAGAGAGCGCCTTGGCCAGCCGCGGCAGCTTGGCCTTCTTGAGAAGCGGGCGCAGCGGCTGGGGCTGGCCGGAAATCGCCTCGGCCCGCGCGCGGACACGCGCGGCAACCCCCGCGAGGCGCTCCGGATCGGCCGCCCAGGCCTCGCGCAGCAGCCCGTCGGGATCGCGGCGCAGGATCCCGTGCGACGACAGGAGGCGCGTCGGGAAATCCTGCAGGTTCAGCGTGACGATGGCGTCGGCCCCGCCGGCGATCGCGGTGGCCAGCACATGCGCGTCGTTCGGGTCCGGCAGGTGCAGGCCGGCCTCGAGATGCGGAGACGGCGCGATCTCCGCATCCGGCCAGCGGTCGCGAAGCAGCGCGATCTCGGCGCGCGCGACCGCCTCGCCCTCGGCGCCGAGCCGGGCCGCCGCCCGCGCCCATTCCTCGAGGATGCGCGCCGACCAGAGCGGCGTGAAGACGCCGGCGGCGGCGGCGCCCATCAGCATCTCGCGCATGACCGTCGGGTAGAGAACGCAGGCGTCGAGAACCGCGCGCATCCGGCTCAGCCGTCCAGCCGGAAGAACAGCGCCTTGAGATAGCCGCTCTCGGCCAGCGCGGGGTGCTGCGGGTGGTCGGGCCCGGCGAAGCCGGTATGCAACAGCTGTGCCTGCCGCCCGGCCCGCCCGATACCCCGGAGCGAGGCCGCGCGGAACTTGGCGAGGTCGGCCGCATGCGAGCAGGAACAAAGCACGAGATACCCCCCCGGCGTCACCAGCCGCGCCGCCAGCAGCGCGATGCGTTCATATGCCCGCAGCCCCTGCCCCAGCGCCTGCTTGTTCGGCGCGAAGGCCGGCGGGTCGCATATCACCAGATCGAAGGCCGCCCCCTCCTGGCCGAGCGCGGTAAGCGTGCCGAAGGCATCGCCCTGCCGGGTTTCGAAGCGCTCCGCGAGGCCGGTGGCCGCGGCCCCCTGCCGGGCGAGGTCCAGCGCGGGCGCGGAACTGTCCACCGCCAGCGCCTGCGCCGCGCCGCCGGCGAGTCCCGCCAGCGCGAAGCCGCCCACATGGGTGAAAACGTCGAGCATCCGCGCCCCGCGCGCAAGGCGGGCGGCGAAGGCGTGGTTCGGACGCTGGTCGTAGAAGAGGCCGGTTTTCTGCCCGCCGGTCAGGTCGGCCATGTAGGTGGCCCCGTTCATCGGCACCGGGACCGGGCCGTCCACCGCCCCGGCGATCACCTCTGTCACCTCGTCCAGCCCCTCGAGCGCGCGGGCACGCCCGGTGCCGTTCAGCACGACGGTCGACACGCCCGTCGCCGCCTGAAGGGCCGCGGCGATCTCGCCCGAGCGCGCATCCGCCCAGGCGGCATTGGGCTGCAGCACCGCCGTATCGCCGAAACGATCGATGACGACGCCAGGCAGCCCGTCGGCCTCGGCATGGACGAGGCGGTAGAACGGCGTCTCGTAGAGCCGCGCGCGCAGGTCGAGGGCGCGGGCGATGCGGCCCTCGAACCAGGCCGGCCCGATCTCGGCCGCCGGGTCGCGGTCGAGCATCCGGGCCACGATCTTCGAGGCGGGATTGACCGCCACGCGCCCCAGCGGCTGGCGCTCGGCATCCTCGAGACGAGCGAGGCTGCCCGGCGCGAGCGCCCGGGTGCGGCGGTCTAGCACAAGCTCGTCGGCAAAGACCCAGGGCGCGCCCCGGCGCAGCGGGCGCGGATCGGTCTTGGGTTTCAGGCGGATCACGGGCTGGGCGTCGGTCATGGCGTCGTCCTAGCCCTTTGGCGCCCCGGCGGAAAGGGGCTTGTCACCGGCGCCGCTCAGGCCCCGGCGCGGGCGGCCGAACCGATGCCGCGGCTCAGGAAACGCCGGATCCGGCGCAGCCCTTCGGCCATGGCCTCGGCGCGCAGCCGATGCGCGTCCTGTTCGATCGCCTGGATATCGAGGGCGGAGTAGTCGATGTGCTGTTGCATGGGTCTTCCTGCGGCAGATTGCGTTGTCCGCCGCAGAGATAAGGCCGCCACCCCGGCGGCTTCCACAGACGTTCCGGCAAACCCGCCATGCGGGCGGCGCAAACCGGCTCAGGCGTACCAGCCCGGCAGGCTGTCCTCGGCCGCGCCGGTGGAGAGCCAGTCGAACACGTATTCCGCGACCGAGCGGAAGCAGACGATGTCGAAGCTGTCGGCCCCGGTCAGCCAGAACGCCGCCGCCACCTGGCCGATCCGGGTGCGCCGGATCTCGCCCGCGCCGAACGCGCCCGGCGACAGGTCGACCGGCGCCCCCTTGGCCAGCACGTCGCGCACGCCCGGCCCTTCGATGCGAAACAGCGCCCGGGCGTCCGAGACGTTGACGACCAGCGCGGCCTCGCCGGCCAGCGCCTCGGCGATCTTGGCCGCGGCTTGCGGCGCCGCCGCGTAGGGCATCATCAGCAACAACTCGTCGGGCGACATCCAGGCGGCGGCGTGATCCCCCGCGACCTCGATTCGGCGCCGGCCCGGCACATCGGTGCCTATCACGTCCTGGATCGCGGCGGCCAGCGCCGCCGACGACAGGTCGCCCCGCACCGTCACCATGCCCGCCAGGCCGCGTTCGGTCACCGTCACGGCGCCCTTGTATTCCGCGCCGTTCAGCGCGCTGACCGCTTCAGACATTCTGACGCTCCCCTTCCTTGTCGAGGAAGACCGGGTCGACGATCTTCGCCTTGATGATGCGCCCGTCGGTGGCCTCGAAATCGAGCACCTCGCCCATGCGGTCCGGCCCGCCCTCGACCAGCCCCATCGCGATGGACCGCCCGAGGGTCGGCGAGAAATAGGTCGAGGTCACGCGTCCGACCGTCCGCTTGATGCCGGTCGGCAGCACCTGCCCGTCGACCGCGTAGATACCGTCGGGCAGCACCTCGTGCGCCTCGACGGTCTCGAGCCCCACCAGCTTCCACCGGTCCGCGCGCACGAGATCGGTGCGGTCCTGCGCGCGCTTGCCGATGAAGTCGTCCTTCTTCTTCGACACCGCCCAGTCGAGCCCGAGATCCTGCGGCGTCACCGTGCCGTCGGTCTCGTCACCGATCATGATGAACCCCTTCTCGGCACGCATGATGTGCAGTGCCTCGGTGCCGTAGGGCGCGACGCCGAATTCCTCGCCCGCCTCGAGCAGCCGGTCCCAGAACGCCCGGCCCTGGCTGGCGGGCACGGCGATCTCGTAGCTGAGCTCGCCCGAGAAGGAGATCCGGAAGACCCGCGCGTCGAAATCGCCGATCCTGCCCTCGGTCCATCCCATGAAACTCAGCGCCTCGGCCGAGACGTCCATCCCGCCCAGCTTTTCCAGCAGCTTGCGAGCCTTCGGGCCCACCACGGCGACCTGGGCGTATTGCTCGGTGATGTTGGCCGTGTAGACCTGCCAGTCCCACCACTCGGTCTGGAGGAATTCCTCCATATGGGCATGGACCGTGTCCGAGCCGCCGGTCGTGGTGTGGCAGAGGAAGGTTTCCTCGTCGATGCGCGCCACGACGCCGTCATCCATCAGGAAGCCGTTCTCGTTGCACATCAGGCCATAGCGGCAGCGCCCCGGTTTCAGCGTGGACATCATGTTGGTGTAGAGCATGTCCATGAATTTCGCCGCGTCCGGACCCTTGACCAGGATCTTGCCCAGGGTCGAGGCATCCAGCAGGCCCAGCCGCTCGCGGGTGTTGCGCACCTCGCGGTGGACGGCGTTCTCGACGTTCTCGCCGGCATGCAGGTAGCAATAGGGCCGCCGCCAGTCGCCGACCGGTTCCCAGTAGGCGCCGTTCTCGGCGTGCCAGGCGTCGATCGGGGTCTTGCGGGTGGGCTTGAACAGCTTGCCGCGCGCCTCGCCGGCCATCGCGCCGATGGAAACCGGCGTGTAGGGCGGGCGGAAGGTGGTGGTGCCCACCTGCGGGATCGGGCTGTTGAGGCTGCCGGCCAGGATCGCGAGACCGTTGATGTTCGACAGCTTGCCCTGGTCCGTCGCCATGCCGAGCGTGGTGTAGCGCTTGGTGTGCTCGACGCTCTCATAGCCCTCGCGGGCGGCCAGCTCGACGTCGGAGACCTTGACGTCGTTCTGGTAGTCCAGCCACATCTTGGTGCGCAGCTGGCGCGAGGCGCCCTGCGGCATGGTCCAGACAGGCTGGATCGGGCTTTCGGACAGGTTGTCCGCCTCGGGCGCATCGCCCACGGCCCCCGCGTGTCCGGCCGCGGCGGCCGCGTCGCGGCCCGCGGCATGGGCGTCGTCCAGCACCTCGGCCGTGGCAAGCGGACCGCTGGCCGCCCCCGCGGTCTTGACCATGCCCGTGCCCGCGGCGCCGGTCGGCGCGCGGTCGGGATCGGGGCGGAACATCACCCGCTCGTCGTCCCAGATCAGCTTGCCGCCGCAATGGGACCAGAGATGGACAACGGGCGACCAGCCGCCCGACATGGCCACCGCGTCGCAGCCGATGGTCTCGAGCACCGAGCCCTCGCCGGCCTGCGGACAGACGGCGACGCCCTCGACCCGGCGCCCGCCCTTGACCTTGGCGATGCCGTGCCCGGTCTCGACCCGGATGCCCATCTCGCGCGCCCGCTCGGGCAACAGGCCGGCGGCGTGGGGGCGGGCGTCGATGATCGCGGGCACCTCGAGGCCGGCCTCCTTCAGCGCGATGGCCGTACGGTAGGCGTCGTCGTTATTCGTGGCGATCACGGTGCGGTCGCCGGGGCTGACGCCCCAGTTCACGACGTAGTCGCGCACCGCCGAGGCCAGCATCACGCCGGGAATGTCGTTGCCGGCAAAGGCCAGTGGGCGTTCCAGCGCGCCGGTGGCGGTCACGGTCTGCGCGGCCCGGATACGCCACATGCGGTGGCGCGGGCGCCCGTCGCCCGGCGTGTGGTCGGCGACGCGCTCGTAGACGGTAACGTAGCCGTGGTCATAGACGCCGGTGCCCATCATCCGGGTCCGGAGCCGCACGTTTTCCATGCGCGAGAGCTGCGCAACGGTCTCGTCGATCCATTCCGCGGCCGGGCGTCCCTCGATCTCGACCCCGTCGACCGGGGCACGCCCGCCCCAATGGGCGGTCTGCTCGACCAGCAACACCTGCGCCCCGGCCGCCGCGGCGGCCTTGGCCGCCGCCAGGCCGGCGATGCCCCCGCCGATCACGAGAACGTCCGTGAAGGCGTAGAAATACTCGTAGCGGTCGGCATCTCGGGCCTTGGGCGCCTTGCCCAGCCCCGCCGACTGGCGAATGAAGGGCTCGTAGACATGCTTCCAGAAGGGGCGCGGCCAAGTGAAGGTCTTGTAGTAGAAGCCCGCCGGCAGGAAGCGCGACAGCCTGGCGTTGATCGCGCCGATGTCGAACTCGAGGCTCGGCCAGTGGTTCTGGCTGGTCGCCTGCAGCCCGTCGAAAAGCTCGGTGGTGGTGGCGCGCTGGTTCGGCTCGAAGCGCGCGCCCTCGCCCAGGTTGACCAGCGCGTTGGGCTCCTCGGCGCCCGATGCGACGACGCCGCGCGGGCGGTGATACTTGAAGGACCGGCCCACCATCGCCTTGCCGTTGGCCAGCAGCGCCGAGGCCAGCGTGTCGCCCGGATGGCCGGTCAGGCGTTCGCCGTTCCAGGTGAATTCCACGGTTTTCCGGCGGTCCAGGAGACGGCCGCCGCTCGCGAGGCGTGTGCTCATTCGTAGCCCTCCCAGTCCGGACGGCGATCCTTGATGCGCGCGACGATCTCGGCCGGCGGCTCGGTGGTCTGCGCCGGGTAGGTCCCGAAGACCTCCAGCGTGGCGGTGCAGCGCGCGGCATGGAACCACTTGCCGCAGCCGAAGCTGTGGCGCCAGCGCTCGAAATGGACGCCGCGCGGGTTCTTGCGCTCGAACATGTAGCCGGTGAAGTCGTCGTCCGACGCGCCGGGTCCGTGGCGCGTCAGATGCGCCTCGCCCCCCGGCGTCAGTTCGGTTTCTTCGGCGGCCACGCCGCAATTGGGGCAGGTCAGGACAAGCATGACGCAATCGCCTCCTTACGCATGCAGAAATTCGAGAAACACGTCGCCGAACCCCCATTGGAGCGTGGCGACGGTCAGCAGAACGATGTTGAGCGCGTTGATCCGGCCCGCACGGCGGCGCAGGCGCGAGAACTTCGCCTCTTCGGACAGGTAGTCGGCCTCGTAGCCGCCGGGCGGCAATTCGCGGGGCGGGATGCCCTCGCGCAGCACCTCGAACTCGACGCCGTATTCGTGCAGCATCCGCTCGACGGTGCGCTGGCGCTCAAGCTCGAGCTTGAGCAGCCGGTCGGTGAAGAACAGGATCGCCGCCGCCACGCCGAGCGACCCGAAGCGCTGGAACACGCCCGTGGCCCCCGTCGCGAGGCTGACCGCCGTGCCGAGCAGATAGACGCCGAGGCCAACCGTGGCCCAGAGACCGGGATCGGCAAGGCGCCGCGCGACATGGGAGAGCGCCGTCATGCGCGCCCCCGGCGATCGGGCGATATGGCGGGCAGGCGGATCAATGCGCCACAGCCGCGGCGACGGACTCGTCGATCATGCGGCCTTCGCGGAACCGGTCGAGGCTGAAGGGCGCGGCCAGGTCGCCCGGCGCGCCGCGGGCGACCATCTCGGCCGTGGCCCAGCCCGAGCCGGGAATCGCCTTGAAGCCCCCGGTGCCCCAGCCGCAATTGATGAAGATGCCCTCGACCGGGGTCCTGGAGATGATCGGGGAGCGGTCGCCGGTCATGTCGACGATCCCGCCCCACTGGCGCAGCATCTTGAGCCGCGAGATGATCGGGAAGGTCTCGACCAGCGCGCGGATCGTTTCCTCGATATGCTGGAAAGACCCGCGCTGGGTATAGTTGTTGAACCCGTCCGCGCCGCCGCCGATCACCATCTCGCCCTTGTCGGACTGGCTCATGTAGCCATGCACGGTATTGGCCATCACCACGATGTCCATGGCCGGCTTGATCGGCTCGCTGACCAGCGCCTGCAGCGCGACCGATTCCACCGGCAGGCGGAAGCCCGCCATGTCGGCCAGAACGCCGGAATGCCCGGCGACCACGATGCAAAGCTTCTTGGTGCCGATCGTGCCGCGGTTGGTCTCGACCCCGGTCACCTTGCCGCCCTCGCGCTGTATCCCGGTGACCTCGCATTTCTGGATGATGTCCATGCCCATGTCGGAACAGGCCCGCGCATAGCCCCAGGCGACCGCGTCGTGGCGCGCGGTGCCCGCGCGCGCCTGCCAGAGCCCGCCCAGCACCGGGTAGCGCGGCCCGTCGATGTTGATGATCGGGCAAAGCTCCTTGACCCGCTCGGGGCCCACCCAGCTGGTCTCGATGCCCTGAAGCGCGTTGGCATGCGCCGTGCGCTTGTAGGCGCGGACCTCGTGCTGGGTCTGGCCCAGCATCAGCACGCCGCGCGGGCTGAACATGATGTTGTAGTTCAGGTCCTGGCTGAGCGTCTCGTAGAGGCTCCGCGACTTCTCGTAGATCGCGGCCGAAGGGTCGCGCAGGTAGTTCGAGCGGATGATCGTCGTGTTGCGGCCCGTGTTGCCGCCGCCGAGCCAACCCTTCTCGAGCACCGCGACATTGGTGATGCCGTGGTTGCGGCCGAGGTAGTAGGCCGTGGCCAGGCCGTGCCCCCCGGCGCCCACGATGATGACGTCGTAGGATTTCTTGGGCTCCGGAGAGCCCCAGGCGCGGTCCCACCCCGTGTGGTGACGCAGGGCCTCGCGGGCGATGGCAAAGGCGGAATAGCGTTTCATGGGCCTCTCGTCCGACTCGTCAGCGCGGTCTTCGGCTGACGGCTCTTGATGCAACTGCGGGGCATTTTATCCGCGACAGCCAGCGGCACAATGATGGGAAGATGCGACATGGCGCCTGTCGCGGATGTGACCGGGCTGCGGCGGTTTGTCCTTTTCGCCGGGGCACCGGACGGTCTACACCCGGAACAGGCAAATTCGAGAGGCTTTCATGGGGTTCTGGCTGACGGCCATCGGCCTTGCGGTCATCGTGACGATCTTCCTGGTGCTGGCACTTCTGCGCGCCCGCGACGCGGCAGCGCCCGCGGCGGCATACGACCTGCAGGTCTATCGCGATCAGCTGCGCGAAGTGGAACGCGACCACGCGCGCGGGCTGCTGTCCGCCGACGACGCGGAGCGGGCCCGGATCGAGATCTCGCGCAAGATCCTCGAGGCCGACCGCGCGCTGAAGGACGCGGGCGGCACCGGGGGCGCGCCGCCCAGGCTCACGGCGGTCGCCAGCGCCCTGACCGCGCTGGTCGTGATCGGGGGCGGTGTGGGGCTCTATCTGGTCATGGGCGTGCCCGGCGCGCAGGACGTGCCGCTGGCCGGCCGTCTCGCCGCGATCGAGGAGAGCCGCACCAACCGCCCGACCCAGCAAGAGGCGGAATCCAACGTTCCCGAGGTGGAGCGCCTGCCCGAGGGGGCGAGCGACCGCTATCTCGAGCTGGTGCGCCAGCTGCGCGCCACGGTGGCCGAGCGCCCCGACGACATGCGCGGCAACGCGCTGCTCGCCCGGCACGAGGCCGCGCTCGGGAATTTCCGCGCCGCATACGCCGCCAAGGGGCGGGTGATCGCCGCCAGGGGCGACACCGCCACCGCGCAGGATTACGCCGAACTGGCCGAACTGATGATCCTTGCGGTGAACGGCTACGTCTCGCCCGAGGCCGAGCGCGCGCTCGGCGCGGCGCTGTCGCGCGACGAGGAAAACCCGACCGCGCGCTATTATTCCGGCCTGATGTTCGCCCAGTCGGGCCGCTACGACCGGGCGTTCCGTCTCTGGCGGGGCCTGCTGCAGGACAGCCAGCCGGATGCGCCCTGGGTCGGCCCGATCCGCTCGCAGATCGAGGATATCGCCCGGCTCGCGGGAGAGAATTACACGCTGCCCCCCGCGCCGCAGCCCGGGCCGGCCGCGCCCGGCCCCAGCCAGGCGGATATCGAGGCCGCCGGAGACATGAGCGCCGAGGATCGCGACGCGATGATCCGCGGCATGGTCGGGCAGCTCAACGACCGCCTGGCGGCCGAAGGCGGCTCGGCCAGCGAATGGGCCCGGCTGATCGGTGCCTATGGCGTGCTGGGCGAGACCGAGCGCGCCGCCGCGATCTGGCAGGAAGCGCAGGCGAAATTCGCGGCCGACCCAGAGGGCCTGGCGCAGATCCGCGCCGCCGCCCGGCAGGCCGGGGTCGCGGAGTGACCCCGGCCCCGGTCGACGACATCGAGGCCTTCGCGGCCGCGCTTCCGCGGATGCGCCCGCTCTTGGGGCTCGATCTCGGCGAAAAGACCATCGGTGTCGCGATCTCGGACACGCTCTGGTCGGTGGCGACGCCGCTCGAGACGATCCGCCGCCGGAAATTCACCCTGGATGCCGAGCGGCTTCTGGCCATCGCCGGGAACCGGGAGGTGGGCGGGCTGGTGCTGGGCCTGCCGCGCAACATGGACGGGTCCGAGGGGCCGCGCTGCCAGTCCACCCGGGCCTTCGCCCGCAACCTGTCGCGCCTGACCGACCTGCCGATCGGGTTCTGGGACGAACGGCTCTCGACCGTGGCGGCCGAACGGGCGCTGCTCGAGGCGGATACGACACGGAAACGTCGCGCGGAGGTTATCGACCACGTGGCCGCGGCCTATATCCTTCAGGGGGTACTGGATCGCATGCGCAACATGAGGCCCGCGGAACGATGAACGACGACCCGGTCTGGAAACGCGACGAGGTGGACAGCCCGTGCACTTCCGTCTGCGTGGTGCATCCCGAGGCGCGGATCTGCGTCGGCTGCTATCGCAGCATCGACGAGATCACCCAGTGGTCGCGCCTCGCCGCCGAGGAACGCCGCCGGATCATGGAAGAGCTGCCCGGCCGCGCCAGCCGGCTGCGCACCCGGCGCGGCGGCCGGGCCACCCGGCGACAGGGCCAGGGCTGATGTTAAGACAATTGACATAGGTCAAATCCAGGCGAAGCCCCGCGTGGCTACATGGTCCGGAGACACGTGTAACCAGTGCGGGAGTTCAAGAAGATGTCCGAAACATTCGATGCCGTTGTGATCGGCTCCGGCCTCGGGGCCGCGACGGCAGGTGCGCTCTATGCCAAGGCCGGCCACCGGGTGCTGATGCTGGAACGGATGGAGAGCTTCGGCGGTGCGGCCAGCCGCTTCATCCGCGAGGGCCAGGTTTTCGAGACAGCGCTGCACGAGACCACCGCGCCCAGGGACGGCGACGTGAAGGAAGAAGTCTTCCGCGCGCTGGATCTCTTCGACCGCGTCACCTTCGTTCCGGTCCCCGAACTGCACGAGGTGCGGGCCACCGCGCTCGGCGCGCCCTTCACCCTGCCGCATGGCTACGACGCCATCGCGGCCGCCGTGGCGGACCGGTTCCCGCAGCATGCCGCCGCGGTGCGCGCGTTCCTCGACGATCTCGAGCATATCCGGCATCTCCTCAGCCTCACGGCGCATCGCGGCGGGCTCGGCTGGTGGGTCAGGCACGGCCCGGAGATCCTGTCGGACCTCCGCCATGCCGGGCGCGATTTCGGCCGCTCGCTCAGCGAGATGCTCGATCGCCATTTCGGCGCGGACGAGACCGTCAAGGCGGCGCTGGTGCCCAACCTGGCCTATTACCACGACGATCCCGACCGGCTCTGGTGGACCTTCTTCGCGGTCGCGCAGGGCGAATACTACCGCCACGGCGGGTATTTCATCCGCGGCGGGTCCACGGTCCTGGTCAGGGCCCTGCTCGACGTCATCCGCGCGGCCGGCGGGCAGACGCGCGCGGGCCGCACCGTCCACGAAATCCTTCTCGACACCGAAGGCCGGGCCGCCGGCGTGGTCTATCGCGACTCCCATGGCGGCCTGCAGACGGCCCGCGCCCCGATCGTCTTCGCGGGCTGCGCGCCCGAGCAGCTGGCCGACATGCTGCCGGCGGACCGGCGCGCCGCGTTCCTCGCGCCGTATGACGGCAAGACGCGATCGCTGACGCTGATGCAGGCGAGTTTCGCGCTGACGCGCCCGGCCGCGGACCTGGGCCTGACCGCCTATTCCACGGTGCTGGTGCCGGACTGGATGACCGGGCTGCGCGACCTGAAAGACGCCGCGGCGCTGATCGGTGACGACCCGCGGCCGGACCGGCTGCCGCCGCTGACGGTGGTGGATTACGGCCGGATCGATGCGGGACTGCCCGGACCCGGCCCTGCACCGGTCGCGGTGGCCGCGCTCGACCGGCTGGACAACTGGGAGGGGCTGTCGGACGCGGCCTACGCGGCCCGGAAGACCGCGTGGCTCGACGCGCTCATCGGTCGGCTCGACCGCGAATGGCCGGGGTTCGCGCAGGCTGTGCGGCTCTCGGATCTGGCGACGGCCCGCACCATGGCGCACTGGATGGGCACGCCGGGCGGCGCGGTCTACGGGTTCGCCCCGGATGCCCCCGCGGGCATGCCGAAGCCGCCCACCAAGGTCGACACCACGATACCGGGGCTCTTCCTCGGCTCGGCCTGGGCGGGTACGGGCGGCTTTACCGGCGTGATGGTGGGCGGCAAGGCCGCGGCCGACGCGGCGCTCTAGGCGCGCGCCCGGTCAGGGGGACTCCAGCCAGTCGGCCGGACCCCAGGACGGTTCGGGACGGAAATAGGCGATCATGCGCCCCTCCGGCGGGGCCGTGGCGCCGGCCGCCCAGGGCGCCACCCCGTGCAGCGCCAGCCGGTGCACGACATAGGCCTCGCCGGGCCGGGCATGGACCGGCACCCGCGGGCAGATCTCGAAAATGCGCTGGCGGGTCGCCTGGTAGATCTCGGTGACGTCGGTGTCGCGCCAGGTCTCCGGCGCCACGCCGGCGAAGGCCGCGCGGAAGGCCGCGCGGATGACCTCGTGGCTGCCTTCCCAGACGACGAGCGGGGCCGCGCCCGGATCCGTCTCGGCCAGCGGGATCCCGAGGATGAAGCCATGATGCTCGCGCAGCATGCGCCGCCGGTCCGGTCCCACGGGCAGCAGCCCGTCAAGATGCGCGGCATCGCGCCTGAGCCGAAAACGATAGGCCGCCTCTGACTCCGCCGCCCAGGGTTGCGGGTAGCCGGGGTAGCAGACCGACAGCTGGCCGGCGTCCCAGGCGATGTCGTCGAAGCCCAGCGCCGCATGGATGAAATCGACGGCCTGTCCGCGCAGCGGACCGCTATCCGCCACCGCGCCGTCCGGCGCGTTGCCGAGCACGCCGACACCGGCGAACCAGGTGCCGCCGCAGCGCAGCCAGTCCGCCCGCGCCTGCGGGTCCGACGCCACCCGGCGGGCCCACGGCGCCACCGCCGCCACCCAGCCCGCCAGCGCCGGGTCCGCGTCGAAGCGCACCCAGCCGCGGGATAGGAATCTCTCTCTCAGACCAGCCATGCCTCACGCAGCATGTTGAGGGCCACGACGACCAGGAACACGGCGAAGACCCGCTTCAGCGGCCGCGGGTCCATGGCGTGGGCCAGCCGCACCCCCCAGGGCGTGGTGATCAGCGTCATCGCGATCACGACGGCAAAGGCCACGAGGTTCACATGCCCCACGGTGAAGGGCGGGCGCCCCGCCTCGGGCGCGCCGACCAGCAGGAACCCAGCCACGGACGGCACTGCGATGATCACGCCGAACCCCGCCGCCGTCGCCACCGCGCGGTGGATCGGCACGCCGTAGAGGCTCATCAGCGGCACCCCGAAGGAGCCGCCGCCGATCCCCATCAGCACCGAAAGAAAGCCCACCGCCGGCGACAGCGCCGCGCGCCGGGCGCCGCGCGGCATGCCGTTGCCCAGGCGCCAGCTCTCGCGGCCGAGCCCGAGATAGAGGCCGATGACGATTCCGAGACAGCCGAACACCCCCATCAGCGTGCTCGATTGCAGCCAGGTCGCGGCGACCACCCCCGCCACCGCGCCGAGCGCGATACCCGGCGCCCAGCCGCGCAGGATGTCCCAGTCCACCGCGCCCTTGCGGTTGTGGCTCAGCACCGAGCGCACCGAGGTCACGACGATCGTCGCCAGCGAGGTCGCGAGGCAGATCTGCATCAGCTGCGGGCTGTCATAGCCGAGCCCCGCGAAGGCGAAGTAGAAGGCCGGCACCAGGATGATCCCGCCGCCCACGCCGAGCATCCCGGCGATGACCCCCGCAAAGGCGCCGATCGCCAGCAGCAGCGCCAGCATCGGCAGGACGTCGGACAGTTCTGGCATCGGTTTCCCCTCCGGATCTCGATGCCTAGGTGGCACGAAGCGCGGGGAAAGGCCAGAGCCGGTCCGCGGACCTCAGCCCGCGGCCGGGGCGCCGGCGGGGGCGAGCCGGGACAGCGCCTCCTCGACCACCTCGGTCCCGGCGCCGGGGCGGTGAGCCCGCTCCGAGAGGATGCGCCGCCATGCCCGGGCGCCCGGACGCCCCGCGAAGAGGCCCAGCATGTGCCGGGTGACCTGGTTGAGCCGTCCGCCTTCGTCCAGGTGGCGCGCGATATAGGGCAGCATCCGCCGCACGACCTCCTCGGCGGCTGGACCCGGCGCGCCCCCGAAGAACGCAGCGTCCACCTGCGGCAGGATCGACGCGGGATCGTGATAGGCGGCACGGCCCACCATGACGCCGTCGAGCCCCGCCTCCAGCAGGGCTTGCGCCTGCGCGATCCCGGTGATCCCGCCATTGATCGAGATATGCAGATCGGGGAAGGCGCGCTTCATCTCGATCACCAGCGGGTAGTCGAGCGGCGGGATGTCCCGGTTCTCCCTGGGGCTCAGCCCCTGAAGCCAGGCCTTGCGCGCGTGGATCGTGACCCGGCGCACCCCCGCGCCGGCCACCGTTTCGAGAAACCGCGGCAGGGTCTCGCGCGGGTCCTGGTCGTCGACGCCGATCCGGCACTTGACGGTGACCTCGGTCGCGCCGGCCGCGCCGATCATCGCGGCGCAACACTCGGCGACGAGCGCCGGCCGTTCCATCAGCACCGCGCCGAAGCAGCCCGACTGCACCCGGTCCGAGGGACAGCCGACATTGAGGTTGATCTCGTCATAGCCGAACTCCGCCCCGATGCGGGTCGCGGTCGCGAGCTCCGCGGGATCCGACCCGCCGAGCTGCAGCGCCACCGGGTGCTCGGCCGGGTCAAAGGCCAGCAGATGCGTCGCCCCCCCGCGGGCCAGCGCGGGTGCGGTGACCATTTCCGTGTAAAGAAGCGCATGCCGCGTCATGAGCCGGTGGAGATACCGGCAATGCCGGTCCGTCCATTCCATCATCGGCGCGACGGAGAAGCGGGCGGCGTTTCGTGCTGTCGCGGTCATGCGCGCGGGATCCCGTGGCGTGGCGGTCGGTCGACTGTCGCGCGGCGTGCCGGCGCGGGATCGCCGGCCGTCGCCGGCCCCGCATCCGGGTGCGCGCGCCGTGGTCATAGACGGTGCGGGCGCCTCGCGCAATCGTGGCGCGCCGCCGCCCTGCCCCGGCGGTCAGTCGGCCTCGGCCCCCGGCGCGGCCGGCCGCCACGCTTCGGCGAAGGCGTCCCAGGCGCCGGTGAAGCCGTCTCTCAGTTCGTCCCAGGCGCTGCCCGCGCCCGCCTGAAGCGCGCCGTAGCGTTCCGCGAGGCCGGTGCGCGCGGCACGCAGATCGCGCATGCTCTCGCGCGCCGTTTCCCGCGCGGCGTCGGACATGTCCGCCCAGTTCTCGCGCAGCGCTTGTTCGCGCCGCTCGATCACCGCGTCCAGGCGGGTCAGCGCCGCCTGCGCCGTGGCCAGCGCCTGGTCGCGTTCCTGCACGGAATAGGCCGCGATGGCGTCCATCGCGTCGGACACCTCGGCGCGGATCTCCTCCGGCGTGGTGAAGGGATCGTCGTTCTGCGCGCGCGCCTGCGGCGCGGCGAGGGCGACCGCCGTGGCGGCGGCGAGCCCGTAAACCGATGTTCTGAGCATCCTGTCGGCCCTCCTTACTTGAAGCGTGCCATGGCTGTGTTGAAGGCCTCGGAAATACTGTCCCAGGCCCGGTCGAAACCGGCCTTCATGTCGCCCCAGGCCTCGTCGCTGGCGTCGCGCATCTTTTTCAGACGCTCCTCGGCCTCGTCCCGGCGGGTCCGCATCTCGTCGAGCTGTTTCTGATACTCGATCTTCGCATCGGCCTGCGCCTCGTCGACCTTGGCCTTCATCTTCTCGATCTCGGCGTTCCACTGGTCGATCTTCGCCTTGGTCTTGGCGATGTATTCCTCGCGTTCGGTCATTCGGATTTCTCCTTTCGCTCGTCTCTGGCCGGGCGCCCGGGGCGCGGGCCGCCCGGCGGTCAGGGGGAAAACCCCTTGGCCCGGCTTAAGTTCCGGCGGCCGCGGTATCGGCCGGCCCGCGCCCCCGGCGCGGGTCAGCCTTCGGCGTTTTCGCCGCTCATGTAGATCGACATGAAGGCGGGTTCGCCCATGCGGCCCAGCGTTGCGAGCTGCCGGTCCAGCCAGTCCCAGTGCCCCTCCTCGTCGAGCACGATCGTCTCGAAGAGCGTGCGCGTGCCGATGTCGTTGGACTCGGCCGCGTCGCGGGCGGCCTTGCTGTAGAACGCGATGGCGCCCTGCTCTTCGGACTTGTCGTCCTGGAAAAGCCCCTTGAGCGTTTCCGCCATCTTCGGCGTCTTGGTGGGCGTCAGCTCGGGCGTGCCGCCGAGGAACATGATCCGCTCGATGAACTGGCCGGCATGGCCCAGCTCTTCCTGCATCTCGGTGCGCATGCGCTGGGCCAGCTTGTCGAGCCCCCAGTCCTCGAGCGTATGCGCGTGGAGCAGGTACTGGTTGACCGCCGTCAGCTCCATCGCGAGCGCGGTCTGAAGGTTCTCGATGCTCTTGCTGCGATCGGTCATGATCTTTTCCTTTCCGTTACCTCTGCATGCGCGCGGCGCGCGCGTTCGCATCCCAACACCCCACCCAACAAGGCGTTCCATTCCGCGCGGCTCCACCCCCTGCGGCGTCACCGCGCAGCCCGGGCAGCCCGCATCCGGTGCTTCCAACATCCCCGCCGCGCCCATATGCTGTGCCGGGCGGGGGCCGCGCCGGCCGCGCCGCGACCAAGGATGGAACGCCACGATGCGCGCAGGAAGCAGGCCGAAAGTGGGACTCGCCCTCGGGAGCGGCGGCGCGCGGGGCTGGTCCCATATCGGGGTCCTGCGCGAACTGGATGCGATGGGGCTGCAGCCCGACGTCATCGCGGGCGCCTCGATGGGCGCGCTGGTCGGGGCGATCCATGCCGGCGGTGCGCTCGACGCGCTCGAGGACTGGGCCACCGGGCTGACGGCGCGGGATTTCTTCGGGATGCTCGACGTGAAGCTTTCCTCGGGCGGGCTCGTCCAGGGAACCGAGATCCTGACCGTGATCCGGCACCTCGTCGCGGCGGAGCGGATCGAGGACCTGGCGGTGCCGCTCGCGCTGGTGGCGACCGACATGGCGACCGGCCGCGAGGTCTGGATGACCGAGGGCGACCTGGCCCAGGCCGTGCGCGCCTCCGTCGCGCTGCCCGGCGTGATCAGCCCCTACCGGATCGGCGAGAAGTGGTTTCTCGACGGCGGGCTCACCAACCCGCTGCCGGTCACGGCCTGCCGGATCCTCGGGGCCGAGGTGGTGATCGCGGCCAATCCCAACGGCCGGTTCGACGGCACCTTCTGGGCCGAACGCGAGGCCGAGATGCCGGCCTTCTGGAAATCCTGGGGCGAGCGCCTGCGTGACCTGCCGGCAGCGCTCTCCGGCCTGTTCGAGCACGCCGACGCGGACGCGGTCACGCCGCAATACCTGGACGTCATCGCGGCCTCGATCGACATCATGACCGACGGCATCCGCCGCGCGAAACTGGCCGGGGACCCGCCCCATGTCCTGCTCGACGCGCATCTCTCGAAGCTCTCGGTGCTGGATTTTCACCGCGCCTCCGAGGCGATCGAGGAGGGACGCCGGATCGTGAAGGAAAACGCCGAGGCGATCGCCCGCGCCGCCCGGCTCTGAGCCGCCGCCACGGCCGGGGCCGCACAGCGCCGGCGCGCGGGCTTTGACCGCGCCGGCGTCGCGGCGTTACCATACCCCGTCACAGGAGGACACGACATGGCCGGTGGCTGGACGCGCGACGGCGCGGTGCAGGAACAGATCGACGCCTCGATCGAGGACGAGCTGAAGCGGATGCAGGCCCGGCGGCGTCCCGCGGGGGAAAGCCTGACCCATTGCGCCGACTGCGAGGACCCGATCCCCGAGGCCCGCCGCCAGGCGCTGCCGGGCGTCAAGCTTTGCATCGCGTGTCAGCAGGAGCGCGACGGCCGGCCCATGCAGCGCGGCGGCATCAACCGGCGCGGCTCCAAGGACAGCCAGCTGAAATAACGGCGCTGGGCGCGCACCGCGGTGCGGCGGCCGCCCGGCCGGCCGTTGCAATATTCGCTTTCTTGAATACAACTGGGGGCAAATCACAGGGAGGATACCATGAGTCTGAAACGCCCCACCCGCCGCGACATTTTCAAGATCGCCGCCGCAGCCCCCGCGCTGGCGCTGCCGGCGCCGCTGCAGGCGGCCCTGTCGGCCCCCTCCGCGGGCGGCAATCCCGGGCATTTCCGGTTCGACCTCGGCGAGATGCGGCTGACCGTGATCTCGGACGGGCACCTTTTGCTGCCGACCTCGGGGCTGGGCGTCAATGCCGAACCCGAAGAGGTGCAGGCGCTGCTCGCCCGCTACCATCTCTCGACCGAGGAAAACTATTCCCACACCAACCACCTGCTGATCGAGACCGGTGCGGCGAGGGTGCTGGTCGATATCGGATCGGGCAATCGCTTCATGCCGACCGCCGGGCGGCTGATGGCGAACCTCGAAGCCGCCGGGGTCGATCCCTATTCCATCACCCATGTCGTCATCACCCATGCGCATCCCGACCATGTCTGGGGCGTGCGCGACGATTTCGACGAGGCGATCCTGCCCGACGCCGAATTCATCATGGGCCGCGCCGAGCATGACTACTGGATGCAGGACGGGCTCGCGACCAGCGTGTCGCAGGACATGCAGCAATTCGTGGTGGGCGCGGTGAACTCGATCACCACCGAGGGCCTGGACTGGACGCTGGCCGAGGACGGCCACGAGGTGGTGCCGGGCGTGCGGCTGATCTTCACCCCCGGCCACACGCTCGGCCACATGTCGGTGCAGCTCGACAGCGGCGACCGCAGCCTGATCGCGCTCGGCGATACGATGACCCATGCCTACATGAACTTCGACGCGCCGGATTGGGTCACGGGCTTCGACATGGATGCCGAGCAGACCGTCGCGACCCGGCGCCGGCTGCTCGACATGGCGGCCGAAGACGGGATCGCGGTGCTCGGCTACCACTTCCCCTTCCCGGGCGTGGGCCACGTTATCCGCGAGGGCGCGGCCTACCGGTTCGTGCCGGCGCTCTGGCGGTGGCAGGGCTGACGGCGTCTCGGCCGGCGCGGCGGTCTAGCCGTCGCGCCACGCCCGCAGCTCCGCCCGGAGCGCGCCCCAGTCGGTGTATTCCTTGTCCTTGTGCGGATCGATCTCCTGATCCTTCTGCGCCGCGATCCAGCGCATCGCCCAGGACTTGAAGAAGTCGTATTCGCTGAAGCGAAAAGCCCCCGCGACATGAACCACCCGGCCGGGCGTCCACCCGGTCTTGGCGGTGAACCGCGCCACGCCCTCCTCGAGCCCCTTCCAGTCGTCCGGATCTTCCCCGGCGGCCGCGAGCGAAACGGAGAGAAAGAGCGTCCCGGCGGTGTTGAGCCCGCCGGCATGGGTCCGGGCGAAGTCTACCAGATCGGACTGGTAGCGCCCCGCATGGACCGACCCCGCGAGGATCAGCGCGTCATAGGCACGCGTGTCAGTGTCCTCGGCGCGGGCCTCGGCCGCGGGCAGGAGCTCCACGCCCTCGCCCATTCCCGCCAGCTCGTCGGCGCAGAAGCGGGCGACCTTGCGGGTCTGCCCCTCGGTGGTGGCATAAACGATCAGGATCATGGTCGGGCTCCCTTGATGGCGATGCCCAAGCCTGCCATGCCGCCCGGCGCCGCGCCTTGCGGCAGGTCAAGCCGCCGTGTCAGCCGCGCGGGTTCGCCCGCTGCATGCGCCTGAGATAGGCGCTGATCGCCTCGACGCCCTGCTCGGAGGGCGGCAGCGTGGCACCGGCGATGTCCGAACCCGCTTCGGCCTGCCGCGCGATGCACCGCCGCAGGCGGGTGCTCAGCACGGCGACGTGACCGCCGAGATCCGCAAAGTGCCGTCCGATCAGCTGTGGCGCCGTCCCGCCCGTGCCGTGGGCGCCGTGGCATATCGCGCAGGCAATGGCGAAGGTCTCGGCCCCGGCCCGTTCGCGGCGGTCGAACTCGGGCACGTAGATCGCGGCAAGCCGCGCGGTCTCCATCTGGGTCTGAGCAAGCGGCAAAAAGTAGACTGCCGACGCCAGCAAAACAACGCCGGACAGCAGGATCAAACCATCAAAACGGGTCATGTGCCCCCCCAACACTACCGTAAGGAAGCCACCACAATCATGCACAAAAATCAATATATATCGACCGGACGGGTAGCCGGCGCTCAGGCGATCTTGCGGCCCTCCACCGGGCGTTCGCCCGCGGCCCAGCGATGCACCGCCTCTCCGAAGGCCTCGAAGAGCGGGCGCGAGACCGGGTCGTCGGCCGCGTTCCATTCCGGGTGCCACTGCACCGACAGCGTGAAGCCGGGCGCGTCCTTGACATAAATCGCCTCGGGCGTGCCGTCGGGGGCATGGCCCTCGATCACGATCCGGGGACCGGGAACCGCTATGCCCTGGCCATGCAAGGAGTTGACCATCACCTCGTCGGCGCCGAAGACGCGCTCGAAGACGCCGCCCCTGGTCAGGCTGATCGGGTGGCGCAACGCGAATTTCTCTTCCAGCGTGCCGTCGGGCGGCATGCGGTGGTTCATCCGTCCCGGCAGCTCGCGGATTTCCGGATGCAGAGAACCGCCCATGGCGACGTTCACCTCCTGGAAACCGCGGCAGATACCCAGGAAGGGCTGGCCGCGTTCGACACAGGCCCGGATCAGCGGCAGCGCGATGGTGTCGCGGCCGCGATCGGAGGCACCGTGTGCCTCGGTCCAGTTCTCGCCGTATTCCTCGGGGTGGACGTTCGGCCGGCCGCCCGGCAGCAGGAAACCGTCGAAGCGTTCCAGCAATTCCTCGACGCCGACATAGGCGGGATCGCACGGCACGATGACCGGCAGCGCGCCCGACACGTCGGACACGGCCGCGCTGTTCATGGTGCCGCCGGCATGGGCCGGATACTGATCGTTGATGAGGTGGGTGTTGCCGATGATCGCGACGACCGGGCGTGTCATGAAGAGGCCTGTGTTCCTTTGGATCCTCTGCACAATATAGGGCCGGCGCCCGCAGGTGAAGGGGGGCGCCGGCCGAAAGGTTCAGGCGTCGCCGCTGTAGCCCGCGGCCTCGATACCCGCGAGCGCGGCGGCGGCGTCGTTTTCCGAGGTGTCGCCGGTCACGCCGACCGCACCGATGACCCGGCCGCGCCCGTCGCGCACCAGCACGCCGCCCGGCACCGGCACGACCTTGCCGCCGAAGGCGCCGTTGGCGGCCGCCATGAAATAGGCCTGCGCCTCGGCCCGGTCGCGCTGCGCGGTGCCGGACATGCCTAGCATGACGGCGCCGTAGGCCTTGCCCTCGGCGATGGCGTAGCGGCCCGGCGAGGCCCCGTCCGCACGTTCGAACGCCTTGGGATGGCCACCCGTGTCCAGCACGATGACCGAGAGCGGTTTCAGCCCCTGCGCGCGCCCATGCTTGAGCGCACCGCGGATGATGGTTCTTGCCTTGTTGAGCGAAATCTCACCCATTCTGCGACCCTTTCAGTTCGAGACGCCGGGCATGAAGCACCGGCTCGGTGTAGCCCGAGGGCTGGACGCGACCCTTGAAGACCAGGTCGCAGGCGGCCTGGAAGGCGATGCCTCCGAAACCGGGGGCCATCGGCCTGTAGGCCGGATCGCCCGCGTTCTGGCGGTCGACCACTTCGGCCATGCGCTGCATGATCTCCATGACCTGCGCCTCGGTGACGACACCGTGATGGAGCCAGTTCGCGATATGCTGCGAGCTGATCCGGCAGGTCGCGCGATCCTCCATCAGCGCGACGTCGTGGATATCGGGCACCTTCGAGCAGCCGACGCCCTGGTCGACCCAGCGCACGACGTAGCCGAGGATGCCCTGGGCGTTGTTCTCGATCTCGGCGCGGATCTCGGCCTCGGACCAGTTGTGCCCCTTCGAGACCGGGATCGTCAGCAGCGCGTCGAGGCCGGCGCGGTGGCCGCCGGCGGCGATCTCGTCCTGGCGCCGGAAGACGTCGACCCGGTGGTAATGCGTCGCGTGGAGCGTCGCGGCGGTGGGCGACGGCACCCAGGCGCAGTTGGCGCCGGATTCGGGATGGCCGATCTTCTCGGCCAGCATCGCCTCCATCCGGTCGGGCGCGGCCCACATGCCCTTGCCGATCTGCGCCCGGCCCTGCAGCCCGCAGGCCAGGCCGATATCGACGTTGCGGTCCTCGTAGGCCTTGATCCAGGGTTCGGATTTCATCTCGCCCTTGCGGATCATCGCCCCGGCTTCCATCGAGGTATGGATCTCGTCGCCGGTGCGATCGAGGAAGCCCGTGTTGATGAAGGCCACGCGATCCCTTGCGGCGCGGATGCATTCCTTGAGGTTCACGCTGGTGCGGCGTTCCTCGTCCATGATGCCGAGCTTCACGGTGTTGCGCGGCAGGCCCAGCGCGTCCTCGACCCGGTCGAAGATCTCGGTGGCGAAGGCCACTTCCTCGGGGCCGTGCATCTTGGGCTTCACGACGTAGACGGATCCCTTGACCGAGTTCCGGATCCCGCCCTCCTTCTTGAGGTCGTGGATGGCGATCAGCGTGGTCACCATCGCGTCCATCAGGCCTTCGAAGATTTCCTCGCCCTGGCGGTCGAGGATCGCGGGGTTGGTCATCAGGTGACCGACATTGCGCACCAGCATCAGCGCGCGCCCCTTGAGGCTGGCCGGGCCGCCATCGGCGGCGGTGTAGTCCACGTCGCCGTTGAGCCTGCGGGTGACGGTGCTGTCGCCCTTCCGCACCTCTTCGGTCAGGTCGCCCTTCATCAGCCCGAGCCAGTTGGAATAGGCCTGCACCTTGTCCTCGGCGTCGACGCAGGCGACCGAATCCTCGCAGTCCATGATCGAGGAGATCGCGCTCTCGAGCCTGATGTCGGCGACATGGGCGCCGTCGGTCTCGCCGATCGGGTGGGTGCCGTCGATCTCGATCACGATATGGAGATGGTGATTCCTGAGCACGATACCGGTCGGATCCGCGGCGTCGCCCTGCCAGCCGGCGAACTGGCCGGGGGTCTTCAGCCCGGCCTGGCCGTCGCGGGTCGCCGCGACCAGCGCGCCGTCCGCGACGCGGTAGCCGGTGACCTCGGCATGGCTGACCCCGTCGAGCGGCGCGATATCGTCGAGGAAGGCACGCCCCCAGGCGATGACGCGGGCGCCGCGCTTGGCGTCATAGCCCTTGCCCTGCGGCAGGTCGCCCAGCGCATCGGTGCCGTAGAGCGCGTCATAGAGCGAGCCCCAGCGCGCATTGGCGGCGTTCAGCGCGTAACGGGCATTGGTGATCGGCACCACGAGCTGCGGGCCCGGGATGGCCGCGATCTCGTCGTCGACATTCTCGGTGCCGATGGCGAAATCCTCGCCTTCGGGCAGCAGGTAGCCCAGCGACTCGAGGAATTCCCGGTACGCGCCCAGCTCCAGCGGCCGCCCCTGGCGCTCGATATGCCAGTTGTCGATCTTTTCCTGGATCGCCGCGCGTTTTTCCAACAGCGCGCGGTTCTTCGGTCCCAGATCGTGGACGAGACCGCTCAGGCCTTCCCAGAACGCGTCCGCCGTCACCCCGGTGCCGGGCAGGGCCTTTTCCTCGATGAAGTCGGCCAGGTCTCGGGCCACCTGAAGGCCCTGCTTTTCAACGCGGTCGGTCATGGACGCCTCCTGTCGGATGTGTGCAGTTGTGCACGGCTTAGGAAAAAAGTTTCCGATAGGCAACAACCGTGGTCAGTTTTTTTGACCAGATTCACGCGAAGCTGCTTCTTTCGCTTCCGAACGCCGGCCCCGGCGGCAGCGTTCCGAGCAATACCGCACGGCCTCCCAGTCGCGCGCCCATTTCCTGCGCCAGGCAAAGGGCCGCCCGCAAACCGCGCAGGTCTTCTCGGGCAGGTCACCCTTGCGGCGTTGGCGGCCCATCAGAAATCGAAGCGGAGCTGCGCCGCCCCGCCGGTGCGGGGCTTGATGCGCCGGGGGCCGCGGCTGTCGGCGCGCTTGCGGCTGCCGTGGCGCCGGACCAGCCGGTCGGCCTCGTCGCGGTAGGCCGCGCCGCGCCGGACCGCCCAGACCCGGTCACGCGCGGCGCGCGCCGCCGCCGCCACGTCGACCACCGGCGCGGGATAGGCCCGGCCCAGCACGCGGCCCGCCCCGTCCCAGCGCCAGGGCTCCTGCAGCCAGGCATCCGGCACCTCTGCCAGTTCCGGCAGCCAGTACCGGGTAAAGACGCCGTCAGGGTCCTGGTCGCGGCCCTGTTTCACGGGGTTGTAGATACGGATCGTGTTGGTGCCCGTCGTGCCGGACTGCATCTGGCATTGCGGCCAGTGGATCCCCGGCTCGTAATCGGTGAACATCCGCGCGAGATGCGGGCCGCTGTCGCGCCAGTCGAGCCAGAGATGGTAGCTCGCCACCGCCATCAGCATCGCGCGCATGCGGAAATTCAGCCAGCCCGTGGCAACGAGGCTGCGCATACAGGCATCGACGAAGGGAATGCCGGTCTCGCCCGCCTGCCAGGCCGCCAGCAGCGCAGCGTCGCCGGGGCGCGGGCGCAGATCCTCGTAGGCGGAGTGCAGGCAGCGGGTCTCGAGCCCAGGCGCGTCCTCGAGCTTCTGGGTGAAGTGATCCCGCCAGGCAAGCCGGCTCGAAAAGCTCCGAAGGCTGCCCACCCAGCCCGCGCGGGTGCCCTGGACGTGCCGCTGCCGTTCCGCGCCGGCCTGCGCGGCCTCGCGCACGGACAGCGCCCCCGTGGCCAGGTGCACGGAGAGCCGCGAACAGGCCCGCGCCCCGGCGCCGGGCGACGCCATCGCCCGGCGATAGTCGCGCCCGCGATCCGACAGGAAACTCTCGAGCGTCTCGAGCGCCGCGCGCCGGCCACCCCGCTGCCGACCGGGGCAGAGATCCGGCGAGAGGCCGAGCGCGCGCGCCGCGGGGATCGCGCCCGGATCGATACCGGGCACCGGACGCAGCCGCAGAGGGGGTGCGATAGGGGCCGCGCGCACGAAGCGCGTGCGCCGCGCGGCCCATCCGTCACGCCCGCCGAGCCGGCGGATCACCGCGCATTGCGGGTATTCCGCCCATTCGACGCCCTGCCCCCGCGCCCAGGCGGCGACGCGCCGGTCGCGGGCATAGGTCCAGCCATTGCCGGTCTCCTCGTGGCTGACCAGCCGCGTCACGCCGTGCTTGGCGCGCATGTCCTCCAGCAGCGACACCGCGTCGCCGCGGCGAACGACCAGGGCGGCGCCCAGCGCGGCCAGCTCGGCGCGCAGCTCGGCCAGGCTTTCCGCGAAAACCGCCCACTGCCGTGCCGAGGTGTCCGGCAGCGCCCAGTAGTCCGGTTCCGCGATGTAGAGGGGTATGACCGGCCCGTCCCCGGCCGCCGCCGCCGCGAGGGCCGCGTGATCGGCCACCCGCAGGTCACGCTTGAACCAGAGGATCGTGACGGGCTGCTTCATGGCCCGGAGATAGAGGGGCCACGGGCGCGGTAAAGGCGGGAAAGGGCGTCAGTCCTCGGCCGCGTCGATCTGGCCGCCGCCCGGCGCGACCTCGATCTGGCGCTCGGCGCCGGCCGGATCTTGGCCTTCGGTGAAGCCGTAGCTGACATAGAACAGCATCGCCAGCGCGGCAGCGGCGAGGCAGAGCCCCAGCACGATCAGCGGGGCGCGGTGGCGGGCCTTCTGCTTTTCAAGTCTCGTGTCGGAAGCCGACATGGATTGCTCCTTTCGGTTTTCGTCACTTGTCAAACGCCGGGGCGCGGCCCCGGTTCCCCCTTGCACCTAGCCGCCGGATGATGATTGTCAGGGGCGAAACACGCCCGCCGCCTTCACGTCGGCGCGAGATGAGAGGTTTCCCAGATGCGCGATCCCGCCCCGACCGCCGTTCACCTGTCCGACTACCGCCCGCCAGCCTGGCTGGTGGACGCGGTGCACCTGACCTTCCGGCTGGATCCCGGCGCGACGCGGGTGCTCTCGCGGATCGCGTTCCGCCCGAACCCGGCCGTGCCGCGCGGCGATCTGCGGCTCGACGGCGAACAGATCCGGCTGATCTCCGCCGCGATCGACGACGCGCCGCTGGGGGACGCGGCCTTGGCCCCGGACGAGACCGGGCTGACCCTGCCGGCCGACCAGCTGCCCGACGGGCCGTTCACCTGGACCGCCGAGGTCGAGATCGATCCCGCGGGCAATACCGCGCTCGAGGGGCTTTACATGTCGCGGGGGATGTACTGCACCCAGTGCGAAGCGCAGGGCTTTCGCCGCATCACCTATTATCCCGACCGCCCGGACGTCATGGCCCCCTTCAGCGTGCGCATCGAGGCCGCGTTGCCGGTCCTTCTGTCCAACGGCAACCCGGTGGACAGCGGCGACGGCTGGGCCGAGTGGCACGACCCGTGGCCGAAGCCGAGCTACCTCTTCGCGCTGGTGGCCGGCGACCTGGCGGCGGTGTCCGACCGCTTCACCACCGCCTCGGGGCGCGGGGTGGCGCTGAATATCTGGGTGCGCCCGGGCGACGAGGACCGCTGCGCCTATGCCCTCGACGCGCTGAAACGCTCGATGCGCTGGGACGAGAAGGTCTACGGCCGCGAATACGATCTCGACGTCTTCAACATCGTCGCGGTCGATGATTTCAACATGGGCGCGATGGAGAACAAGGGGCTCAACGTCTTCAACTCCAAGTTCGTGCTCGCCAGTCCCGAGACCGCGACGGACCAGGATTTCGAGCGGATCGAGGGCATCATCGCCCATGAATACTTTCACAACTGGACCGGCAACCGCATCACCTGCCGCGACTGGTTCCAGCTCTGCCTGAAGGAAGGCCTGACCGTCTTCCGCGACCAGGAGTTCACCGGCGACATGCGCTCGGCCGCGGTGAAGCGGATCGACGACGTGCTGATGCTGCGCGCGCGCCAGTTCCGCGAGGATAACGGCCCGCTCGCCCACCCGGTGCGTCCCGAGAGCTACGTGGAGATCAACAACTTCTACACCGCCACCGTCTACGAAAAGGGCGCCGAGGTGATCGGCATGCTGAAGCGGCTGGTCGGAGAGGACGGCTACCGCGCCGCGCTCGATCTCTATTTCGACCGCCACGACGGCGACGCGGCGACCATAGAGGACTGGCTTCGTGTCTTCGAGGACGCGACCGGCCGCGACCTGTCGCAGTTCAAGCGCTGGTACAGCCAGGCCGGCACGCCCCGTCTGCATGTCACCGAGGCCTGGGAAAGCGGCACCTACACGCTGACCTTCCGCCAGGAGACGCCGCCCACCCCCGGCCAGCCCGCGAAGGCGCCGCAGGTCATCCCGATCGCGGTCGGCCTGCTCAACCCCAATGGCCACGAGGTGGTGCCGACCACGCTGCTGGAGATGACAGAGGCCGAGCAGAGCTTCCGCTTCGACGGCCTGGCGGCGCGGCCGATCCCGTCGATCCTGCGCGGCTTCTCGGCGCCGGTGATCCTGACCCGGCAGCCGGACAACGCCGAGCGCGCCTTCCTGCTGGCCCATGACACCGACCCCTTCAACCGCTGGGAGGCGGGCCGCGCCCTGGCCAAGGACGCGCTGATGCGCATGGTCACCGACGGGGCCGCGCCGGACACGGCCTTCATGGAGGCGCTCGGCCGGGTGATGGCCGACACGGATCTCGACCCGGCCTTCACCGCGCTGGCGCTGCGGCTGCCCGGCCCCGACGACCTGGCACAGGGCCTCTACGAGGCGGGCGTCACGCCGGACCCGCTGGCGATCCACGCCGCCCGCGAGACCCTGTCCACCGCCATCGCCGGGGCGCATGCGGGCCGCCTGGAAGAGCTTTACCGCGCCATGGACGTGCCCGGCCCCTATAGCCCCGACGCGGGCGCCGCCGGCCGGCGCGCGCTGAGGCAGGCGGCGCTGTCCTACCTGACCCGTCTCGACGGCGGCAGGCTGGCCGGGGCGCAGTTCGCGGCGGCGCGCAACATGACCGAGGAACTCGCCGCCTTCGACTGCCTGCTGCGCGCCGGCGCCGGCGCCGCGGCGGCCGCGCGGTTCTATGACCGCTGGCAGGCGGACCGGCTGGTGCTCGACAAGTGGTTCACCCTGCAGGCCGCGAACGCCACCCCCGCCGAGGCCGTCGCCGTCACCCGCCGGCTCACCGAGCATCCGGATTTCGACTGGACCAATCCGAACCGGTTCCGCGCCGTCATCGGGGCCTTCGCGATGATGAACCCGGCCGGGTTCCACGACCCGTCCGGCGCGGGCTACGAGCTGGTGGCGGACTGGCTGATCCGGCTCGACGGGCGCAATCCGCAGGCGGCGGCGCGCATGGCAAGCGCCTTCGAGACCTGGCATCGCTACGACGCCGACCGCCAGGCGCAGATGCGGGCCGCGCTGCAGCGGATCCGTGACCGCGCCGAGCTGTCGCGCGACATGGACGAGATGACCGGGCGAATCCTCGAGGGCTGAGGGAACCGGGCCAAGGGGTCGCGCGTTGGCGGGGTCGAACCTTTCCCTAGCGCAGTCAAGGAGACCCCGATGCCCGCGATCAACGACGCCCGCATCCTGATCATGGCCACCCACGGTTTCGAGCAGTCGGAACTGGAGGCCCCGCGCCAGAAGCTCCGATCCACCGGCGCGACGGTGGATCTCGCGACACCGGACGGCGAGGACATCCGGGGCTGGAAGACCGATCACTGGGGCGACCAGGCTCATGCGGACCGTGCGATCGCCGACACCGAGGCCGGGGATTACGACGCGCTGGTGCTGCCCGGCGGTCAGATCAATCCCGATCTTCTGCGCCTCGACGCCGACGCCGTGCAGCTCGTCCGGGACTTCGCGGACAGCGGCAAGGTCGTGGCCGCGATCTGCCACGGGCCCTGGATGCTGGTCGAGGCCGGCGTGGCCGAGGGCCGCAGGATGACCTCCTACCCGTCCATCCGGACCGATCTGAAAAATGCCGGCGCCGAGGTCGTGGACGCGCCCGTCGTGGCCGATGGCGGCGTCGTGACCAGCCGAAACCCCGGCGATCTGGAGGATTTCGTCCAGAAAATCATCGACGAGGTGCAAAACGGCGACCGCGCGGGCGCCGCGTCGTGACGGCGTGCCAAACGGCGTCGCCGGTCTCGCGGATCCGCGCCGATGCGCCGGATCGCGCGGGATCGGCTTGCGCCCGGATACCGGCAGGTGTCACATTGGTGTAACGCCGCTTTGGTGGAACGACGCCATGAAGGACAGAATCGACCCGCTGATTGCCGAGCGCGCGCCGTGGCTCTACCGAGAGCACTGGGCCGTGCCGCCCGTGCGCCGGGTTCTGAACCGGATGCTCGGCTACGACCGGACGCTGGAGATCGGCACCGCGATCGAGGACGCCGCCCCGCCCGAGATCATGTCCCGCATGGCCGCGCTCATCGCGCGCGACGTGGAATTCTCGGGCCTCGAGAACATTCCGCGCAACGGCGCGGCGCTGATCGTGTCCAATCATCCGACCGGGATCGCGGACGGGATCATCCTGCACCACGTGCTGCGCCAGGTTCGGCCGGACGCCTATTACTACGCCAATTCCGACATCCTGCGTGTGCTGCCGCAGATGCAGGACATGATCGCGCCGGTCGAATGGCGCAAGGAAAAGCGCAGCCACGCCAAGACCCGCGAGACCATGGCCTATACCCGCAAGGCGGTCGATGCCGGTCGTCTCGGCGTCCTGTTCCCATCGGGACGCCTGGCCAAGCGGCGCGGGCTCCGGCTGTTCGAGCGGCCCTGGATGCCCTCGGCGGCGATGATCGCGCGCAAGTTCGAGCTGCCCGTGATACCGGTCAACATCCGGGCGCGCAATTCCGCGCTGTTCTACATCTTCGACCTCATCCACCCGACCCTGCGCGACATCACGCTGTTCCACGAGACGCTCAACAAGGATCGCCAGCCTTACCGCATCACCATCGGCAAGCCGATCGCGCCCGAACGGATCTCGTCCAATTCCCAGGACGGGATAGAGATGCTGATGAACGAGACGCTGGCGCTGGGCGGACGCCACGCGCCGACGGTTTCGCTGGTGCAGACCACCCGCATGCCGAGCTGGGCGCGCGAGACGGCGGGCGGATACTGAGGCCCCCTAGCCGTCGCGGCAGTAGCTCTGCGCGCGGGTCCAGGCGCGCATGTCGCCGCGCTTGCGCGCGCTGTGGAACGGTCCCCAGTCGGCCGCGACCCCGCGTCCGCCCGCGGCGATCACCCCGTCGCGCGGCACCGTCTCGGCCATGATCCGCACCGCGCAGGACAGGTTCTTCGCCCCGTCCTTCAGCGCCGCCGCGTCCCCGGCGGCGCAGCCATAGCCCCGCGCCGTGGCCGGGGCGATCTGCACCAGGCCGAACCAGCGCCCGCCACCGCCGGCGGCGCCCGGGTTCCAGGTGCTTTCGTGCTTGGCCAGGGTAGAGATGAGACCGGCCCAGAAGGCCTTGCGCGTTTCCGCGTCCGCCTCGGGATAGGCCGGGCACCAGTCGCCGACATCGGCGGGCTCCAGCGCGACGAGGGCGCGGCCGTGCCCGTCCAGCGCCGCCATCGTCGCCGCGGTCCAGCGATCGGCCTCGGGGCGATGATCCCAACGCATCGGCGGTGGCGTGTCCGGCGACTTGGTCGAGGCCACCGGCTCCGCGCAGCCGGCGGCCAGAAGGACCGCGACGAGCGCGACGGCGGAACGATATGACAGGCGCATCGGGTTTTCCCGGCAGTGCCGGCAGGCCGGCGGATCGGGCGTAGAATGCCCCCGACGCGCCGGCCACGCAATCCCTGGCGCCGCCGTCGAACCCGGATCGGCGAAACCCTGCGCGTCCGCCCTTGCCCGCCCGCCCCGGCTGGCCTAGAAGGCGGATCGACGACGGAGGACGCTGATGCTCGACCTGACCTATACCGAACCGGAGCCGAAGATCATCGCCGGCGCCAAGCAGGACTGGGAGCTCGTGATCGGGCTCGAGGTGCATGCGCAGGTGGCGTCCCGGGCCAAGCTGTTCTCCGGCGCCTCGACCGAATTCGGCGCCGAGCCCAACTCCAACGTCGCCTTCGTGGACGCCGCGATGCCGGGCATGCTGCCGGTGATCAACGAATTCTGCGTGGCCCAGGCGGTGCGCACCGGGCTCGGGCTCAAGGCGGAGATCAACCTCGTCTCGGCCTTCGACCGCAAGAACTACTTCTATCCCGACCTGCCGCAGGGCTACCAGATCAGCCAGCTCTACCACCCGCTCGTGGGCGAGGGCGAGGTGCTGGTGGACATGGGGCCGGGCGTTGCGCGCAAGGTCCGGATCGAGCGCATCCACATGGAACAGGATGCCGGCAAGTCGATCCACGACATGGACCCGACGATGTCCTTCGTGGACCTCAACCGCACCGGCATCGCGCTGATGGAGATCGTCAGCCGCCCCGACATCCGCGGCCCCGAGGAAGCCGCCGCCTATGTCGCCAAGCTGCGCCAGATCATGCGCTATCTCGGCACCTGCGACGGCAACATGCAGTCGGGCAACCTGCGCGCCGACGTGAACGTGTCGGTCTGCCGTCCGGGCGATTACGAGAAGTACCAGGAAACGCAGGATTTCAGCCATCTCGGAACGCGCTGCGAGATCAAGAACATGAACTCGATGCGTTTCATCCAGCAGGCGATCGAATACGAGGCGCGCCGCCAGATCGCGATCATCGAGGATGGCGGCGCTGTGGTGCAGGAAACCCGCCTCTACGATCCCGACAAGGGCGAGACACGCTCGATGCGGTCCAAGGAAGAGGCGCATGACTACCGCTACTTCCCCTGCCCCGACCTGCTGCCGCTCGAGATCGAGCAGGCCTGGGTGGACGACATCGCCGCCAGCCTGCCGGAACTGCCGGACGAGAAGAAGGCCCGCTTCGTCACGGACTTCGGCATCACCGAATACGACGCCGGCGTGCTGACGGCGGAACCGGCCAACGCCGCCTTCTTCGAGGCCGTGGCCGGGGGCCGCGACGGCAAGCAGGCGGCCAACTGGGTCATCAACGAGCTGTTCGGCCGGCTGAACAAGGAAGATCTCGGCATCGAGGAGAGCCCCGTCTCGGCCGCACAGCTGGGCGGCATCCTCGACCTGATCGCCAAGGGCGATATCTCGGGCAAGATCGCCAAGGAACTGTTCGAGATCGTCTGGGCCGAGGGCGGCGACCCCGCCGAGATCGTCGAGGCCCGCGGCATGAAACAGGTCACCGACACCGGCGCCATCGAGGCCGCGGTCGACAAGATCATCGCCGAGAACCCCGCCCAGGTGGAAAAGGCCCAGACCAACCCAAAGCTCGCGGGCTGGTTCGTCGGCCAGGTGATGAAGGCCACCGGCGGCAAGGCCAACCCCAAGGCAGTCAACGAGATCGTGGCGGCGAAGCTCGGACTCTGAGCCCGGCCGGGCCGGCGGCACGCCGCCACGCGGCCCCGCGACAATGGACAGCCGCGGCAAACGGCTGCTAGGCTCTACCCTGACGCGACCAGATCCGGAGTCAGGCCATGCCGTCCCGCTATGAATACCGTGTCGTCCCCGCGCCCCGCCGCGGGGCCAAGGGCAGGAAACTCGGAGCCCCCGAGGACCGCTTCGCCCATGCGCTCGGCACGGTGATGAACGAGCTCGGCGCCGAAGGCTGGGAATACCTCCGCACCGACAGCCTGCCCGTCGAGGAACGCGCCGGTCTCGCGGCGCGGCGCACGGTCTATCGCAGCATGCTGGTCTTTCGCCGCCCGCTGGCCGAAGGGGCCCCGGCCGCCGACGTCGCGGCGCGCGCCGCGCCCCCTGTTACCGCCGGCCGCCCGCCGCGGCAGCGTCCCGGCGCCTCGGCTCTCGAACGGCTGCAGGCAAGCCTTGCCGTGCCCGATCCCGGCCCGCAGCCGGCCCGGCGCGAGGAACCTCGGCTTGGCCGGATGGTCCCGAACCGGAACGCGGATGCGGGGCGCGACTGACCGGCCCCGCCGCGCGCTCAGCGCAAATCCATCGACAAGGCGTGAATCCGGCCCATGATATCGGGGCCGAGCGCCGCATGCACCGCCCGGTGGCGCGCGATGCGACTCTTTCCTTCGAACCGCGGGCTCGCGATCACCAGGTGCCAGTGGCTTTCGCCCGAACCGTCGTCGCCGGCATGGCCGGCATGCCGATGGCTTTCGTTGATGACCTCGAGTTCGGTCGGCGCAAGCGCCTCTTCGAGCCGGTTGCGGATCTGGTCTTCAAGCCCCATGTGAAATTCCATCTGCCTTAGAGATTGCCCTTGGTTCGCGCGCACAAAACACTAAACTAATGCGCCCGAGTCGAGAACAAACGCGTGACACATGACGGACCGTTCCCCTTTCGATTTCGATATCCGCGCCTCGGTTGACAAGAAGAAGCGCAACCGGGGGCGTCGCGGCATGTCCGGCGCTTTCGAGACCTCGCAGCGCGTCTGCGAGCAGCCCGGCTGCGACAAGCCCGGCCAGTACCGCGCGCCGAAATCGCCCGATCACCTGGACGAGTATTTCTGGTTCTGCCTCGACCATGTGCGGGAATACAACCTGAAGTGGAACTTCTTTTCCTCGCAGAACGAGGAAGAGGTCGAGGAACAGATGCAGAAGGATCGGGTCTGGGGGCGCGGTACGCGTCCGCTCAACGATCGCGAGCAGCGGGCCTGGGAACGGCTCGGCATCGACGACCCGATGCAGATCCTTGGCGAGAAGGCGACCCAGAACCCGGGCAAGGGCCGAGCCGGCGCCGCGACCCGGCGCCTGCCGCCGACCGAGCGCCGTGCGCTCGAGATCCTGGACGCGCAGGATCACTGGACCCGCACCGAGATCCGCAAGCAGTACAAGTCGCTGGTCAAGGATCTTCACCCGGACATGAACGGCGGCACGCGCGCCGACGAGGAGCGCCTGCAAGAGGTCGTCTGGGCCTGGGACCAGATCAAGGAAAGCCGCAGCTTCAAGGACTGAACCGGCTGCGCTGCGACGGGACCGCCGGCCGCGCCGGGGCGACGTCCTTCCCCTTGCCTCTCGTCGCGATATGTTCCACTACACGCGGGTTGCGAAACGCGCCGTCCGGCCGGGGACCGGGCGCACGGAAACGGGATGACAGCATGGCAGACGGCAGGATGGAAATGGCACAGGAGCCGACGAAGCGGCATTCGGTCCGCGAGGTTTTCGGCATCGACACCGACATGGAGGTGTACGGCTTCGCCGAGTCCAACGACCGTGTGCCGGAACTCGATTCGACCTACAAGTTCGACCCCGACACGACGCTCGCGATCCTGGCCGGCTTTTCCCATAACCGCCGGGTGATGATCCAGGGCTATCACGGCACCGGCAAATCCACCCATATCGAGCAGGTGGCCGCGCGGCTCAACTGGCCCACGGTGCGGGTCAATCTCGACAGCCATATCAGCCGGATCGACCTGATCGGCAAGGATGCCATCAAGCTGCGCGACGGCAAGCAGGTCACCGAGTTCCAGGAGGGCATCCTGCCCTGGGCGCTGCGCAACCCCGCGGCCATCGTCTTCGACGAATACGATGCCGGCCGGGCCGACGTGATGTTCGTGATCCAGCGTGTGCTGGAGGTGGACGGCAAGCTGACGCTGTTGGACCAGAACGAGGTGATCACGCCGCATCCCTATTTCCGGCTCTTCGCGACGGCCAACACCGTCGGGCTCGGCGACACGACCGGGCTCTATCACGGCACCCAGCAGATCAACCAGGGCCAGATGGACCGCTGGTCGATGGTCGCCACGCTGAACTATCTCAGCCACGACGCCGAGACGCAGATCGTGCTGTCGAAGAACCCGCATTACAACACCGAGAAGGGCCGCCGGACCATCGGCCAGATGGTGACCGTCGCGGATCTCTCGCGCACCGCCTTCATGAATGGCGACCTGTCCACCGTGATGAGCCCGCGAACGGTCATCAACTGGGCCCAGAACGCCGAGATCTTCCGCGACGTGGGCTATGCCTTCCGCGTGACCTTCCTCAACAAGTGCGACGAGCTGGAACGCCAGACCGTGGCCGAGTTCTACCAGCGCTGCTTCGACGAGGAGCTGCCCGAGAGCGCGGCGAGCGTCAGCCTCGGCTGACGGCCCGCGACGGCGAGGATCATGACCAGGCAGACCGACAACCCCGCCGACCCGTTCAAGAAGGCACTGGCGGAAGCGACCAAGACGATGGCCGACGACCCGGAGATGTCGGTCAGCTATTCCGTCGATCCGCCGGGCATGACGTCGGACTCGATGCGCCTGCCCCAGATCAGCCGGCGCATGACCCGCGACGAGGTGCTGCTGGCGCGCGGCACCGCGGACGCCTTCGCGCTGCGCCGCAAGTACCACGACGACAAGACGGCGGCGAAATACCAGCCGCAGGGCGAGATCGCCCGCGCGCTCTACGACGCGATGGAGACCGCGCGCTGCGAGGCGATGGGCGCGCGCGACATGCCCGGCACCGCCAAGAACATCGACGCGCGCATCGCCGACGAGGCCGCGCGCCGGGGCTACGGCGATATCACCGACCCGGGCGACGCGCCGCTGGCCCAGGCCGCCGGCTACCTGGTGCGCCATCTCGCGACCGGCCGCGACCTGCCCGCGGGCGCCGACAACGTGATGGATCTCTGGCGCGGCTTCATCGAGGGCCAGGCCGGCGACACGCTCGGCCGGCTCGACCGGGTTCTGGCCGACCAGACGGAATTCGCCCGCTTCACCCGCAAGGTGATCGAGGATCTCGGCTATGGCGACCAGCTTGGCGAGGATCCCGACGCCGAGAACGACGAGCAGGACGAGACCGCCGAGGAGGACCAGAGCGAGGAAGAGACCCCCGACAGCGAGGGGCGCGACAACGAGGAGTCGACCGACGACCAGGAGGCGCCGCCCGACGAATCCGAGAGCCAGGAGACCGACCAGTCCGAGGCGCAGGTCTCAATGGAAGAGGCCGACGACCAGGACATGGCCGACGAGGCGGAGCTGCCCCAGGGCGAGCCGCCGCACGAGCCGCCGCCGCCCCAGCCCCATTCCGAGGCCGACCCGGACTACAGCGTCTTCACCACCGGCTTCGACGAGGAAATCCGCGCCGAGGACCTGGCCGAACCGGCGGAACTCGAACGGCTGCGCGCCTATCTCGACCAGCAGCTCGAGCCGCTGAAGGGCGCCGTCAGCCGGCTGGCCAACAAGCTCCAGCGCCGCCTGCAGGCACAGCAGAACCGCAGCTGGGAGTTCGACCGCGAGGAGGGCATCCTCGACGCCGGGCGGCTCGCCCGCGTCGTGGCGAACCCGACGACGCCGCTCTCCTTCAAGGTCGAGAAGGACACCGAGTTCCGCGACACCGTCGTGACGCTGCTGCTGGACAATTCCGGCTCGATGCGCGGTCGGCCGATCTCCATCGCGGCGATCTGCGCCGACATCCTCGCGCGCACGCTGGAACGCTGCCAGGTCAAGGTCGAGATCCTCGGCTTCACCACCCGCGCCTGGAAAGGCGGGCAAAGCCGCGAGGCGTGGCTGGCCGACGGCCGCCCGCAGCAGCCCGGCCGCCTGAACGACCTGCGCCACATCGTCTACAAGGGCGCCGACGCGCCCTGGCGCCGCGCCCGGCCCAACCTCGGCCTGATGATGAAAGAAGGCCTGCTGAAGGAGAATATCGACGGCGAGGCGCTGGAATGGGCCCATCGCCGCGTGACCGCGCGCAACGAGGCGCGGAAGATCCTGATGGTGATCTCGGACGGCGCGCCGGTGGACGACTCCACCCTGTCCGTGAACCCGGCCAACTATCTCGAAAAGCACCTGCGGGACGTGATCGCCATGGTCGAGCGCAAGAAGCAGGTGGAACTCCTGGCCATCGGCATCGGCCATGACGTGACCCGCTACTACGACCGGGCCGTGACCATCACCGACGTCGAACAGCTGGCCGGTGCCATGACCGAGCAGCTGGCCGCGCTTTTCGACATCGACCCGCGGGCCTCGGAACGGGCCATGCGCGTCGCGCTGACGCGGGCAAGCTGATGCTGCAGTCCTTCGCCGTCACCTCCCGCCCCGAACAGGGTCCGCCGCGGCTCGCCCGGCTGCGCGAGGCCATGCGCGCCGCGGGGCTCGACGGCTTTCTCGTGCCGCGGGCGGATGCCCACCAGGGCGAATACGTCGCGCCCCGCGACGAGCGGCTGGCCTGGCTCACGGGCTTCACCGGCTCGGCCGGTTTCGCGGTCGTGCTGCGGGATATCGCCGGCATTTTCGTCGACGGCCGCTACCGGGTGCAGGTGAAGGCCCAGGTCGATACCGCCCACTTCACCCCCGTCGACTGGCCCGAGACCAAGCCCGGCCCATGGCTCAGGGAGCACCTGCCCACCGGCGGCAGGGTCGGCTTCGATCCCTGGCTGCATACCCCCGCCCAGATCGAAGAGATCGCGACGGCGCTGGCGGGCAGCGGCGTGGTACTGGCGCCGGTCGAAAACCCGCTCGACCGGGTCTGGGACGACCGCCCCGCCCGCCCGGCAGAGCCGGTGCGAAGCTATCCCAAGGCATATGCCGGGAAAGGCGACGAGACGAAGCGCGCGGAGATCGCCGAGGCGCTGCGCGCAGCCGGCCACAAGGCCGCCGTTTTGACCCTGCCCGACTCGATCTGCTGGCTACTGAACATCCGCGGCGCCGACATTCCCCGGAACCCGGTCGTCCACGCCTTCGCGATCCTGCATGACGACGGGCATCTGCACCTGTTCTCCGACCCCGAGAAGTTCGACGGTCTCGGCCCCGATCCGGGCATCGACCTGGCCCATTGGGACGCCTTCGAGGATGCGCTCGCCGCGCTGACAGGCCCGGTGCGCGTCGACAAGGCCAGCGCGCCCTGCGCGGTGTCCGCCGCGCTCGAGGCCGCGGGCGTGGCCATCGCCTGGGCCGACGATCCCTGCATCCTGCCCAAGGCCTGCAAGACCGAAACCGAGATCGCCGGCGCCGTCGAGGCACATCTGCGCGACGGCGCCGCGATGGTCGAATTCCTGGCCTGGCTCGACGCGCAGGACCCGGCCGCGCTGACGGAAATCGACGTGGCGACCGCGCTCGAGGGGTTCCGCCAGGCCACGGGCGCGCTGCAGGACATCAGCTTCGAGACCATCGCCGGCGCGGGACCGCACGCCGCCCTGCCCCATTACCGGGTGACCGAGGACTCGAACCGCCGCCTTGCCGCGGGCGAGCTGCTGCTGGTCGATTCGGGCGGGCAGTACCTGGACGGCACCACCGACATCACCCGCACCATGGCGATCGGCGCCGCCGGCGCCGAGGAACGCGCCTGTTTCACCCGCGTGCTCAAGGGCATGATCGCGATCTCCATAACCCGCTGGCCGCGTGGCCTGGCCGGGCGCGACCTGGACGCGCTGGCGCGCTGGCCGCTCTGGCAGGCGGGTCTGGACTATGACCACGGGACGGGGCATGGTGTCGGTGCCTATCTCAGCGTGCACGAGGGACCGCAACGCCTGTCGCGCATCTCGCACGTGCCGCTGGAACCGGGCATGATCCTGTCGAACGAGCCCGGCTATTACCGCGAGGGGGCCTTCGGCATCCGGATCGAGAACCTGATCGTGGTGGAAGAGGCGCCGGCGCTGCCCGGGGCCGACGCGCGTGAGATGCTGGCCTTCCGTACGCTCACCTACGTGCCGATCGACCGGCGTCTGATCGACGCCGCGCTGCTGACCGGGGCCGAACGCGACTGGCTCAACGCCTATCACGCCGAGGTCCTGGACAGGATCGGCCCCCGCTGCGGCGACGCGGCGCGCGCCTGGCTCGAAGCCGCCTGCGCGCCGATCTGACACGCCCGCGTTACAAGCGCCCCGGTATAGGATGCCGGGAAGACAAAAAGGGAGGGACGGATGACCGACCATATTCAGATACGGCCGGCCGAGGGGCTCTGGGTCGTGCGCGCCGGCGGCGCGGTGCTGGGCGAGAGCCGCGATGCGCTGGAATTCCACGAGGGTGACCGGCCGGCGGTGATCTATTTCCCGCGATCCGATATCGGTATGGCGTTCCTCGACGAATCCGAGACCCGCACCCGCTCCCCCGACATAGGCGAGGCCACCTATTACAGCATCCAGACCAAGAGCACGGTCATCAAGGATGCCGGCTGGTCCTACGAGGATCCGGTGGCCGGCGCGGAACAGATCAGGGGCTACCTCGCCTTCCATCCCGAAAAGGTCACGGTCGAGCAGCTCTGATCCTGGTGCCGCGCGCCGTCAGGAATGTTCCTCGGCCGCCGTGGCCGAGAGCGCCCGGTTGAACGCCTTGAGCGCGTCCACCTGGTAGACCGCCCCCCAGAGCACCGTGGGCGCGTCCTTCTCCGCCCGCGAGACCACCGGCAGGAATTCGGGGTTGTTGGCCTCGAAGACCGGCATCGCGGCCTCGAGCGTGGCCTCGCGGTCGATATAGACGCCCTGCTCGATCAGGTCCCAGCAGCGGTCCTCCGGCGCGGCGCGCTGGCTGTCCTTGGGCCGCATCACGAGGCTGACCGGCACGGTGGCCAACAGGTAGGCCTGCGGACCGGCCGCGAGGTGTAGGTCGCGTCTCTCGAGCTGGGTGAGAAAGAAGGAGCGGTCGACCATGCGGCTGGCCAGCGCCGTCGAGGTCGAGACCGCGACCATCACCGCGAGCCCCGTCTGCCAGTCGCCGGTCAGTTCGAAGACGATCATCGTCGTCGAGATCGGTGCGCCCAGCACCGCCGCGGCGACCGCCCCCATCCCCGCCAGCGCGTAGAGCGTCTCGGATCCCGAGACCTCCGGAAAGATCGCCGTGGCGACCAGGCCGAAGGCCAGCCCGGTCAGAGCGCCCACCATCAGCGACGGCGAGAACACCCCGCCGCCCATCCGCCCGGCCATGGTCACGGCCACGGCGAAGACCTTGACCGCCGCGAAGACCATCGCGTTCCAGAGCAGCAATTCTCCCGTCAGCGCCGCCGATGTCGTCTCGTAGCCGACCCCGATGATATGCGGGAACCAGATCGCCACGGCGCCCAGCACCAGCCCCGCCACCGCCGGGCGCAGCCAGCCCGGCATCCGGGTGGCGCGCTGGATCACCGTGCCCAGATCCTCGGCCAGGAAGATCGCGCGCATCAGGATCACCGCGACGAGCCCGCAGACCAGCCCGAGGATCAGGAAGGCCGGAAGCTCGACATAGAAGGCGAGCACGCTTTCCTCGGTCAGGCTGAACTCGGTGATGTTGCCGAATTCGAGCCGGTTCACCACCGTTCCCGCGACCGCGGCGATGGCGATCGGCGCGAAGGCATGCACGGCGAAATGGCGCAGCACCACCTCGAGCGCGAAGAGCGTGCCCGCGATCGGCGCGTTGAACGAGGCCGACACGGCCGCGGCCACCGCGCAGCCCAGCAGGTCGCGGCCGGTCATGCCGCTGGCGTTGATGCGCTGGCAGACCCAGGTCGAGATCACGCCGGCCATGTGCACGACCGGCCCCTCGCGTCCCGTTGAGCCGCCGGTCGAGAGCGTGACCAGCGACGCCAGCGCCGAGGCGATGCCGGCGCGGATCTCGACCCGCCCGTCGCGGAGCGCCGCGCCGTTTATGACGTCGGCGACACCGCGCGATATCCCGTCGGGCGTCATGGCGTTCAGGATGATGCCCACGACAAGCCCGCCGATCACGGGGACGATCAGCACGACCCACCAGGGCAGGGTTTGCAGGTGACTGGCCAGCATCACGTCGTCGGTGCCATAGATCAGGGTCTGCAGCGCCGAGATCCCCTTGCGGAAGAACAGCGCCGCGAAGCCGGCGGCGATCCCGATCAGAAGCGCGATCAGCCAGAACTGGATCTGGCTCGGTCCCTTCTCGCGCATGGTGCGCCAGGCATGCCGGAGGTTCCTGACCCCGCCGGTCAGCTCCCGTTCGAGAAACTCTCGGATCTGCCTGAGCACCGTTCCCTACCGCATGGCGAACCGGCTTTTCCCTGCCGCCGCACTGGCCTAGTGTCGGTCCGACCCGGAACAGGAGGCTCAGATGTCGATCCAGCAGGCAATTACCGAACTGCAGGCAGTCTTAGGCGATCGCATCACCACCTCCAAGTCCGATCTCGACCTGCACGGTCAAAACGAGACCCATTTCCCGCACCTGCCGCCCGACGCGGTGGCCTATCCCGAGACCACCGACGAGGTTGCCCGGATCGTGCGAATCTGTGCGGCGAACGACTGCCCGATCATTCCCTGGGGCGTCGGTACCTCGCTCGAGGGCCACGCGCTGGCGCTCAAGGGGGGCGTGACGATCGACTTCGTGCGGATGGATCGCCTGCTGGAAGTCAACGACGCCGACATGGACTGCACCGTGCAGCCCGGCATCACGCGCGAAGCGCTGAACACCGAACTGCGCGCCACGGGCCTGTTCTTTCCCGTCGATCCCGGCGCCAACGCCACCATCGGCGGCATGGCCGCGACGCGGGCCTCGGGCACCACGGCCGTGCGCTACGGCACGATGCGCGACAACGTCCTGGCGCTCGAGGTGGTGACGGCCGACGGGCGGATCATCCGCACCGGCAGCCGGGCGCGCAAGACCTCGGCCGGCTACGACCTGACCGGGCTTTTCCTGGGCTCTGAGGGCACGCTCGGCGTCATCACGGCGCTGACGCTGCGCCTGCAGGGCCAGCCCGAGGCGATTTCCGCCGGCATCTGCGCCTTCGACGAGATCGGCGACGCGGTCAGCGCGGTGATCACGACGATCCAGATGGGCATTCCCATGGCCCGGATCGAGTTCGTGGACGAGGCCACCGCCGCCGCCTTCAACGCGCAATCTGGCGCAGGCATGCCGGAAAAGCCGCACCTGATGGTGGAATTCCACGGCTCCGATGCCGGCGTGGCCGAGCAGTCGGAACGCTTCGGCGAGATCGTGGCCGAGTTCGGCGGCTCCGAGTTCCAGTGGTCCAAGCAGACCGAGGAACGCAACCGGCTCTGGAAGATGCGCCACAACGCCTACTATTCCTGCTTGCAACTGCGCCCCGGCGCGACCGCGGTGGTCACGGATCTCTGCGTGCCGATCTCGCGGCTCGCCGAGGCGGTGGCGGAGACCCGCGCCGATATCGACGCAAGCCCGATCCCGGGTCCGATCCTCGGCCATGTGGGTGACGGGAATTTCCACGCGATCCTGCTGGTCGAACCCGGCAACCACGCGGAAATGACGGCGGCCAAGGCGCTGTCGCACCGGATGGTCGAACGCGCGCTCAGGCTCGGCGGCACGGTCACCGGCGAGCACGGGGTCGGCATGGGCAAGCTCGACTACATGGAAGCCGAGCACGGCGCCGGCTGGGACGTCATGGGCCAGATCAAGCGGGCGCTCGATCCGCAGGGCATCCTGAACCCCGGCAAGATGATCCGCGGAGCGTGAGGCGCGATGCTGCCCGCCACGCCCGGTGATTTCCCGCGCGCCTTCGCAGAGGCCTGGATGAACCGCGACGCGGGCGCGCTGGCCACGCTCTTCGCCGAGGACGCGGATTTCGTGAACGTCGTCGGCATCTGGTGGGAAGATCGCGCCGCCATCCGCCGCGCCCACCAGTACGGGCTGACCACCTTCTTCGCCGAGAGCCGGCTTGCCCTGGGCTGCGTCAAGACGCGTGCTCTCGGCGCCGGCATGGCCGTGGTTCATGCGCGGTTCCGGCTCTCGGGACAGCTGCGGCCGAAGGGCGGCACCGCGCCCGACCGGCAGACGATCCTGGTCGCCGTGCTCCGCGACACCGGCGCGGGCTGGCAGGCCGTGGCGGCACAGAACACCGACATCGTGCCGGGGGCGGAAACCCACCTGGCGGGCGAGGACGGGCTGCGTGCCGCGGATTACCGGGCCTAACCCCCGAGCAGCGCCTCCGCCGCGGCCCGTGCCTCGTCGGTGACGCGGTCCCCGGCCAGCATCCGGGCGATCTCGTCCACCCGCGCGGCCCCGGACAGGGGCACCACGGCCGAGGTCGTCTGATCGCCCTCGACCCGCTTTTCCACCCGCCAGTGGTGGGCACCCTTCGCCGCGACCTGCGGCGAGTGGGTCACCACCAGCACCTGCGCCCCGTCCGCCAGCCGCGCGAGCCGCCGGCCCACCGCGTCGGCGGTCGCGCCGCCCACGCCGCGGTCGATCTCATCGAAGATCATCGTCAGACCCGCCTGGCGGCCCGTCAGGCACACCTTGAGCGCCAGCAGGAAACGCGACAGCTCGCCGCCGGAGGCGATCTTGTCGAGCGGCCCGGCCGGGGCGCCGGGGTTCGTCGCGACGCGGAAGGTCACGGCGTCGCGCCCCTCGGGGCCGGGCTCCGCCGGGGCGATCCCGGTCGTGAACACGGCCCGCTCCATCTTGAGCGGCGCCAGCTCGTCGGCCATCGCCGCATCGAGTCGCGCGGCCGCCTCGTGGCGGATCTCGGACAGGGCGCCCGCGGCGGCGTCATAGCCACCCTCGGCCTCGGCCAGGGCGGATTTCAGGCCGGCGATTTCCTCGGCGCCGCGATCGATCGCGTCGAGCCGGGCGCGCAGGTCGCCGGCAAAGCCGCCCAGCTCGTCGGGCAGAACGTCATGCTTGCGCGCCAGCGCGCGGATCGCGAAGAGCCGTTCCTCGATCCGCTCCAGCTCGTGCGGGTCGAAATCGAGCGCCTCGAGGCATTGTTCGACGCCCTGCGCGGCCTCGCCCAGTTCGGTCAGCGCGCGGCCAAGCGCCGCGAGCGGCGCCTCGAGCTGCTCGCCGGCCTGGTCGTGCGCATCTTCGAGCCAGCGCAGCGCGTCGCCCATCAGCCCCTCGGCCCCCTCGGGACCCAGCGCCGCATGCGCCCGCGCGATGTCCTCGCGGATTCGCTCGGCGCCCTGCATCAGGCGCCGCCGGCGGTCGAGGTCGGCCTCTTCCCCGGGCTGCGGGTCCAGCGCGTCCAACTCGCCCACGGCGTGACGCAGGAACTCTTCCTCGCGCTCGGCCTCGGCCAGCTGCGCCTCGGCCGCGTCGAGCGCCTTGCGCGCCGCCGCCCGCGCGCGCCAGGCCGCGCGCGTGTCGGCCAGCTGCGCATCCAGACCCGCATAGGCATCCAGCAGCGCCCTGTGCCCGCGCGGGTTCAGCAGGCCGCGGTCGTCCTGTTGGCCGTGAAGCTCCACCAGCATGTCCGAAAGCGCGCGCAAGACCTCGCCGGAACAGCGCCGGTCGTTGACCCAGGCCTGCTTACGCCCGTCGGGGCGGTTGACACGGCGCAGGATCAGCTCGTCGCCGGCGGGCAGGCCGGCCTCGTCGAGCACGGCGCGCGCCGGATGCGTCCCCGGCAGGTCGAAGACCGCGACGACCTCGCCCTCCGCCGCCCCGGCGCGCACCAGCTCCGCACGCCCCCGCCAGCCCAGCACGAAGCCGAGCGCGTCCAGCAGGATCGACTTGCCCGCGCCGGTCTCGCCGGTCAGCACATTGAGCCCCGGCCGGAGATCCATCTCCAGCCGGTCGATGATCAGCATGTCCCGGATGTCGAGGCTTCGCAGCATGCGAGGTGGCTCCCGTCAGAGCCACTCGCCGCGGATCGTGCGCCGGTAGACCGCGCGAAGCCAGCTGTCGCCGCGCGCCTCGGGCGCGAGGCCACGACCGGTCAGCAGCCTGTAGCTGTCGTCGTAGAACGGGCTGCCTCGGTAGTTGTGGCCGAGGATCGCGGCGGCGGTCTGCGCCTCGGCGGCGAGGCCGAGCGACAGGTAGGATTCCACCAGCCGGTGCAGCGCCTCGGGCGTGTGCGTGGTGGTCTGGAAATCCTCCACGACGGCCCGGAAACGGTTGATCGCCGCGGTGTAATGCCCCCGCTTCAGGTAGTAACGCCCGATCTCCATTTCCTTGGCCGCCAGGTGGTCGAAGGCGAGATCGAATTTCAGCATCGCGGACTGCGTGTATTCGCTGTCGGGATAGTTTTCGATCACCCGCCGGAATGCCTGCAGGGCCTGGTAGGTCAGCCCCTGGTCGCGACCGATCTTGTCGATCTGGTCGTAATAGCTCAGCGCCAGGAGGTACTGCGCGTAGGCCGCGTCCTCGTCGGCGGGGTAGAAATCGATGTAGCGCTGCGCGGCGGCGCGGCTCTGCTCGTATTCGCCGGCCTGGTGCCAGGAATAGGCCGTCATGATCAGCGCCCGCTTGGCCCATTCGGAATAGGGATAGAGCCGCTCGACCTCGACGAAGTATTCGGCCGCGCCGTCGGGATTGCCGGAGTCCAGCCGCGCCTCGGCGCGCTGGTAGATTTCCTCGGCCGAGTAGCTGTCCAGAGGGGCTTCGCGCGATCCGCCACCACAGGCCCCGAGCACCGCAAGAACCGCAAACGCGCCCAGGGTTCCCGCCAGTCTCCTGCCTCGTGCCATGAACACCAAACCCCGTCTTGTCCTGTCCGCGGCATGGCTGCCGCGCCGGTTTCTCCTAGCACATAAAAACCGGAGGAAAAACGGTTTCCGCGCCTCAGGCGACCCGGGAGAGATCGCCGTGTTCGATGCCCACCCCGGGCAGCATGGCCGCGGTCTCGGCATCGCATTCCATGACCTCCACCGCGCCGGGCGTGGCGAAGAGCTTGTGCAAAAGCGCGTTCGTGACCGCGTGACCGGCGCGCAGCCCGGTATAACGGCCGAGAATCGGCGCCCCGGCAAGCGCGAGATCGCCCAGCGCGTCGAGCATCTTGTGGCGGACGAACTCGTCGGCGTGGCGCAGCCCGCCGGGCGAGAGCACCTCGGCATCCTGCACGACGACGGCATTCTCGTAGCTGCCCCCCCTGGCGAGACCCGCGGCGCGCATCGCCTCGACGTCGCGCTGCCGGCAGAAGGTCCGGCTGTCGCACAGCTCGCGCACGAAAGCCCCGTTGGACAGGTCGAGCCGAAGTTCCTGGGTGCCGATGGCCGGTTCGTCGAACTCGATCCGGTAATCCATCTCGAACCGGTCGGCCGGCTCCAGGCGCGCCATCGCGTCGCCGTCGCGGATCTCGATCGCCTCGCGCACCCGGAACACGAAGAGCGGCGCATCCTGCGAGCGCAGCCCGCGCCGCAGGATCTCGCGCACGATCCGGGCCGAGCTTCCATCGAGGATCGGCACCTCGGGCGCGTCGATTTCGACCAGGGCGTTGTGAACCCCGCACCCGGCCAGCGCGGCCATGACATGCTCGACCGTCGAGACCTCGACACCCTCGGCGTTGACCAGCGGCGTGCAGAGCTGCGGCGCCGTGACCGCGTCGTAGCGCGCCGGGATCATGTTGTCGCGATCGGTGACGTCGGTGCGCCGGAACCAGATGCCGTGATTTGCCGGCGCCGGACGCAGCGTCATGCGCACCGGCTTGCCGGAATGCAGGCCTGTTCCCGGAATCGCGATGTCTGCCCTGAGCGTCGTCTGTACCATGCGGTCCATCTTGGAATCTGTCGCCCCGGGCATGAGTCACACCCCGGGCCGGGTTACCGCAGAGGGGTAGAGCCGCAAGGGTTACACCTCAACTCAATCTTTATTTCTCTCTGAAACATAGGGAATCCGGGGGCGCGGAAATCCGCTCATCCCGGGAAATCCAAACTCCAGGCTCTTGAAAAGCAACAAGAAAAAGGCCGGCAACGCCGGCCTCTTCCCTGGGATTGTGACGGCTTCAGTTCGCCTGGCGTCGCAGGAAGGCCGGGATCTCGATCCGTTCCTGTTCCGGATCGGTCTCCTCCTCTTCCTCGATATGGGTCTGGGCCGGCGTCGCGCGGCGCGTCGGCGGCTCCTGGACGGCGCGCGGTTGCGCGGGGGCTTCCTCGCCGTGATGGCCCGTCATGCGGTTGATGAGCGAGTTGATCCCGAAGAGCTTCCGGTCTCCATGCGCGCCGCGATCCTCCTCGGTCGCGCGCGGCTGCTGCTGCGCGCCCTGCGGCGTCTTGTTGACCGCGGCGCGCAGCCGCTGCATCGCCTCGGGCGAGGCGGTGCCGGGTGCGGGCGGCTTCGGCGCCACATAGGCATCGGCTTCGGCCGCGGGCGGATCCTGCCGGGCGGCCGGCTCGTGCTGCGGCTCCGGCTGGTAGGCCGGCGGCGGCAGGTCGTCCGCGGCAGCCCCGGGCGCCCCCCGGTTGTCGGCGGCAAAGCCAGTGCCGGTGGCGGCGGCGGGCTGTTCCTCGCGCTGGAAATCCCCGAAGAGCGACGGCTCGCCCTGCGGCTCCGCCGGCTGGTCGTGCTCGGCATGGGGGTGCTGCTGGGTCTCGAACAGCGCTGCCGCGGCGGCGGCATGTTCTTCCTCGGCGACGGTGGCCGCCGGCTTCAGCGGCTCGGAAATCCGGCGGCGCGGCACCGGCATGTCGGCATGGACGTTGGAGGCGTCGATCCCGGTGGCCACCACCGACACCCGCATGGTGCCTTCCATGTCCGGGTCGAGCGTCGAGCCGACGATGATGTTGGCGTCCGGGTCGACTTCTTCGCGGATCCGGTTCGCCGCCTCGTCCAGTTCGAAGAGCGTCAGATCATGCGCGCCCGTGATGTTGATGAGCACACCCTTCGCGCCCTTGAGGCTGATCTCGTCCAGAAGCGGGTTCGCGATGGCTTTCTCGGCGGCCTGGATGGCGCGATCTTCGCCGTCGGCCTCGCCGGTGCCCATCATCGCCTTGCCCATCTCGTCCATCACCGCGCGGACATCGGCGAAGTCGAGGTTGATCAGGCCCGGCCGGACCATCAGGTCGGTGACGCCCTTCACGCCCTGGTAGAGCACGTCGTCGGCCATCGAGAAGGCCTCGGTGAAGGTGGTCTTCTCGTTGGCAAGCCGGAAAAGGTTCTGGTTCGGAATGATGATCAGGGTGTCGACGACCTTTTGCAGCGCCTCGACGCCTTCCTCGGCCTGGCGCATGCGCTTGGCGCCTTCGAACTGGAAGGGCTTGGTCACGACGCCGACGGTCAGCACGCCCAGCTCGCGGGCGGCATGGGCGATGATCGGCGCCGAGCCCGTGCCGGTGCCCCCGCCCATCCCGGCGGTGATGAAGCACATATGCGCCCCGGCGAGATGGTCGACGATTTCCTCGATGGTCTCCTCGGCGGCGGCCGCACCGACCGACGGGCGGGCCCCCGCGCCGAGGCCTTCCGTGACCTTCACGCCCATCTGGATCTTCGACTGGGCCCGGGCCTGCGACAGCGCCTGCGCGTCGGTGTTGGCCACCACGAACTCGACGCCGTCGAGTTGTTTCTCGATCATGTTGTTCACGGCGTTCCCGCCGGCTCCGCCGACACCGAACACGGTGATCCGCGGCTTGAGGTCCTGATGATCGGGGATTGTGAGGTTCAAGGTCATCGGTTCCGTCCGCCTGTTTTCATTTCCGGCCGGGGCCGGAGTCCGCCTGTTTGATTCCACAGCGTAACCAACGCGTTCCGCGAGGTCACCAAAAAAACGCCAATTTGACACAATATATGGGCGCTTTCCCCGCCAATTCGGCGGGATTTTGCTGAGTTCCCCAGATATTGCGGTTTACCAGTTGTCCCTGAACCACTTCACCGCCCTTTTCAGCGATCTGGCCGGGTAGCGTTCGACCGGGATCTCGAAGTCCCACCATTCGTCCTGCGGATGCGCTGCGAACAGGCAGAGCCCCACCGCAGAGGAAAAGGCCGGCCCGGTCGCGGCCTGCGGCAGCCCCTGCACGCGCAGCGGGCGCCCGAGCCGGACATGCTGGCCCAGGATCTTGCCCGCCAAACCGTCGAGCCCCGGGATCTGGCTGGCCCCGCCGGTCAGCACGATCCGCTGGCTCGGCAGATGCTCGAAGCCGGCGGCGTCGAGCCGCTCGCGCACCTCTTCGAGGATCTCCTCGACGCGCGGGCGCATCACGCCGATCAGCTCGGCGCGGCTGACCGTACGCCGGTCGTGTTCCCAGTCGCCGGTCTCGCCGCCGATCTCGATCATCTCCCGGTCGTCCATGCCCGTGGCCACCACGCCGCCATAGAAGGTCTTGATCCGCTCGGCGGTCTGCATCGGCACCTGCAGGCCCTTGGAAATGTCGAGCGTGACGTGGTCGCCGCCCAGCCGCACGCTGTCGGCATAGATCATGTGCTTCTTCATGAAGATCGACAGCCCGGTCGCGCCGCCGCCCATGTCGATACAGGCCGCGCCAAGCTCCTGCTCGTCCTCGACGAGGCTCGCGATGGCCGACACATAGGCCGAGGAGGCGATCCCGGCCAGCTCGAGATCGCAGCGCTTCACGCAGTAGAGCAGGTTCTCGACCACCGCCCCGTCGACGGTCAGCAGATGCATGTCCACCGAGAGCCGGTTGCCGATCTGGCCCCGCGGATCCCCGAGACCGCTGCGATGGTCGATGGCGAAATTGACCGGCTGCGCGTGGAGCGCCTCGCGCCCCGCGCCGTAATCCGGCACGTCGCAGGCCGACAGGACCCGTGCGACGTCGCATTCGTCGACCGCGCCGTTCTCGAGCGGGATCGCCCCTGCCAGGCCGTAGCTGCGCGGGCGTGCGCCCGAGAAGCTGGCGATCACGTGATCCACCCGGACATTGGCCATCTTCTGCGCGCCCTGCACCACGGTACGGATCGCGCGTTCGGTTTCCTGCATGGCGTCGATCTCGCCGAACCGCACCCCGCGCGAGCGGGTCGTGGCGGCGCCGATGACGCGGAACCGCGATTGCCCGGCCATCGGCCCGACGCCGTCGGCGGTCTTGACGGGATCCAGGCCGTCGAAGCGCAGCACGAGACAGGCGATCTTGGACGTGCCGACATCCAGAATGGCGACGACGCCCCTCTGCATGGCGGCCTGGCGCTTGTTCCGCATCGCGCGTTGGGACTGGTAGAGATCGGTCATCAGGCGTCTTCTCCGTCATCCAGGCTTCTGAAACGGCGCAATTCTTCCAGCGCCTTGCCACTGAGCCGCAGCGTCGGGCGGCGCCCGTCGCGCATGTCCACGACGCTGACGTCGCGGGCGAGCACGTCCTGCGCATCATCGAGCGCGATGACCCGTTCGAGCGCCGCGACCGGGTTCCTTTCGGGCAGCATGATCCGCTGGTCGCGGTCGAGCACCAGGTCCCAGCGCCGCTCGCCCATGCGGGTCAGCCCGCGCACGCGGTCGCCGATGGGCGTCGCCGCGGCGAGCACCTGCAACGCCTCCGCCACGACCCGGTCGGCACCGTCGCCGGCGACGAGCGGCAGGTCCGGGCGCGCGTCCCGCGCCGGGATCGCGGCGACGCGGTGACCGCCCTCGTCCAGCAGTTCGAGCCCCTCGCGAGACCGCCACACGACCGCCGGCAGGCGTTCATCGACGCTCACCTCCAGCACACCGCCCGCGACGACGCGCAGTTCCGCGCCCGCCACGGCGTCGAGGCCGGCGACCTGTGCGCGCATGTGATCCAGCTCGAGATCGAAGGAGCTGACGGGAAAATCCACCGGCAGGATCTCGCGGATGTCGGCGGAAAGCTCGGGCGACGCGCCCTCGATCCGCATCAGGTCGACCATGAATTCGGGGCGCTGCTCGATCGAGCGGCGGATTTCTGCGACGTGGCCGCGCAGCGCGTCGAGCCGGTCGGCATCGCCGAGATACCAGGCGGCGCCGCCGGCGATGACGGCCACCGGCAGCCCCTTGCGCAGAAGCGCGCGGTAGAACGGCGTCAGCCACATCCGTTCGATCCGGTAGGCCCAGCGGCTCGGCGCCGGATCGCGGCGCGGGGTTGGATCGCGCCTTATCGGCCGCATGATGCATCCTCCACCAGCCAGCGGCAGAGCGGCCCGAACCCCATGCCGCAATACTCTGCCTGCTCGGGGGTCAGGGAGGTGGGGGTCATGCCCGGCTGGGTGTTGGTTTCAAGCAGGTAGAGCCCCGCGGCCCCGGCGGACTCGTCCCAGCGGAAATCGGTCCGGCTCACGCCACGGCAGCCCAGCGCCGCATGGGCACGACGGGCATAGTCCATGCAGGCGTCATGGATCTCGGCCGGTACGTCGGCGGGCACCTCGTGGCGCGACCCGCCGGCGGCGTATTTCGCCTGGTAGTCGTACCAGCCCTCGGTGAGGATGTCCGTGACGGTGAGGGCGCGGTCCCCCACGACGCTGACGGTCAGCTCGCGCCCGGCGACGTACCGCTCCACCATGACCGTGGCCGGCATGTCGTCCGCCAGGCGCGGCGGCGCGTCGGCGCCCTGCGGCACGATGTAGATCCCGACCGAGGATCCCTCGTTGTTCGGCTTGATGACATAGGGCGGGTCCATAGCGTGGGCCGCCGCGGCCACGTCACGCGCCACCAGCCGGCTCTCGACCACCGGCAGGCCGCTGGCGGCGTAGACCTCCTTGGTGCGCTGCTTGTCCATGGCCAGCGCCGAGGACAGCACGCCGGAATGGGTATAGGGCAGGCCCAGCCATTCGAGCAGTCCCTGCACGCAGCCATCCTCGCCCCAGCGCCCGTGCAGCGCGTTGAAGGCGACGTCGGGGCGAATGGCGTCGAGGCGCGCGGCCAGGTCCCGGCCCGCATCCAGCTCGATCACTTCGAATCCCTCGTCCCGGAGCGCGGCCGCGCATTCCCGCCCCGAAGAGAGCGAAACCTCGCGCTCGACGGACGGGCCGCCCATCAGCACCGCAACTCTGGGGGATGTCCTGCTCGACATACCCGCCTCTGTGCCTCGTGGACCTGTCGCGCAGGTCCTTGGTTATTCGTTGTTTTCCGGGGCCGGTTGGCCGACCCTCATGATCTCCCACTCTAGCGAAATTCCGCTGTGTTGGAAAACTCTTTTTCGAACCTCTTCGCCGAGAGATTCCAGCTCGGCCGCCGTGGCCGTGCCGGTGTTGGTCAGGAAGTTGGGATGCTTCGGGTTCATCTGCGCCCCGCCCCGCCGCGCGCCACGCAGCCCGGCCGCGTCGATCACCGACCAGGCCTTCAGCTCGTGGCTGTCATCGGCCTGCCCGGTCGAACTGAAGCCGGCGGGATTGCGAAAGGTCGACCCGGCGGTGCGGTCCTTCGTCGGCTGGGATGCGTCGCGCCGGGCGAGCTGGTCGGCCATCTTCGCCTCCAGCGTGGCCGGGTCGCCCGCCCCGCCTTCCAGGACCGCCTCGACGATCACCGTGTCGGGCGCCAGATCGGTGCGGCGATAGGCAAAGGCGAGATCCGCGGCCGTGAGCGTCACGATCTCCCCGGCCCGCGTCACCGCCGTCGCCTCGACGAAGACATCGGCCATGTAGGTGCCGTAGCAGCCCGCGTTCATCCGCACGGCGCCGCCGATCGCCCCGGGTATCGTGCGCAGGAAGGTCAGGTCGATCCCGGCCGCGGCCGCGCGCCTGGCGACCTGCGCATCGAGCGCGGCGGCGCCCGCGCGCACCCGGGCGCCCTCGACCGCGATGCCGTTGAACCCGCGGCCGAGCCGGATCACCACGCCGCGGATGCCGCCGTCACGCACGATCAGGTTCGAGCCGACCCCCATCGGGAAAACCGGCACCGCGCGCGGCAGGGCCTTCAGGAAGGCGGCCAGATCGTCGATGTCGGCCGGCTGGAAGAACCACTCCGCCGGGCCGCCCACGCGCAGCCATGTCAGATCGGAGAGCGGGCGGCCTGCGGTCAGGCGGCCGCGGGGGGCGGGCATGGTCGTCGGGCTCATGGCTCGGCCGGTCCCTCGCCCCCGAACCGCCGCCGCAGCCAGCGCCAGAAATGGTAAACGGGCCAGCGCAGCATCGAAGCCCCCGCCGCGAGCACGAGCAGTCCCACCCAGGGCCCGTTCTCCCAGGTCACGTAGCCCAGCAGCGGAACGCCCACGGCGATCAGCCCGTAGGCGGCGGGCCAGTGGTCGCGCTTGCTCGGGAACATCGCGATCACGTTCGCCACCAGCGCCCAGAGGCAGGCCAGGATCAGCGAAAGCGTCATGCCGCGAGATCCTCGACCAGCCCGTGCGCCCAGGCCGAGATGGTGCCGGCGCCGAGACAGATCACCATGTCGCCCGGTTTCGCCTCCGCCGCGACGAGCGCCTTGAGTTCCGCCTCTCCGTCCAGCGCCACCGCGTGGCGATGGCCGTGGCGCACCAGCCCGGCGACCAGGTCGTCGCGGCTGGCACCGGGAACCGGCGCCTCGCCCGCGGCATAGACCTCGGCGATCGCCACGACGTCGGCGTCGTTGAAGCAGGAGCAGAACTCCTCGAACAGGCTCGACAGGCGCGAGTATCGGTGCGGCTGGTGCACTGCGATGACCCGGCCCTCGGCCGCCTGGCGCGCGGCGCGCAGCACCGCGGCGATCTCGACCGGGTGGTGGCCGTAATCGTCGATCACCGTGGCGCCGTTGACGGTCCCCACCCGCGTGAAGCGGCGATTGACGCCGCCGAACGCCGCCAGCGCGGCGCGGATCTCGGCGCGCTTCATGCCCAGGTGACGGGCCACCGCCACCGCTGCCAGCGCGTTCGAGACGTTGTGATCGCCCGGCATGGGCAGACTGCAATCCTCGATCCGCGTGCCCTCCGCCCGCAGCGCGATGTCGAAGCGGGCGATGCCGCCCTCGTAGTGCAGGTTCTCGGCGCACACGTCGGCCTGGGCGTTGAAGCCGAAGGTCACGACTCGGCGGTCGCGCACCCGCCCGACCAGCGCCTGCACCTCCGGGTGATCCGTGCAGCACACCGCCAGCCCGTAGAAGGGAATGTTCGACACGAAATCCTGGAAGCCCTGGCGCAGCGCGTCGAAGCTGCCCCAGTGCTCCATGTGCTCGGGATCGATATTGGTGACGATGGCGATGGTCGCCGGCAGCCGGTTGAAGGTGCCGTCGCTCTCGTCGGCCTCGACCACCATCCATTCGCCCCCGCCCATCCGCGCGTTGGAGCCGTAGGCATGGATGATGCCGCCATTGATCACCGTCGGGTCCAGCCCACCTGCATCGAGCAGCGTGGCCACCATCGTCGTCGTGGTGGTCTTGCCATGGGTGCCGGCGACCGCGATGTTCGACTTCAGCCGCATAAGCTCGGCCAGCATCTCGGCGCGGCGCACCACCGGCAGGCCGCGCCGGCGGGCCTCTTCCAGCTCGGGATTGCCGTCCTTGATCGCGGAAGAGATCACCACGACCTCGGCCGCCGCCAGGTTCCCGGCCGCCTGCCCGATCGTCACGCGGGCGCCCAGCTCGGCCAGCCGCTCGGTAATCTTGGACTGCTTCAGGTCAGACCCCTGCACGGTGTAGCCGTGGTTCAGCAGCACCTCGGCGATGCCGGACATGCCGATCCCGCCGATACCCACGAAATGGATCGGGCCCAGTTCCAGGGGCAGTTTCGTCGCCGCGTTCATGCCTCGTCCTTTCCGGCCAGCGCCTCGACCAGGCCCGCCAGCGCCTCCGCCGCGTCGGGCCGTCCCTGCGAGACCGCCGCCGCCGACATCTGCCGCGCGCGGTCCGGATCGCCCAGGATCGCCTGCATATGCTCCGCCAGCCGCCCGGCATCAAGCCCGTCCTCAGCCAGCACGACCGCCGCGCCGGCCTCTTTCAGCCCGCGGGCGTTCGCGGTCTGGTGATCCGCCGTCGCGGCCGCGAAGGGGATCAGGATCGCCGGGCGTCCGACGACCGAGATATCCGCCACGGACGAGGCCCCGGCCCGCGCGATCACCAGCTGCGCCTCCGACAGGCGGCGGGGCACGTCGGCGAAGAAGGTCGCGACCTCGGCCTCCATGCCGAGATCGCGGTAGGCGCGGAGCACGCGTTCGACATCTTCCTCGCGCGCCTGCTGCGCCACCCGCAGATGCGCCCGCAGCGGCGCCGGCAGTTCGGCCACCGCGGCGGGCACGAGGTCGGCCAGGATCCGCGCGCCCTGGCTGCCGCCGATGGCCAGCAGGCTCATCGGGTAGTCGCCGGGCGGGATATAGCCCGCGCCCGCGCGCTCGCGGATCGCACCGCGCACGGGGTTGCCGGTATGAACGGCCTCCACCCCAGCCGGCAGCGCCGTCGGCCATGTGCCGCAGGCGACCCGGTCGACCCGTTTCGCGAAAAGCGCGTTGACCCGGCCGAGCACGCCGTTCTGTTCGTGAATCATCCGCGGCAGGCGCAGCGCCCAGGCCGCGGCCATCGCCGGGATCGCCGGGTAGCCGCCGAACCCCGCGACCACCGCCGGGCGGTCGCGCAGCATCGCCGCCAGCGCGCCGATCACCCCGGCGGCGATGCGGAACGGCGCGGCGAGCTTGGCCAGGGCCCCGCCGCGCGCGAAGGTGGCCGAGGGCATGACCCGGACCTCGACCTCGGACGGAAAGCCATGGGTGTACCGCGCGCCGCGCGCATCCGTCGACAGCCGGACGCGCCAGCCGCGCGCCAGCATCTCCTCGGCCAGGGCCTGCGCGGGGAACATGTGCCCCCCGGTTCCCCCGGCCGCGATGATCAGCAACGGCGCGTTCGTGTGCATGCGGGCCTTTCTAGCGCCAGCTGCGGCGCAGGATATCGCTCATCTCGCCCTGAGGGCGGCTGCGGGTGAAGGCCAGGAGCATACCGATCGCGATGCCGCCCGCAACCAGGGAAGATCCGCCGTTCGAGACGAAGGGCAGCGTCATTCCCTTGGCCGGCAGCAGCCGCACCGCCACGCCCATGTTGATGATGGCCTGCAGCCCGAAGAGACAGGCGATGCCGGTGCCCGCGAGCCTGATGAAGGGGTCGCGCTCCTTCATCAGGCGAAACAGCGAGCGGACGGTCACCACCGCGTAAAGCGCGATGATGAACAGCACCAGCACCAGCCCGTATTCCTCTGCCGCGACGGCGATGATGAAGTCGGTATGCGCGTCCGGCAGCGACCATTTCACCGTGCCCTCGCCGACCCCCACGCCGAAGAAGCCGCCCTCCTGGATGGCGTTCGTCGCGTAGCCGATCTGGGTGGTCGGGTCGACCTCGGGCGAGAGGAACCCGTCGATCCGCCGCGCGAAATGCTCGGAGTTCTGATAGGCGACCGTGCCCGCGAAGACCGCCGCGCCGGCCAGGCCGATCAGCAGGATCAGCGGCGCGCCGGCCACGAAATACATCACGCCCCAGCCGAACAGCACCAGGACCGCCTGGCCGAAATCGGGCTGCATGGCCAGGAAGGCCACGATGATCAGCGCGAGGATGAGCGAGTAGAGCTTGCCGGGCGGGCCGTTGATCTCCATCGAGGCGGCCATCAGCCAGGCGCCCAGCACGATGAAGCCCGGTTTCAGGAATTCCGAAGGCTGGACCGACCCGAAACCGAGGGAAAACCAGCGCACCGCGCCCTTGCCGAAATCGGTGCCGAAGACGGGCAGCAGCGCCAGCCCCGCGAAGGCGATGAAGAAGCCCAGCACGCCGAGGCGCCGCACCAGCTTGGGCGACATCATCGAGGTCACGAACATCACCAGCAACGCCGCACCGCCGAACACCGCCTGTTTCTTCACGTAGTAGAAGGGCTCGAACCCGTTCTTGGCCGCCAGCGGCGGGGACGCCGCGAGCCCGAGCAGGATACCGATGCCGAACAGCAGAAGGATCGCCGAAAGCGACCAGCGATCCACCGTGCGCCACCAGCGCGGCAGAACGGGCTCGCCCGGCCGCGCGGCCACTGTGCCATAGACCATTTCCGTCATGGGATACCGCCTTACTGCCTCGTCCGTCGCCCGTTTTCCGGGTCTGGGGCCAGCATAGCGCCAAACGGGCCTTCGCGCCAGTCGCGATCTCGCCCGATCCGGCGATGCCCTCTTGCCGGGGCGCGGCATCCATGCTCGAAGGCGCGCATGACGGCCATGGAGACATATGACACGGTGATCCTCGGCGCGGGCGCGGCGGGGATGATGTGCGCGGCCCACGCGGCGGCGCACGGCGGCCGCGTGGCGGTGATCGAACACGGCAAGGCCCCGGGCGAGAAGATCCGGATCTCGGGCGGGGGGCGCTGCAACTTCACCAATCTCCACACCGCGCCCGAGGCCTTCCTGTCGGACAATCCGCATTTCGCCCGCTCGGCGCTGGCCCGCTACACGCAGTGGGATTTCATCGACCTCGTCGGCCGGCACGGGATCGCCTGGCACGAGAAGACGCTGGGCCAGCTTTTCTGCAACGGCTCCGCCAAGGAGATCATCCGGCTGCTGATCGACGAGATGGCGGCGGTCGGCGCCGAATTGCATCTCGGCACGACCGCCGACGAGATCGGCCATGACGGCGCGCGGTTCACCCTGCGCCTCGGCGGGGCGGGCGGCGGGCGCGCGGCGACCGCGCGCCAGCTCGTCGTCGCCACCGGCGGCAAGTCGATCCCCAAGATGGGCGCCACCGGCTACGGCTATCACCTGGCCGAACGCTTCGGTCACCGGCTGATCGCGCCGTGCCCGGCCCTCGTGCCCTTCACCTTCGGCGGTGCCGAGCTGGCCGCCGCCCGCGCGCTGGCCGGCGTCGCCACGCCGGCCCGGGTGCGTGCCGGCGGCGGACCGGCCTTCGAGGAGGCGCTGCTGTTCACCCATCGCGGCCTCTCAGGCCCGGCGACGCTGCAGGCGAGTTCCTACTGGCACGACGGCGCGCCGGTGGAGATCGATCTCCTGCCCGGCGCGGACAGCCGCGACATCCTCGTCGCCGCGCGCAACACGGCCGGGCGCCGGCAGGTCGCGACCGTCCTGGCCGGATACCTGCCGCGGCGCCTTGCCGAGGCGGTGACGGGGGATCTGGGCCTGGCGGGCAACGTCGCGGATCTTCCGGCAGAGGCCCTCGACCGCCTCGCGGCGCGCCTGGACCGCTGGCAGGTGCACCCCACCGGGACCGAGGGCTACCGCACCGCCGAGGTCACCGCGGGCGGCATCGACACCTCCGGGCTCTCGTCCAAGACGATGGAATCGCGCCATCTGCCCGGTCTCTTCTTCATCGGCGAGGTCGTGGACGTGACCGGGTGGCTCGGCGGATACAACTTCCAATGGGCCTGGTCCTCGGGATGGGCCGCGGGGACCGCGATCGCCGAACGCAGGGCCTGACGGCCACCCGTGCGCGGGCGCCTTCGGCGCCGGAGTCCATGCCTCCGGCGGGGATATTTCCGCCCCTTGGAAAACACCGCCGCCTCCAAGTGGGACAAGTATCCCCGCCGGAGGCCGCGCGCCCGGCAGGGCGCGCAAGAAAGGGCGTGGCGCGCGCATGCGCGCCGCCGCTCAGTCGCGCCGGGACGCGATCCAGGCTTCGACGCGGGCGGTGAAATCGGCGCCGCGGGCCTCGAAATCGGGATATTGATCGAAGCTCGCCGCCGCCGGCGCCAGCAACACCGTGTCGCCCGGTTCCGCTTCCGCGGCCGCGCGGGTGACGGCGGCCTCCATCGTTTCGCAGACCTCGTGCGGGATATCGGCCAGCGCAAGCGCGAAATCGCGGGCGTCATGGCCGATCAGGTAGGCCTTGGCGACAGTGTCGAGCGCCCCCAGCGCCGCGCCGAGGCCGCCCTCCTTGGCCAGCCCGCCGGCGATCCAGCGAATGCGCGGAAACGCCTTCAGCGCCTGCGCCGCGCTCTCGGCATTGGTGGCCTTGGAATCGTTGACGAAGCGCACGCCGCCGGCCTCTCCCACGAGCTGGCTGCGATGGGGCAGGCCACGGAAGCTGGCAAGGCCCGCCGCGACGGTCTTCGGCGCGAGCCCCAGCGTGCGCGCCACGGCGTAGGCCGCGCAGGCGTTCTGGTGGTTGTGCGCGCCCGGCAGCCCGGGGATCTCGCGCAGGTCGATCGCGCCCACCTGCCGTCCCTTGCGCCACTCGGAGAGAAAGCCCTTGCGCGCGAAGACCGACCACCCCGGCCCCGGGAGCTTGCGCGCGGCCGAGATGCGGATCACGCACAGATCCTCGGGCGCCTCGGCCATCTGGTTGGCAAGGTAGCGTCCCTCGTCCTCGTCCACGCCGATCACCGCGCGGTCCGGCCCGCCCTCGGCGAAGAGACGCCGCTTGGCGGCGAAATAGCCACCCATGCCGCCATGGCGGTCGAGGTGATCGGCGCTGAGGTTCAGGAACACCGCGATGTCGGGGGTCAGGGCGCGGGCCAGCTCGGTCTGGTAGCTGGACAGCTCCAGCACCACGATCTCGCCGTCCTGCGGCGGATCGATGTCGAAGACGCCCCGCCCGATATTGCCGGCAAGCTGGACCGGGCGGCCGGCCTCGGCGAGAAGATGCGCGATCAGCGCGGCCGTGGTCGACTTGCCGTTGGATCCCGTCACCGCGACGACGCGCGGCGGCTGGTCCATGCGCGCCCAGTCGTCGTCCGCGAAGGCCCGGAAGAACAGCCCGATATCGTTGTCGACCGGCACGCCGGCGTCCCAGGCGGCGGCGATGACCCGGTGCGGCCCGGGGTAGAGATGCGGGATGCCGGGCGAGACAACCAGGCAGGCGACGTCCTCGAAGGCACCCTGCCGGGTGAGATCATGAAGCGTGTGGCCCGCCTCCTCGGCACGGGCGCGCGCCTCGGCGCTGTCGTCCCAGACCAGGGCCTCGGCGCCGCCGGCCGCCAGCGCGCGCGCCACCGCGAGGCCCGAGCGCCCGAGCCCCAGCACCGCCACGCGCCGGCCGGCATATTCGCGGACCGCGATCATGTCACCGCACCTTGAGCGTGGCGAGACCGATCAGCGCCAGGATCAGCGCGATAATCCAGAAGCGGACGACGATCTGGCTTTCCGCCCAGCCCTTCTTCTCGAAATGGTGGTGGATCGGCGCCATCAGGAAGACCCGTTTGCCGGTGCGCTTGAAATAGAGCACCTGGATGATGACCGAGAGCGCCTCGACCACGAAAAGCCCGCCGACGATGGCCAGAACGATCTCGTGCTTGGTCGCCACCGCGATCGCGCCGAGGGCGCCGCCCAGCGCGAGCGAGCCGGTATCGCCCATGAAGACCGCCGCGGGGGGCGCGTTGTACCACAGGAAGCCGAGCCCGCCGCCGATCAGCCCGGCGGTGAAGATCAGGATCTCGCCGGTGCCGGGCACGTAGTGGACGTCGAGATACTCGGTGAAATCGACCCGACCGACGGCGTAGGCGATCACCCCCAGCGTTCCGGCCGCGATCATCACCGGCATGATGGCGAGGCCGTCCAGCCCGTCGGTGAGGTTCACCGCGTTGGCCGCGCCCACGATCACGATCATGGCGAAGGGCACGAAGAGCAGCCCCAGATTGACCAGCACGTCCTTGAAGACCGGCAGCGCCAGCTGGTTGGTCAGCTCGGCCGGGTGCACCCAGGCCGCCGCGCCGCCGGCGATCGCCGCGATCAGGAAACCGAGCGCGAGCCGCACCTTGCCCGGCACGCCCTTGTGATTGTTCTGGCTGACCTTCTGGTAGTCATCCACGAACCCCACCAGCCCGAAGGCGATGGTCACGAAGAGCACGATCCACACATAGGGATTATCGAGCCGCGTCCAGAGCAGGGTCGAGACCACCAGCGCGCCCAGGATCAGCACCCCGCCCATGGTCGGCGTGCCGCTCTTGGTCAGCATGTGGCTTTCCGGCCCGTCGTCGCGGATCGGCTGGCCGTTGGACTGGCGCTTGCGGAGCAGGTTGATGAGGGGACGGCCGAAGAGGAACCCGAAGATCAGCGCCGTGAAGAACGCGCCGCCCGCCCGGAAGGTAATGTATCGAAACAGGTTGAACAGGTCGCCGCCGTCCGACAGTTCACTCAGCAGGTAGAGCATTCACTCGGTCCCCCGGTCTTGGTTCGGGGTGGCTTGCCCCAGTTTCCGGAGCGCGTCAACGACGAGGCTCACCCGCGAACCCTTGGACCCCTTGACCAGCACGACATCGCCGGGGTCGGCCAGGGTATGGGCGCGCGCGGCCAGGTCCTCGGCGGTCTCCACCCAGGCCCCGCGCTGATCTTGCGGCAGCGCCTCCCAGAGGCTTCTCATCCGCGGTCCCACGCAGTGCACCCTGGCGACGGCGGCCATCGATGGCTCCCCGGCCAGCGCCGCATGGGCGGCCATTTCGCCCGCGCCCAGTTCCAGCATGTCGCCCAGCACCGCGATGCGCCGCCCCCGCGAGACCCGGCCCACCCCGTCCACGGGATCGGCCGCGGCCAGCACGTCCAGGGCCGCGGCCATCGAGGCCGGGTTGGCGTTGAAGGCGTCGTCGATGAGGTCGAAACCTGCCGCCTCGTCGTAAAGATCGAGCTGGACCCGGGCCCGGTCGCCGCGTCCCGCGGGCGGCGCCCAGCGCGCCAGCGCCACCGCGGCAAGCGCCGTGTCCGCCCCGAGCGCCTCCACCGCGCCGAGCACGCCCAGCGCGTTCATCGCGAAATGCCGCCCCGGGCTCGCGATCTTGAACATGAGCTCGGCGCCGTCCATCCGCGCCTTCACGACCGTCGCGTCCGCCGCGAGCGTGACCGAAAGGCCGCGGATATCCGCCACGGCGCCGATCCCGAAGCTTCGGATCCGCGCGCCGGCCTCTGCCGCGCGGGCGCGCAGGATCGGCAGCGTGTCGATGTCGGCGTTCAGTACCGCGATACCGCCGGGTTCGAGCCCCGCGACGATGTCGGCCTTTTCGCGGGCGATGCCCTCGATGCTCTCGAAGGCCTCGAGATGGGCCGGCGCAACCGTGGTGATCAGGGCCACGTGGGGCCGCGCGAGCCGCGACAGCGGCGCGATCTCGCCGGGGCGATTCATGCCGATCTCGATCACCGCGAAATCCGCGTCCCGCGGCAGCCGCGCCAGCGTCAGGGGCACGCCCCAGTGGTTGTTGTAGCTCTTTTCCGCGGCGTGGGTCCGGCCCTGCGCGCCGAGGACGGCGGCCAGCATTTCCTTTGTCGAGGTCTTGCCGACCGAGCCGGTGATGCCAACGACCCGCGCCGCGCTGCGCGCGCGCCCCGCACGGCCGAGCGCGGCCAGCCCTTCCAGCACGTCCGGCACCACGAGAAGCGGCGCATCCGCGGCGACGCCCTCGGGATGGCGCGAGACCATGGCGGCGGCCGCGCCGCGCGCCAGCGCGTCGGCGACGAAGTCGTGGCCGTCGCGCCGATCCGTCAGCGCCACGAAGAGATCGCCCGGCGCCAGGCTCCGCGTATCGATGGAGACGCCCGTCGCCTGCCAGTCGCCGTTGACCGTGCCGCCGGTGGCCGCCGCGGCCTCGGCCGCTGTCCAGAGCGGCGCGCTCACGCGACCCTCCCGTCAAGCGCGGCGACCGCCATGCTGGCCTGCTCGACATCGTCGAAGGGGAAGACATCCTCGCCCACGACCTGGCCGGTCTCGTGCCCCTTGCCGGCGATCAGCAGCGCGTCGCCCGGCTGCAGCGCGTCGACGCCGCGCAGGATCGCCTCGGCCCGGTCATGCACCTCGACCGCCTCGGGACAGGCGGCCATGATCTCGGCACGGATCGCGGCGGGATCCTCCGTCCGCGGATTGTCGTCGGTGACGAAGGCGAGATCGGCGTGATCCGCCGCAGCCTGCCCCATGAGCGGGCGCTTGGTACGGTCGCGGTCGCCGCCGGCGCCGAAGACGACGATGAGCCGCCCCATGACGTGCGGGCGCAGCGCCTGCAGCGCCGTGGCCAGCGCATCCGGCGTGTGGGCATAGTCGACGAAGACGGCCGCGCCGTTCTCGCGCGTGGCCGCCAGTTCCATCCGTCCGCGCACGGTCGACAGGTGGCCGAGCGCGCCGAAGACCGCGTCGGGGGCCTCGGCCGCGGCGATGGCCAGCCCCGCCGCCAGCAGCGCGTTCTGCGCCTGGAAGCCGCCGATCAGCCCCAGCCGCAGCTGCCGCGCCTGGCCCTGCCAGCGGAAGCGCAGCTCCTGGCCGGTCGCGTCGAAGCGCTGGCTCTCGATCCGGAGATCGGCATTGTCGGCGCGGCCCACCGTCAGCAGGCGCTGCCCGCGCGAGGTGGCAAGCGCCGCCATGACCGGGCCTTTCGGATCGTCGATATTGATGACCGCGCCCCCGTCATCGGGCAGGACGCGGGTGAAAAGCCCCGCTTTCGCGGCGAAATAGGCGTCGAAGCTGCCGTGATAGTCGAGGTGATCCTGGCTGAAATTGCTGAAGGCCGCGGCGGCCAGGTGCACCCCGTCGACCCGGCGCTGTTCCAGCCCGTGGCTCGAGGCCTCCATCGCGACATGGGTGACGCCGGCATCGGCCATCCGGGCCAGCGCCCGATGCAGCGTGATCGGCTCGGGGGTGGTGTGGGCGAGCGGCGCGGAAAAGGCCCCCTCGATCCCGGTGGTGCCCATGTTGGACGCCGCACGCCCGAGCACCGTCCAGATCTGGCGGGTGAAGCTGGCCACCGAGGTCTTGCCGTTCGTCCCGGTCACCGCGACGGCCACCTCGGGCTGGCGGTCGAACCATCGCGCCGCGGCCCTGGCCAGCGCCAGGCGCGGATCCTCGGACAGCACCAGCGTCGCGTCGCTTTCGGCCAGCGCCTCGGCGGCGATGGCGGCGCCCTCGGAATCGGTCAGCACCGCCGCCGCCCCCATGCGCAGCGCGTAGGAAATGAACTCCGCCCCGTGCACCCGCGTGCCCGGCAGCGCGGCGAAAAGATGGCCCGGCCTGGTGTCGCGGCTGTCCACCGACAGCCCGGTGACGCGCCGCGGCCCGCCCTCGGGCAGACCGAGCGCGTGGAGTGTCCTGGTCTCTGCCCGGTCCGTGGTCATGCGGTGTGGGTCCGACTCTGCCTCAGTTGCCCGTCAGCTTTACCCCGAAGGCCGGACCCGGTTCAATCTCGGGCCGCATGTCCAGAAGCGGCGCGACGCGGCGGATCAGCTCGGACGCGACCGGCACGGCGGTCCAGCCCGCGGTGCGCTGCGCCTCGCCGAGCGCCGAGACCGTCGGCTCGTCCAGCGTCACGATCAGAACGTAGTCGGGGTCATGGGCCGGGAAGAGCCCCGCGAAGGTCGCGATCACGCGGTCCTCGTAATACCCGCCCCGCGGGCGCGGCTTGTCGGCGGTGCCGGTCTTGCCACCCACCGCGTAGCCCTCGACCTCGGCGAAGCTGGCGGTGCCGCGGGTCACGACCTCGCGCAACATGCCGCGGATCGTGCGCGACGTCTTCTCGGAGATCACCCGCTCCGCGCAGCCCGGTTCCGGCGCGCGCCTGACAAGCGTCGGCGCCACCTTGCAGCCGCCATTGACGACAGAGGCATAGGCCGCCGCCAGGTGCAGCGGGCTGGCCGAGAGGCCGTGGCCGTAGGAAATGGTCATGGTCGACAGCTCCGACCAGCGCGCGGGCAGCAGCGGCGCGATGCCCGGCGCCTCGACCAGCTCGACGGGCGTGGGCTCCGTCAGGCCCAGCCGTTCGAGGAAGACCCGCTGGCGGTCGCCCCCGATCTGCTGGGCAAGCCGTGCCGTGCCGATATTCGAGCTTTTGACGATCACGTCGGTCAGGCTCATCTCCGACCCGTAATCGTGGAAATCCCGGATGCGGAACTTGCCCCAGCGCAGCGGCCCCTGGGTGTCCACCATCGTCCCGGGCGCGGCCACGCCCATCTCGAGCGCCTGCGCCGCGGTGAAGACCTTGAAGGTCGAGCCCAGTTCGTAGACCCCCTGCACCGCGCGGTTGAACAGCGGGCTGTCCGACGGGTCGCCCTCGGTCAGCGGTACGGGCCGGTCGTTCGGGTCGAAATCGGGCAGCGAGACGAGGCTCACCAGCTCGCCCGTCCTGGCGTCCATCAAGATCGCGGTCGCGCCCTTGGCGTCCATGATCTTCATCCCGCCCTCGAGCACGCGGCGCGCGGTGGCCTGCACCGTCAGGTCCAGCGACAGCTCCAGCGGCGCGCCGCCATTGGCCGGATCGCGGAGGTAATCGTCGAAGGCCTTTTCCACCCCGGCCACGCCGATCACCTCGGCCGAATGGACGCCCTCGCGCCCGAAGCCGGCGCCGCCCAGCACATGCGCGGCCAGCCGGCCATTGGGATAGAGCCGCATCTCGCGCGGTCCGAAGAGGAGGCCCGGCTCGCCGATGTCGTGCACCATCTGCTGCTGCTCGGGCGATATTTTCCGCTTGATCCACAGGAACTTGCGCTTTCCGGTGAAGTCCTCGACCAGTTCCTCCTCGTCGAGATCGGGGAAGATTTTCGCCAGCTCGCGCGCCGCGCGCGCGGGCTCAATCATCATCGGCGGCTGGGCATAGAGCGCATTGGTGACCAGGTTGGTCGCCAGCAGGCGGCCATTGCGGTCCACGATGTCGGCGCGCTGCGCCACGATGCTCTCGCCACCGGCCGAGGCCCGCGGCTCCGAGGGTTCGGTCGAGGCGAGCACCCCCATCCGCGCGCCCACGACGGCGAACAGCATGACGAACATCACCGCCATCATCAGCAGGCGGCTCTCGGCGCGGACCCGCATGCGGTCGCGCATCCTCTCGTGGCGCAGCCTGATGTTCTCGCGCTCGATCGCGTCGGGGTTTTCGCCCTTTGCGCGGGCCTCGAGCACGCGGGCGAGCGGGCGAAGCGGCGTACGGGTCATTCGGCGACTCCCTCGATCAGGCGGGCCGCGACATCGACCGGGTCCAGGATCTCGAAGCGCGGCTCGGGCGCGGGATAGGCGACCTCGGCCACGCTGCCGAAATGCTCGGGCGCCAGCGGCATCAGCTGCAGGTCCGGAAAGTTCAGCTCCGACAAGTCACGTAGCCTCTCGGGGCGGTTGAGATAGGCCCATTCGGCGCGCAGAACCGCCAGCCGCTCGCGCGCGTCGCCGATCTGGCGCTGAAGGCTCTTGACCTCGCGCAGGGCCTGCTGGGTCTGGTAGTTCTCGTGATAGGCCCAGTAGGCCAGCGCGATCACCGCAAGGGTCGACAGGACATAGATCAGGCCACGCATCAGATCTCTCCACTCAAAGCGATCCGCGGCAGGCCCAGCGCCTGCCGGTCGACGGGTTCGGCCGGCGCGTCGGTCCGCCGCGCGACCCGGAGCTTGGCCGACCGCGCCCGCGGGTTGGCGGCGCGTTCCGCCGCGTCGGGGGTGACGGCCTTCTTGGTGACCCGCTCGAAGCGGGGCGTGTGCGCGGCGGCGGCCGGGGCATGGCGGCTGCCGCCGCCCCCGGTGCTCGACCGGTCCTGGATGAACCGCTTGACGATGCGATCCTCCAGCGAATGGAAGGTGACCACGGCCAGGAGGCCGCCCGGCGCCAGCGCCCGCTCGGCCGCGGCCAGCCCCTCGGCCAGCTGGCCCAGCTCGTCATTGACCGCGATCCTGAGCGCCTGGAAGGTGCGCGTCGCCGGGTTCGGCTGGCCCGGCTTGGGGCGCGGCAGGCAGCGCGCGACGATCGCGGCGAGCTGCCCGGTCGTGGTGATCGGCGCCTCGGCGCGGGCCGCCGCGATGGCCCTGGCGATCCGGCGCGCAGCACGGTCCTCGCCGTATTGGAAAATGATGTCGGCCAGAACGCCCTCGTCGAGCGTGGCGACCAGATCGGCCGCGCTGCGGCCCTGCCCGCTCATCCGCATGTCGAGCGGGCCGTCCTGGGCGAAGGAGAAGCCGCGCGCCGCCTCGTCGATCTGCATGGACGAGACGCCCACGTCCAGCACCACCCCGTCGAGCGTTTCGGCGCCGGCCGCGGCCGCGAGGACATCGAGCTTCGCGAATTCGCCTTCGAGCAGCGCCAGCCGGTCGCCGTAGTCCCCGACCCAGCCCCGCGCACGCTCGAACACGGTCGGGTCGCGATCCACCGCGATCACCTGCGCGGCGCCCGACTCCAGCAAGGCCCGGGTATAGCCGCCCGCGCCGAAGGTGCCATCGAGCCAGGTGCCCCGCACGGGCGAGACGGCGGCGATCAGCGGGTCCAGCAGGACCGGGATATGGGGTGCGTCGGCAGGTGCGGGGGCCCGGGCCGCCATGGCCTAGCCCCCATCCGGCTGGTCGAGCAGGACGAGGGGGTCGAAATCCTCGTCGTAATCGTCGTACCAGGTCTCCATCTCGGCCTCGTGCGCCGCGTAGGCGTCGGGCTCCCAGATCTGGAAGGTGTCGCCCGTGGCGATGAAGAAGGCCTCGCCGGCGATGCCGATCTTGTCGCGCAGCTTCTGCGGCAGGACGAGCCGGCCGGTCTCGTCGACCTGGGTGGCCAGCGACTGGCCGTTGAAGAGCTTTTCGAGCAGGCGCCGCGATTTCGAGCCGCGCGGCAGGCGGGAAATCTTCTCGTCCACCTCCTCGATGGCGACCATGTGGAAGCCCTCGAGGTAGTTGCGGCGCTTGTCGCCGTAGACGATGACGATGTTGGGGTTGAGACCCTCTTTCCAGTCGGGATCGTTGTCCTCGAGGACACGGCGAAACGCGGCGGGGATCGAGACCCGCCCCTTGCCGTCCACCTTGTGGACGCTTTCGCCTCTGAACGTCCGCGCCACGGCGTCGCTCCCTTGCTGTCCCCGAGACGAAACGGCGGACCGAGCCGCTGCCATAGCCCGATCCGCCGCCCTCGTCCCATCTCTGGGTCTGTCCGGCTGCGCTGCCACCTGGGGGGATGTCTGCTCGCTGGCGCGCCGGATCTCTTGGTTCGATGAAAAAGCGGGGCCTGTATGAAACCTGACTTTGGGTTGGTTGGGTCTTGGTGCCCTTTAATTCCCGTTCCTCATCGGTGAATTAGGGATGCCATGGGAAAACATGGAAATCAACTCCAATCTATGGGAACAGGTGCCTTTCTGCTCGATCATGGACGCGCACCAGGGTGGTGAGCGCCTGTCATTCCGAGAATTTTTCGAAGGGGTTGCGATCAACTACGCATGAAACACAATATATGGTGTTTTTATCCGCAGGACGGCGCGTTCCCATCATTTCCCGAAAAATTCCAGGGGAAACGAGGTCAAAACGGGAACATCCTGCGGGAGACCGGCAGCACGGGACGAATCATGCGGGAAATGATGGGACGCGGGGCGTGATTCGCCCCGATCAGGCGACCCCGTCGGCCACGAGACGGGACGCGAGCCCGGCATAGGCCTCGGCCATCGGGCCATCGCCCGCCGCGATCGGCGTGCCGCTGTCCCCGGCCACCCGGATCTCGAGCGAGAGCGGCACCTCCCCCAGGAACGGCATGCCGCGCGCCTCGGCCTCGGCGCGGACGCCGCCGCCGCCGAAGAGATGGGCCTCGTTTCCGCAATGGGGGCAGACATAGGCCGACATGTTCTCCACCAGCCCGAGGATCGGGGTGCCGAGCTTGTCGAACATGTCCATCGCCTTGCGCGCGTCCAGAAGCGCCACGTCCTGCGGCGTCGAGACGATCACCGCGCCGGTCACCGGCGCCTTCTGGCACAGCGAGAGCTGCACGTCGCCCGTGCCGGGCGGCAGGTCCACGATCAGCACGTCCAGGTCGCCCCATTCCACCTGCGTCAGCATTTGCTGGAGCGCGCCCATCAGCATCGGCCCGCGCCAGACCACCGCCTCGTCGGCCTTCAGCATGAGCCCGATCGACATCATCGTGACGCCATGGGCCCGGAGCGGGATGATCGTCTTGCCGTCGGGCGAGGCGGGCCGCTTGGACACCCCCATCATGCGCGGCTGCGAGGGACCATGGATGTCGGCGTCCAGAAGCCCGACGCGGCGCCCCTGCCTTGCCAGCGCCACGGCAAGGTTGGAGGCCAGCGTCGACTTGCCGACACCGCCCTTGCCCGAGGCAACGGCGAGGATCCGCGCGACGCCCGGCACCTGTTGCGGCCCCTGCTGCGGCGTCGGGTGCCGGCCGATCTTGAGGCTCGGGGGCTCGCCCCCCTGCCCCTGCGCCGGCTGCTTCGGCGGCTGCTTGGCCGCAGGCGCGTGGGCGGTCATGGCCACGGCCGCGCTCTCCACGCCGTCCAGGCTCTCGACCACCTGCTGCACGGCGGCGCGCACCGGCTCGAACTTCCCGGCGGCCTCGGGGTCGACCTCGATGACGAAGCGCACCTTGCCGCCATCGACGTTCAGCGCCCGGATCATGTCGCGCGACACCAGGTCGCCGCCATCGGGCAGCGCAATCGTCTTGAGGGCGTCGAGCACATCGTCACGGGTCACGGGCATTGGGGCCTCCGGTCGGCATCATCTGCGTTCAGGCCTTACTTGATGCAGGACGGGCCGGGCGGCAAGGGTCGCCTGCCGGTCATCGCCGGGCAAAGAGCCGGCGATCCGCCGAGACCACCGCGACGACGAGCGCCAGCAGCCCCAGCGCGCCGCCGCCCGTCAGCGACACGGCGAGACCCGCCGCCTCGGCCACCGCGCCGAGTGCAAGCGCCCCCAACGCCACGGTGCCGAAGCCGAGCATGACCCAGAGGCTCATCACCCGGCCGCGCAGCTCGTCGGAAAGCCCGGCCTGGATCGCCGCCTGCAGGCTGACACCGACATAGGTGCCGCAGAAACCCAGCGCCGCGACCGTGGCCAGCGCCAGCGGCCAGGACCCGGTATGTCCCAGCACGATCACCAGCGCGAGCCCGGCCGCGGCGGCCAGGATCACCGCCGGCGGGATCCGCCCGCCGGCCTCGCCCCGGCCAAGCGATTTGGCGAGCGCTGCCGTCAGCGCCCCTGCCCCGGCCGCGGCCGAGATCAGGCCAAGACCCGGCGCACCGCGTCCGAAGGCCCCGTCAGCGATCACCGGCAGGATCTCCAGCACGCCGCGCCCGGCGACGGCGAAGACCGACGTCACGATCACGGCGGTCCGCACGAGCGGCGTGCGCCAGACATGGGCCACCCCCTCCGCGAAGGCAGCCGCGAAGCGCGGCCGTGGCCCGGCGCCGTTGCCGATGGCGCGCGGTGTCAGGCGGTGCAGCACCGAGAGGATCGGCAGGTAGAGCGCCGCCGCGACCCAGAGCGCGGCAACCACGCCGGCCCGGTCGATCACCCAGCCCGCCAGGGCCGGCGCCACCAGCCGGGCGACGTTGAAATTGAGCGCCGAGAGCGCGACCACCGAGGCGACGCGCGCCCGCGGGACCAGCCGCGGGGCCAGCGACATCCGCACCGGATGATGGCCCGAGGCGATGACCCCGATCGCCAGCGCGATCGCCGACAGCAGGAACGGCGTCGCCATGTCCGCGGCGTGCAGGGCCGCCAATGCCGCGATGCAGAGAGGCATGGCCCCGTTGGTCAGGTAGCTCGCCCGCAGGATATCGGCGCGATCGACCAGGACCCCGAACACCGGTCCGGAGACGAGCATCGGCGCCAGGCTGAGCGAGGCGACAAAACCCACGAAGGCCGCGGACCCGGAAATTTCCCATGCAATCCAAGCGACTGCGATTCGCTGGAACCAGATCGCGTTCACCGCGAAAACCGCGCCGAGAAAGTAGTATCGAAAGGCCGGGACGGCCAGAGCGCCCAAATTCATCTCACCTTGCCCAGCCCCTGTGCAGACCCTGCACGGGGCTTGCATTTGCTGCATAGCAGCATTGTCCGATCCCAGGATTGTCGCAGCGCAGCATTCGCATATCTTCGTTCGTGACAGCGGCGCAGACGGGCCTGGCCCCGCGCCGCACCGCGCAAACGAGAGGTGCTTCACATGGCACTGGTACAAGCACATGGCGGCATGCGTGACGGGCTCGGCGCCCGGATCGCTGCGATCGCGGCAGGGATGCGCGAGGCATACGCCCGCTACCGCATCTACCGCAAGACCAAAGCGGAACTGCATGCGCTGGACGCCCGCGAACTGACCGATCTCGGCATCGTGGCCCGCGATATTCCCGCCCTGGCCCGCGACGCGGCCCGCCGGGCACAGATCTAGACACCGGGTTCAGAAAGCCCCTCCTCCTCCCTGGGTTTTCTGTGACGATGCGGCGGCGCCTCCTCCTCCCTGGCGTCGCCGCTTTTCGTTTCACCACCGCGCCGCCGCGCCCAGCCCGGGCCGGCGGCGTTTTCATGTGCGCAAACAAGGTCAGTAATACGTATGTATTTTCTGCATAGCGGCGTTGATCATTCGGCGGATTGTGCAGCCGCGGCAAAGCCATATGTTCCGTCTCGACAGCGGACGGACGGGCCATCCGGGCCCGCGCACCGCACCGCATGACGACGAGAGCAGAGGAAAAGAACATGGCTTTCCTGAACGACACCCGCGGCTTCGACATCACCCTGGCCGACAGTATTCGCAGCGCCTTCAAGGCGCAGGCGGAACGCCGCGCGCTGCGCCGCGCCTACCGCCGGACCCGTGACGAGCTGGCCGGCCTGTCGGGCCGCGAACTGGCCGATCTGGGCATCAGCCGCAGCGAGATCACCCGGGTCGCCCACGAGGCCACCTACGGCGCCTGAGCGCGCCCGAACGAACACCAGGCCGGTCCTCCCCCGGTCCTGGGCCAGCGACGGCGCGTTCCTCCTCCCTCGCCGCCGTCGCGCAGATCCGGGGCTCCTCCCTCCCCGGTCCAGACGTCGCCGGGTCTTCCTCCTCCCTGAGACCCGATACGTCGCAGGAACGGCGGCGCCCTCCTCCCGGGCGCCGCCGTTTTCGTTTCCCGGTTTCCCGTAACGCTTCCGGGCGCGCGTGCCGCTCAGAACGGCACGTCGTCGGCCCGGTCCGCGGCGACGACGAAGCGCGCCACCACCTTCTTCAGGCCCGCCTTCTCGAACGCGATCTCGAGCTTGTCGCCCTCGATGCCCGTGACGTGGCCATAGCCGAATTTCTTGTGAAAGACCCGGTCGCCCTGGCCGAAGCTCGACACCGCGTCGAGATCGATGACCTGCGAGCGGCTTTCCCGCGGCTGGCTCACGGGCCGCTGCCCCGCGCGGGACTGCATCCGCCGCCAGCCGGGGGAGTTGTAGACATTCGCTTCCGAGGCGCGGTCTTCCAGCGTCGAGGCCGGCACCACGCCGGCCGCGCCGAACCCGCCGCCGTAAAGCCCCGGCGGGGTCAGCACCTCGACATGATCCTCGGGCAGCTCGTCGATGAACCGCGAGGGCAGCGCCGACTGCCACTGGCCGAAGACCCGCCGGTTGGCGGCGAAGGACACGGTACAGAGCTCGCGCGCACGGGTAATGCCGACATAGGCGAGCCGGCGCTCTTCCTCGACGCCCTTGAGGCCCTGCTCGTCCATCGACCGCTGGCTGGGGAAAAGGCCGTCCTCCCAGCCTGGCAGGAAGACGGCGGGAAACTCCAGCCCCTTGGCCGCGTGCAGCGTCATGATCGAGACCTTGGGCTCCTCCGCCTCGGTCTCGTTGTCCATGATCAGCGCGACATGTTCGAGGAAGCCCTGCAGGTTCTCGAACCCCTCGAGCGCCTTGACGAGTTCCTTGAGGTTCTCGAGACGGCCCGCGGCCTCGGGCGAGGTGTCGGCCTGCCACATGGCCGTGTAGCCGGACTCGTCGAGGATCACCTGCGCCAGCTCGGTATGGGGCATCTCGCCGGTGCGCGCCATCTCGCGCCAGCGCGCGATGCCGTCCAGCAGTTCGGCCAGCGCCTTGGCGCCCTTGCCGGTCAACCCGCCCTCTTGCAGCAGCAGGCCCGCGCCCTCGGCCAGGGCCACGCCGTTGGCCCGTGCCGTGATCTGGATCTTCTGCTGCGCCTTGTCGCCGAGCCCGCGCTTGGGCGTGTTCACCACCCGCTCGAAGGCGAGATCGTCGTCCGGCGAGATCACCAGCCGGAAATAGGCCATCGCATCCCGGATCTCCATCCGCTCGTAGAACCGCGGACCGCCGATGACCCGGTAGGGCAGCCCGATGGTCAGGAACCGATCCTCGAAGGCGCGCATCTGGTGCGAGGCCCGCACCAGGATAGCGATCTCGTCGAGCGAGAACGGCCGCAGCCCGCGGGTGCCGCCCTGCATCGCCTCGATCTCCTCGCCGACCCAGCGGGCCTCTTCCTCGCCGTCCCAATGGCCGATCAGGCGCAGCTTCTCGCCCTCGGGCATGTCGGTCCACAGCGTCTTGCCAAGCCGCGATTCATTGGCGGCGATCACGCCCGAGGCGGCACCGAGGATATGCGGGGTCGAGCGGTAGTTCTGCTCGAGCCGGACGACGGTCGCGCCCGGGAAATCCTTTTCGAACCGCAGGATGTTGCCGACCTCGGCCCCACGCCAGCCGTAGATCGACTGGTCGTCATCACCCACGCAGCAGATGTTGCGATGCCCCTGCGCCAGCAGCCGCAGCCACATGTACTGCGCGACGTTGGTGTCCTGGTACTCGTCGACCAGGATATAGCGGAACCAGCGCTGGTAGCGCGCGAGCACGTCCTCATGGGTCTGGAAGATCGTGAGGACATGCAGCAGCAGGTCCCCAAAATCCACGGCGTTCAGCTCGCGCAGCCGCGTCTGGTAGGCCGCGTAAAGCTCGGCGCCGCGGTGATTGAAGGCCGAGGCCTCGCTCGCCGGCACTTTGCCGGGGGTCCAGGCGCGGTTTTTCCAGTGATCGATCAGCCCGGCGAGCTGGCGCGCGGGCCAGCGTTTCTCGTCGATATTGGCCGCGGCGATCACCTGTTTCATCAGGCGAATCTGGTCGTCGGTGTCGAGAATGGTGAAGCTCGACTTCAGATCCACCAGCTCGGCATGGCGGCGCAGGATCTTGACGCAGAGCGCATGGAAGGTGCCGAGCCACGGCATGCCCTCGACCGTCTCGCCCAGCAGACGCCCGACGCGCGTCTTCATCTCGCGCGCGGCCTTGTTGGTGAAGGTGACCGCCAGGATCTCGTTGGGCTGCGCGCGCCCGGTGTTCAGCAGATGCGCGATCCGGGTCGTCAGGGCCTTGGTCTTGCCCGTCCCCGCCCCGGCCAGCATCAGCACCGGGCCGTCCAGCCGTTCCACCGCCTGGCGCTGCGCCGGGTTGAGATCGTCCAGGTAGGGGGCGGGACGCGCCGCCATGGCCCGCGCCGCCAGCGAGGCGCGCGCGCCCTGCTCGAAGGCGTCATCTTCATCGAAACCGCTCATGGCGCGCAATCTAGCCCGACCGGTCGCGAAGTTAAAGATTTGTTCGCAGATTGTTCCAGCCCTTTTCGGTCATGCGGCACAGGTTTACAGAGGGGACGTCCTGCCCGAGGTCACCAGATGCCACAGATCGCCGAAGCCCTGCTTTACGCGCTGCTTGCCGGCGCCATGATCCCGCTTGGCGGGATACTGGCCCAGCGCGAGAACATCCGCCCGAACTGGCTCGAACAGGAGTTTCGCCACAGCGTCATCGCCTTCGGCGGTGGCGTGCTGCTGGCCGCGATCGCCTTCGTGCTGGTGCCCGGCGGCACCGAGGATCTGCCGGTCTGGGCCAGCATGGCGGCGATGGCCGCGGGCGGGATCGCCTTCGCCCGGCTGGATCACTGGATCGCCAACAGGCTCGGCAAGGCCGGGCAGCTCGTGGCGATGCTGGCCGATTTCCTGCCCGAGGCGGTCGCGCTCGGCGCGCTGTTCGCCGCCGGCTCGGAGGCGGCGCCGCTGCTGGCGCTGATGATCGGGCTTCAGAACCTGCCAGAAGGTTTCAACGCCTACCGCGAACTGGCAGCGGCCGGCCATCACGGCCCGCGCCGGGTGCTGACCGTCTTCCTGGCCTGCGCGGGGCTGGGCCCGCTGGCGGCACTGGCCGGGATGGCCTGGCTGGCGGCGGCCCCGGCGGTGACGGGGGCGCTGATGCTCTTCGCCGCGGGCGGACTCCTCTACCTTATTTTCGAGGATATCGCGCCGCAGACCCCGCTCGAGCGGCGCTGGGCGCCGCCGCTCGGCGCAGTGGCGGGCTTCATGGCGGGGCTGCTCGGGCATCTGCTGCTCGGCGTGCAGTGAGCCCGGCTTTCCCGTCCCGGCGGGCACGGCTATAAGGCGGGCATGGATCTCGATCTCAGCCACCCGGCGCTCAGCGATCTCAAGGCCAGCTGCCGCCGCCGCGTTCCCGGTTTCGTCTGGGAATACGTCGACAGCGCGACCGGCACCGAGTCGGTCAAGACGCGCAACCGCGCCGCGCTCGACGCGGTGACGTTCCTGCCCGCGATCCTGCGCGGCCAGATCACGCCCGACCTGACGACGCGGCTGCTGGGCCGCGACTGTGCCCTGCCTGTCGGCATCGCGCCGGTCGGCATGTCCGGCCTGATCTGGCCGGGCGCCGAGCAGGCGCTGGCCCGGCTGGCCGCCGCCGAAGGCATTCCCTACACGCTCTCGACCGTGGCGACCCGCCTGCCCGAGGAGGTCGGCCCGCTTGCCGGGGACCAGGGCTGGTTCCAGCTCTACCCGCCCACGGACCCGGAGATCCGGCGCGACATCCTGCGCCGGGCGCGGGAGGCGGGCTTTCACACCCTGGTCATGACGGCCGACCTGCCGGGGCCGAGCCGGCGCGAACGCCAGCGCCGGGCGCGGCTGACGATCCCGCCGCGCCTGACGCCGGGGATGGTCCTGCAGATGATGCTGCGGCCGCGCTGGAGCCTGGCGACGCTGCAGAACGGGGTGCCGCGGCTGCGGCTGATGGAGTCCTATCTCGAGACCGGCGGGGCCGCGGACTCGACCGGCCATGCCGGCTACCTGCTGCGCGCCGCGCCCGACTGGGACTACCTCGCCGCGGTACGGGCGGACTGGGAGGGCCCGCTGGTGGTAAAGGGCGTGATGGAACCCGCCGACGCGGCCCGGATGAAGGAGACCGGGATCGACGCGGTCTGGGTGTCGAACCACACCGGCCGCCAGTTCGACGGCGCCCCGGCGGCGCTGACCGTCCTGCCGGCCGTGCGCGCGGCGGTCGGGCCCGACTACCCGCTGATCTTTGACGGCGGCGTGGAATCGGGGCTCGATATCCTGCGCGCGCTGGCCTTCGGCGCGGATTTCGTGATGCTGGGACGCGGGTTTCACTACGCGATGGGCGCCTTCGGTGCGACGGGCGCGGCGCATCTCGTGCACATCCTGCGCGAGGACCTGGTGTCCAACATGGTGCAGATGGGGATCACGCGCCCCGGGAACGCCGCGTCGCGCCTTTCCGCGCCGCCCCCGGCGACGGCTTGACGACTCTGCACCGCGGCGTCGAGAATGCGGCAGCGCGGCGACGCCGTCTGTCCCGCCTTCGGAATTGCCGCCGGGAGGGTCGCAAACCGCGTTTGCGCTGCGCCGGCACACTGCGTAAAAGCGAATGACATCAGATCAGGGGGTCAGGGGAACAGCATGGCAGAGTTCAAGAAGGTCCTCGTCGCCAACCGCGGCGAAATCGCGATCCGCGTCATGCGCGCGGCCAACGAGCTCGGCAAGAAGACGGTCGCCATCTATGCCGAGGAGGACAAGCTCTCGCTGCACCGCTTCAAGGCCGACGAGGCCTACAAGATCGGCGAAGACCTGGGCCCGGTCGCCGCCTATCTCTCGATCCCCGAAATCATCCGCGTGGCCAGGATGAGCGGCGCCGACGCGATCCATCCGGGCTACGGCCTGCTGTCGGAGAACCCGGATTTCGTCGATGCCTGCACCGAGGCCGGCATCACCTTCATCGGCCCCAGGGCGGACACCATGCGCGCGCTCGGCGACAAGGCCAGCGCGCGGCGCGTGGCGATCGAGGCGGGCGTGCCGGTGATCCCGGCCTCCGAGGTGCTGCCCGACGACATGGGCAAGGTTCGCGAGATGGCCGAGGCCGTCGGCTACCCGATGATGCTGAAGGCCAGCTGGGGCGGCGGCGGGCGCGGAATGCGCCCGATCCTGTCGGCCGACGAGCTGGAAGAGAAGGTCCGCGAGGGCAAGCGCGAGGCCGAGGCGGCCTTCGGCAACGGCGAGGGCTACCTCGAGAAGATGATCGAGCGCGCCCGCCATGTCGAGGTGCAGATCCTCGGCGACGCCCACGGCAACATCTTCCATCTCTACGAGCGCGACTGCACCGTGCAGCGGCGCAACCAGAAGGTCGTGGAACGCGCCCCGGCGCCCTACCTGACCGAGGAACAGCGCGGCGAGATCTGCGAACTCGGCCTGCGCATCGCGCGGCAGGTGGGCTACCAGAACGCGGGCACCATCGAGTTCCTGATGGACATGGACACCTCCGAGTTCTTCTTCATCGAGGTGAACCCGCGGGTCCAGGTCGAGCATACCGTGACCGAGGAAGTCACCGGCATCGACATCGTCAAGGCGCAGATCCGGATCGCCGAGGGCGCGACCCTGGCCGACGCCACCGGCACGCCCAGCCAGCAGCAGGTGCTGCTGCGCGGCCATGCGCTGCAGACCCGGATCACCACCGAGGATCCCCAGAACAACTTCATCCCCGACTACGGCCGCATCACCGCCTACCGCTCGGCCACCGGCATGGGAATCCGGCTTGACGGGGGCACGGCCTATTCGGGCGGGGTGATCACGCGCTACTACGACTCGCTGCTGGTGAAGGTCACCGCCTGGGCACCGACGCCGGACGAGGCCATCGCCCGGATGGACCGGGCGCTGCGCGAGTTCCGTATCCGGGGCGTGGCGACCAACATCAACTTCGTCGAGAACCTGCTCAAGCACCCGGTCTTCCTCTCGAACGCCTACACCACCAAGTTCATCGACACGACGCCCGATCTCTTCGACTTCAAGAAGCGCCGCGACCGGGCGACCAAGATCCTGACCTACATCGCCGACATCACCGTCAACGGCCACCCGGAAACCACCGGGCGCGGCGGCCCGCCGGCGGAAGCGAAGGCCCCGCGCCCGCCGCGCCACCCCGAGGGCACGCCGCCCGCGGGCACGCGCACCCTGCTCGAGGAAAAGGGCGCCCAGGCCGTCGCCGACTGGATGGCGGCGCAGGACCGAGTGCTGCTGACCGACACCACGATGCGCGACGGCCACCAGTCGCTGCTGGCCACCCGGATGCGCTCGATCGACATGATCAACGTGGCCGGCGCCTACGCGCACCGTCTGCCCGATCTCTTCTCGGTCGAGTGCTGGGGCGGCGCGACCTTCGACGTGGCCTACCGCTTCCTGCAGGAATGCCCCTGGCAGCGGCTGCGCGACATCCGTGCCCGGATGCCGAATATCATGACGCAGATGCTGCTGCGCGCCTCGAACGGGGTGGGCTACACCAACTACCCCGACAACGTGGTGCAGTTCTTCGTGCGCCAGGCCGCCGAGACCGGCGTCGACGTCTTCCGCGTCTTCGACAGCCTCAACTGGGTCGAGAACATGCGCGTCGCCATGGACGCCGTGATCGAGAGCGGCAAGGTCTGCGAGGGCACGATCTGTTATACTGGCGACATCCTCGACCCGGACCGGGCGAAATACGACCTGAAATACTATGTCGAGATGGGCAAGGCGCTCCGCGACGCCGGGGCGCATGTGCTGGGCGTCAAGGACATGGCCGGGCTGATGAAACCGGCCGCGGCGCATGCGCTCTTCCCCGCGCTGAAGGAAGAGGTCGGCCTGCCGATCCATTTCCACACCCATGACACCAGCGGCATCTCGGCGGGAACGGTGCTGGCGGCCTGCGCGGCGGGCGTCGACGCGGTCGACGCGGCGATGGACGCCTTTTCCGGCGCCACCTCGCAACCCTGTCTCGGCTCCATCGTCGAGGCGCTGCACCACACCGACCGCGATACCGGGCTCGACATCGCCGCGATCCGCGAGATCTCAGGCTACTGGGAACAGGTCCGCAAGCAATACGCCGCCTTCGAGAGCGGGCTGCAGGCCCCAGCCTCGGAGGTCTATCTCCACGAGATGCCAGGCGGGCAGTTCACCAACCTCAAGGCCCAGGCGCGTTCGCTGGGGCTGGAAGATCGCTGGCCCGAGGTCGCCCGCGCCTATGCGGATGCGAACCAGGTCTTCGGCGACATCGTGAAGGTGACGCCGTCCTCGAAGGTGGTCGGAGACATGGCGCTGATGATGGTCAGCCAGGGCCTGACCCGCGCCGACGTCGAGGATCCGGACACCGACGTGGCCTTCCCCGACTCGGTCATCGACATGATGCGCGGCAATCTCGGCCAGCCGCCCGGCGGCTTTCCCGAGGCCATCGTCAAGAAGGTGCTGAAGGACGAGAAACCCGACAGGTCGCGCCCGGGCAAGCATCTTGACCCGGTGGACCTGGAAGCGACGCGCAAGACGCTTTCCGAGGAACTCGAAGGCTTCAAGATCGATGACGAGGACCTGAACGGGTACCTGATGTATCCCAAGGTCTTCCTCGACTACATGGGCCGGCACCGGATGTATGGCCCGGTGCGCACGCTGCCGACGCGCACCTTCTTCTACGGGATGGAACCGGGCGAGGAGATCTCGGCCGAGATCGACCCCGGCAAGACGCTGGAGATCCTTCTGCAGGCCGTGGGCGAGACCAACGAGGACGGCGACGTGAAGGTCTTCTTCGAACTGAACGGCCAGCCGCGCGTCATCCGCGTGCCCGACCGCAAGGTCAAGGCCGAGGCCGGCCAGCGTCCGAAGGCCGAGGACGGCAACCCCAACCATCTCGGCGCGCCGATGCCGGGGGTCGTGGCCAGCGTCTCGGCCCAGGCGGGCAAGAAGGTCAAGAAGGGCGACCTGCTGCTGACCATCGAGGCGATGAAGATGGAAACCGGCATCCATGCCGAGCGCGACGCCAAGGTCGCGGCGGTCCATGTCACGCCGGGCCAGCAGATCGACGCCAAGGACCTGCTTGTCGAAATGGAGTGAGGCGGCACACGGCCGTGGACGCGCGGCCGGAATCGGCTATGCTGCCCCGTGTCACGAGTTCACGGCCGGAACCGTCCCATGTTGTCAGTCACGCCGCTTTACGCCGGTATCATCGCCCTCTTCTACGTCACGCTCAGCCTGTCGGTGGTGATGTACCGCTTTCGCAGCGGCATCCTCCTGGGTGACGGGGACGATCCAGAGCTTCTGCGCCGCGGCCGGGCGCACGCCAACATGGCGGAATACGCGCCGCTGGCGCTGCTGCTGATGGCCCTGGCCGAATTGCAGGGCGCGCCGGGCCTCGCGATTCACCTGCTCGGTCTGCTGCTGGTCGCCGGCCGGATCGTCCATGCCCTGGCGATCCGCCTGACCGATCCGCCGCTTGTGCTGCGCACGCTCGGCATGGTCGCGACCTTCTCGGTGATCCTGCTGGGCGCCCTCGGCAACATCTTTCACGCGCTGGGCTGAGCGGCCCGAAAAATCCGGCGGCAGGGGCCAATTTTCCCCTTGCAGGCCCCGGCGAGACTGGTTATCTCACGCTCCACACAAGGATGCGGGTGTAGCTCAGGGGTAGAGCACAACCTTGCCAAGGTTGGGGTCGTGGGTTCGAATCCCATCGCCCGCTCCATTTATATCTCTTAAAGCACTGAAAAATAGAGATATTCTGGGCGTCCTTTGTGTTCAATCCACCTCGGAATACACCTTGACTTCTTTAATTGCAGTCAGCTGGACCGGCTTGCCTCAACGGCCGCCAATTCGACTCGCGAGAGCAACTAGAGTGGCTGTCGCCCAATCGTAGTCGATACCCCACCCATAAGCAGCCTGTTGTCCAATACATTCGTGCCCGCATGTCCCTGGACTACAGACCACAAAATCCGGGTTCCAATTCTCTCCTGAACGCTATTGCCTGTAGTTGGCGATTGGCCCGAACTCTTCATGATTGGCTGTATTCAATTAAGAAATCGTTGCCACGCTTATGTCCGGCAAGCTGGCATTTGCCCGAAGTATCACTCCTGACCTGTGAAATTCGCGACAATCTCTTCGAGCCGCTTGACCCGTTCCGAAAGTGTCGGTCGTTTGCGATCGTCGGGATGATCGACACTTGAGCCGCGTGGCAATTCATTTTTCCAAAAGCCGGTTTCACGGAGATACATCTCGACTGCCCCGGCGATGACGCCGTTCCTGTTCTCGTCCGGATGCGCCTCAAGGTAACGCTCCAGAGCATCCATTCTGCGAGCGCCGAGCCTGACGGATATGGGTTTGTCTTCCATTGAGCAGCCTCCGTAACACGAAATGTATCACTCTTTCAAAAAAAGTAACACAGAAACCTTGTAATACGTAACACGTATCACTATATTGTCGAGTGAGGCCGCAACAGGTCTCAGTTCCTTGACATCATTTGTGAGGCAAGCGCATGAGCCAGATCTGGCGGGGCGCTTGGGGTCCTTGGAGGACACACGATGGCAAGAGCATGCCCGTGTCCAAAGGCTCCATCGTCGAAGTATTTTCAGCAGAAGATCCGAAGTCTGCACGGGACGGGGTGGTACAGAGGATCGGCATCGCCGGCATCGACCTCATCCAGTCCTGGTATTGGACCGCGAAGAGTCGCACTACACAGCGGTCTCTCCCAATCGACCGATACCGCGTGATGGGGTCCCGACAGGCCGCTGAAACGTCCCTACGGGACGTGGAGGTACGGCCACCCGAGCACGCCTAAGCGTTGAAAACATGAGTTATTTCATGAGAGAGGTAGTAAGTGTTCGATATCATTCCCGACATCCATGGACAGGCAGATAAGCTTACCGCGCGGCTCACTCAGCTCGGCTACGCGAAACGATACGGAGCGTGGCGACACCCCGACGCCGAGCGCACCTGTATCTTTTTGGGCGACTTCATCGACCGCGGCCCAAAGAACGCCGAGGTGATCGACATCATCCGCCACATGATAGATGCGGGGACGGCGATGGCAGTGATGGGTAACCACGAGCTCAACGCAATCCAGTTTCACACTGTCGATCCCGAGAACGGCCTTCCGCTCCGCCCACATTCTCACAAAAATCTGAAGCAGCATGCGTCGTTTCTGAAAGAGTTTCCGATTGGCTCCGACCCCACCTCAGAGGCGATCAACTGGATGAAGTCGCTTCCCTTGTTTCTCGAATCCTACGGGTTCCGGTTCGTTCACGCCTGCTGGGACGAGGACGTCGTCTCGCGGCTTGCGAAGGTCACAATCAATGGGCGGCTCTCCGACGATCAGTTCATCGAAGCTGGAAAGATCGGTGAGGCGCTTCACGGCCTCGTCGAGACGACGACGAAAGGGCCCGAAAGCGAGCTACCGGAGGGTTATTCGTTTGTCGATGAGGGTGGCAACTTGAGACGGGAAGTAAGACTCCAGTGGTGGAATGGGGATGCCCGCACCTGGAGAGACATGGCGCTCTCGGTCCCCGATCCGACGGAACTGCCCAACTTGGATTTGCCCGCGCATATCAGGCCTTCGGTCTACGCCGAAGACGCACATCCGGTCTTTTTTGGCCATTACTGGCTGAGCGGTGAGCCCGAGCAGCAGTCACGCAACGCTCTCTGCCTGGACTATTCGGCAGGCAAGGACGGACCGCTGGTCGCATACCGCACCTCCGAACTTGGAGAACGGATCGACCTCGCGAACATCGTGGTCGATTGAGCCGAGAAAAGACGACGATCCGTCGACCGAACTGGGCCGACGAGAACGAACGAAAGGATACATGGCCATGACCATCGACGAAGAAACGGGCCGAGACGTCGTCTGCCCGATTTGCAATTCTCCCGAGTACTGGGAATGCGGACATCTCGTCGCCAGCCTCGACCGAAGCTTTCTGGATTGCTACGGCGGTGCACTCTTCGATCGTTACGGGGAGGTTTCCAGCAGGATTGAGGAGGCCTTCGTGCGACGCATATCGGAGAACAGGGATCCTGTTTTCAAGAACCAGGACCTTGATCACATCTGGAAATACGCCAGAGAAAGATTCCAGCCAGAAGACGAAGATGTCGAAATTGAAGGCTATGCACTTCAGCGCCTCATCGTCACCCTCTTGGAAGACGCAGGCGCGCACGATCTTCCAGGGTCCTTGATGGATCCGGGTGGTCCTGGCATGACGTCGTCAATGAGCGTGCTTTTTGCGCACGAGCCAAACAAGGTTGTACGCAAAACGTTCTATCGATTGGCACGACTACTCAAGAATGACGAACTCGAAACTCATCCAATGGATTATGGAGCATGAAGCTCATCGGGTACGTACCTCATACGCCGACATCGGCACCCGTTGCAGATCGAGAGTAGTTCGGGCTTTTGTCGGCCGATTCGGCCCGAGGAAAGACAGCGTCCGTTGACTTTTGCACCGACGAAGTGCTCGGCCGACCCTTGCAAAAAGCCAAACCCATCCAGGCAAAAGTTCGTGGATATTCCGGAGACGATCAAGAGTTGATGGCAATTTAATTGCGATTTCGCTTTTTCTTCGCCCGAAACTCACTTGCCTCACTATTAAGCCCTGAGGTCCCACAGCTCTGGATCGAGTGGCTCAAGCATCTTTGTACTCTGACCTTTAGGCTTCACCAACATGAGTGCGCGCATCGCGCGCGTCATTGCGACGTACATCATTCTTCGTTGTAGCTGACGAAGTTCCTCGATCTCACCCGAGCTGGCTCCCTTGGGAACGAAGGGGTAGTCGGACGGCCACAATCCAGCGATCACCACAACCGGAAACTCCAGCCCTTTCGCAGATTGGAAAGGCACGACTTTCACGGCATCGCTCGTGATGTCCAGCTCACGACCCAGAGAAAATTCCGCCGGTGCCCCAAGCCCAGAAAGCCCGGATGCTATTCTGCGACCTTGTTTCTTGGTGGGCACCAGTATCACACACGATGACATGGGAAGTCGAAGTTCCTTCGCCGCACCTTCGATGTATCGGGCAATCAATCGAACCTCGCTCTCTTCGTCGTCAGCTGCCAAGACTAATGGAAGGGGCCCCTCGTGGGCGTAAAGTTCCTCATGTCTTTGTACTGGCTTCCCTTCCCGAAAATAACTCTTGGCTGCTTTGTCTATTTGTTCGGTCGAGCGATAGTTCCCCGGAAGTTCCGATATCTCGACCTCCAACCCGAGCGACGAAACCACCTCGGCCCAATCGAAACCCGAGCGGTAAATCGATTGCCGACTGTCGGCGGTCAGGAAAACGGTGCCCTGTCGGTCACTCAATTTCGCAAGCAGGGAGACGACAGAGGGTTCGAGGTCCTGAACTTCGTCGACAATTACTCCATCGAACGACAGGTTCGTCGCTTGGCTTGTGACCAACTTTGCAGCCTTAGACCTTAGTTCACTCCAAGTCTCAACCTTCTGAAGAAACAACTCGGACAAGAACAATCGGGAAATTTTCCATACAAGCTTGCGTTCGGTCTCGGACAGCGCCTCCATCCGCCCGATCCGGGGTGCATCAAGGTACGACTCTATGTCCGGCAGGTCATGCGCGAGGACAACTGCACAAATCTCGTCCAGCAAGTAGCTCTCCGAAAAACGAGAAATAGCGTCCTTGTTCCTCTTTCGCTCCAGTGCATTTTCCCCGAGCGACGCCTGCTCCAGAGCGCGGCGCAGCGCTTCCCGCATTTGCACCTCGTTCGCCGGGGCGAAGCGAAGCCCACTTTCTTCAATTATCTCCCTCACCAAGCTGTCGGCAGTTTTGACGACGACCGCCTCTGGCCGCTCAGGAAAGAGCGTTCGCAGCAGAGAGTTGGAGACGTTGGTCAGAGCGTTCGTATAGGTCGTAAAGAGTATTCGCGGTTCCCTCACTCCCTCTCTGGCCAACATTCTAGCGGTTTCGGCTGCGCGATAGAGCGCAACAGTACTCTTTCCGCTGCCGGGGCCGCCCTTGACCAAAGTCGGCCTCGTGCTCTCTAAATTGAATCTTACAAGCGCTTCCTGCCCCGGGCTCAACTTCAAAAGAAACCCTGGAAGATCGCCTGACTTGTATCGGAACAGGTCATCCACGCTGTCTGCAATAAATTCAGGCTGCCGAAGCACCTCGCTCAAGGGCTTTTCGAATAAAGCTTCGTGAATTGTAAGAAGGAGCTCGTCCTCGACCCCTGGACAATCGAGAAGCTCTTCCTCCGAGCCGACCGCGAGTAGGCGCTTGTGTAGTTCTTTCGGTATGAACAATTGGTCGAGAAACTCGGACGTCAGCGGTTCTGGAAGCGGACGTTTATCCGACTCTTGTTGCTGTCGGGCGAACTTCTCCCAATAGGCCGCTTTGGACACACTGGCGTCTTTGACGGGCCATCCTTCGGCAGCCTCTGGACCACCGAAGTTCAAGGCTTCGATTTCTTCGTCGTAAGTGTCTTCGCTCCGCCGGCGTAGAGCCAAAAGACTGATGAACGGCTCTTTTATACTGTAGAATATTCTATAGTCCCCGCTGCGGATCCGATAGACGTTTCCGCCCTTCCAATTCTTCAGCTGTTTTTTGACCTTGGCGTCGGGTAACGGGTCTTCCACTAGCTGGCTAAGCTTTTTTTGGATCTGCGCGTTTTCCTTGGGCGGGAGCGCGAGCAACTCGGACTGAAAGTTCTTCCTTAGACTGATGGTCCATTCCGTCATTATCCGAACACCTCCGCGAGTTGCCGATTGATTTCAGCAGCGTCGATCGAACCATCCGCACCATCTCGCGTAATGACGAGCATTGCCCGTCGACCACCATCCGTCGTGACGCCATTCGATGCGTACCATTCCAGTTTTCGTTCCCAAGCGCTTTTGTATCCGGGATGATTGAGCATTCCTAAATGCTCGATCAGGATAGTTTGGCCGGTGTCGTCGTCTTCGACAGTGAAATCCGGAAAGCGTGACGTTCCGTCATAGCCCACGAAGCGCTTCTCGTAGGTGTACTCAAGACCGAGATCTGTCAAAATATTCGCGACGATGACCTCGCTTTTCGACCTCACGAAATCATTCGTTGTGGTTCGATGAACCAAACTGGCTTCCATCAATTTGGATGCATCGCCTCTCTTCACCAAAATCGGCTTGGGAGCGTGAAACAAGTTCGTCAGGCGTCGTGCAATTTCCGAGTTCTCGGCCGATGAGTAGTCTTTCAGCTCGTTTACGTCGCCCTGATGCAAAACCGTGAGCGCCGATTTATGCCGCGTGACCGCAGTATACAGAAGTTCGCGGCTCAACACGGGACTCTTCCGGGGCAGCACAAGAAACACACGGGAAAATTCGCTTCCCTGAGATTTGTGAACAGTGATCGCATAAGCGAGTTGCAAAGGTGGAGAGCCGGCTTCGCCCTCGAGCGTATTGCGCCAGTAGGTATACTTGTGGCCTTTTTGAGTCGAGAATTCGACTTCGAGATGCTTCGGTACAGCTTTCGCGTTTCTGCCCTTGAACTTTCCCACAACGCTCCCAATTTCACCGTTCGCGACATAGAAAATCGAACCGGCTTCGGGATAGACAGAGCTCCTTCGCTCGTTTCTGACGTTGATCACCTTGTCTCCGTAAATGATCCTCTGCGGACCGACGGGTTTGGGTACTCTGCGCTGGCGATGGTCGCTATTCATCGCTCGTTCGATTGCAGCTCCCCGGTATTTTCGATGGATGTAGTCGTTCAGTGCCTCGACGCCCCAATCCCTTCCCCATACCGGCGATAGGATTTGCCATGCTTCTGCGCTTTCACCGGCCCCGGGACGCGCATCTCGCTTTGGGTGAAAATAGATATGATCCTTGAATTCGGAACCCCCGATCGATTTCTCGAACCAAAATCGATCTTCGTTCGCTCGAAAGTTTGTCTCGAGCCGCTCACTCAGAGCGGCATTCAATTCGCTCGGCGTTTCCCATTGGATGAACTCGACACCGCTTTCCTCGGCTCCGTTTCGGATCGCGTCCCACACTTTATCACTATCGGGGTCGTCGCGACGATCGGTGAACCAACTCGCCAGAAGTGTATCGAGCCGCTGCTCTCCGGCCTCTTGACGCTGTTGAATCGAAAGTTCGCCAAAGCCACGCCCCTTCGCTCTTAGGTACTCGGCAATGTCCACGAACGGCCGACCCGCGCCTATCGGAGGAAGCTGTCTAGTATCGCCCACCAAGACGAACCTTTTGACGCCTTTGAGGGCATCGATTGTCGCTGCGAGCTGCTCCTCCGTCAGCATGGAGGCCTCGTCTATGATAACTGTTTCGTGGCTGCCCGATCTATCTTCTGCGCCTCTTAGAAAATATCTCCCCGTATCTACAGAGTAACGACGGAACTTCAGCAAGAACTGCGCGATGGTTTGTGCTCCGGTAACGTCCGTCACCTGCTCGAGCCGCACGCGCGCCTTGCCTGTCGGTGCCAATAACAAAATCCCGCCACTCGCCACATCCGGAATCCCCTTCAACGCTCTCAGCAGCGTCGTTTTCCCCGTTCCGGCGGGCCCAACCAAGACGGACAACCGAGACGTGTATATCTCTTTGAGTGCGTCGGCTTTTTCCTTCCGACCCTCCTCATCACGGCTATCCCCGTCGGCCACCGGCTCAATAATTGCGTTATCGACGAGCTTACGCCAGTCATGCTGGGCGTCATGACGTCCTGCCTCCTCGGTTCGCCTCACGACATAGCGGCGTATTACATCTCCGATCTTCGACAATCTAACGAGCTGAAAATTTATCTGATGGTCTTCTTCCTCGATTTCGACGATTTCCGCTTCGAGGGTGTCCGCGTAGAAATCGACCAAGTCCGTCGTAACGTTGCACTTCGGCTCGACAGCTTCGTCGCGTATCCGACGAATGAGCTCGTCCTTGGGCATTACAGTCGACCCTTCATCCCGGGCGCACCGCTCCAGCAATTCAATCGCGAGGGCTCGCACTCGTCTAGGGTCGTCGGATTCGCGCACCGGCTCAGAGCCGGGCAGCGGATACTTTTCCAAAATGCTTTCTTTTGCGAAAACACCTCTATCGATCGTCGAAAGCCGGATGGGATCGGATGACCTACGATCCCCCTCGTAAAGAAGATAGGGATTAGCGATTAATTCGGCGTCCGATGCTTCGATTTTGGCGAGCCTTCGTTCGGCGACCTCGAAGAATCTGTTCGCCTGGTCAGCCGATAGCGAGAAGCGGCTCAAAAGCATCAAAAGGTCTCGGCGCTCCTTCTTCAATCCCTTGAAAAGCTTTAGCTTGTTCGGCCCAAGATACGTGCGGGCCGCTCCGGGTAGTAAAAACGGATCCTGAAGCGCCGCCTCAACTAGGTCCCATGGGTCCTGTTTCCACTCGCCGCTCTCATCACGAAGGGCACGTTCGATTTCCATTGCGACCAGAGTACCGTGGCTGACGCCGAAGGCCTCCAGAGCCGATCCCAGTCCCGGGAACGGCCCGCGCATTCGCCAGATCCGATTCAGCTCGGAATTCACCCAGGCGATAGCGCCCGCCACATCGAATGCAACCTCGGCGGGAATCGCTTCTAGAGCGCGCAATACGGACATGAGCGAGGCAATTGCCTCGTCATCAGTGACGTGTTCCGTACCGTACGAGAAGGCCTCGAAACTCTCGTCCGGCGCGAAAGCAACCATAGGCGTTGGATCGAAGCCTTCGTTCCTCTCGGCTAGTTCCAGGATTTTCTGATAGGGGAGCAAGAAGCCATCGTCGAACTCCGGGCGGACCGAATGGTGGACGTTCCTCTCCCAAATGATCGATCTCGGGTGGTCCTCTGTCGCATGTTCGTATTCGTGATGCGCATCCACCCTTTTTACGCGACCGACACCCACGATGACCCTCCGCGGGTCCTCGCTGAGTGGCGTCGCCTTCGCATAAAAGAAGCAGAGCGAAAGTTCCGGTACGAGAGCGCTGAAGAAGGTATCCAGCAACGCGATTTGGTTTTTTCGCTCTTGAACCCAGGTCTTGCCTGCGGACTTCAGTTCCGGCTCTCTATTTGGATCAAAGTCGATACCGTACCGGAGTGCGGTTCCTTCGTCGCCTTCGGTCTCGCCTTCGACTTTCCCTCTCAACATCCAAGCATAGGGAATACAGGCCGCCGAAAACGCAGGATGCTCAAAAGTAGTCGTCCGAAATCCCCTGTAGCTCGGTTCGTAGTTTGCATAGGGATGATTGAGGCGGCGGGCATAGGGCCGCTCTGACATGAATGCACCATGCTCATCGGCGCAAGGCGGCAACTGATCTATCGACAAGTCGGACCAAGCTTTGCCGGCAACGGACTGTTCGAAATCGTCTTTTCGGTTTTCGGAGATCCGGCTCAAAGCCAGACAGGCATGGTTGCCTGCTGGGTTGTCGCAAACGTATCCCTGCCATCCGTTATCACTCCACGGAACCCGAATCGAAACATGGCGCACTGGAAGCGCTTTCTTGGAAATTTGATTCATCGGAATAGCTCCCTCGATGCAAACCACGAATTTTCATGGTTTCTACTAGAGCCGGCACGATACACCCGCTTCACCCTACTAGTGCTGCATGCCGTTCAATCATTCGGCCGTTCTTGAACTCTGGCCTCATCCCTCATAAAAATTTTCCTCGAACGCCTAGGCGCTCTGGAATTTCTCCAGTCGTGTCCTCGCCCTCCAGCCATGCCTTCACATCGTTCGCGACGGCCTCCGGTGCCCGAGCGAACTTCCCTACGAATTCACATTCCCAGACCGTCAAAACACGCCAACCCGAGTCACGAAGAGATTTTGATTTTCTTGCGTCGCGCTGGCGGTTGGCGATGAATTTTCGCAACCAATGCTCGGTGTTACTTTTCGGCGTTGTGCTTCGATAGCATCCGTGCCGGTGCCAGTAACATCCATGGACGAAGACAGCCGCGTTGAATTTGGGGAAAACGATATCGGGACGCCCCGGCATTTTGGAGACATTTACGCGGTATCTAAGCCCAAGCTTGTGGAGTGCTTGCCTGATTATCAATTCTGGGCCGGTGTTCTTTTGCCGGACAGCGCCCATAATCCTCGAACGAATTTCCGGTGGAACTGTATCCATCATGAACTCGCAATTATTCGTGTTGTGACGAGAGCCTCCAAGTGTTCTTCGAGGCGTCGAGGTGTATCTCCACCCTCTATCAGCACGCCCGCTTCGATATTCTTCTCGAATGCATGACCGGTCAAATTGGCACTGGACACGAAGCACAGTTTTCGATCGGCAACCGCAACCTTCGCATGCACTTTCCCGCCCGTGAACTCGGGCGCCTTTTCCTTCCAGAAGAACACTTGTGCACCGGGAAGTGCCGACCTCATTTTCCCGATAACGTCGAAGCTGACTTCACCTCCATGTTTTTCGCTCGACTCTAGAACCAGCGCAACCTCAACGCCTCGCTTTATGGCCAACTTCAACGCCCGCAGAACGGGCGCAACGTCATATGCGACGAAGCTCGTTAGGAACAGCGACGAATTGGCGGAGTCGATCACTTGAAGAAGAGCGCTCTCGGTTCGCCGGGTTGCGACGATCGGCGTCGATGGGCCCGTCAAAACTAGTTCGACAACCTCTTCTGCCTTTTCTCGATGGTAAGCGTGCGCCGCGCCGACAAGCAGACCGGCCAACATAGAATTCGTCACCTTGGCATTTGCGGCCGCGGTCTCCAGCCGCGAGATCCTTTGCCGAGCACCGACAGATATCGCCCAGCCGGTCGTTGCGTCCGCGACACTCATGCCACGAGCGATCCTATCGGCAAATTGCTCGACCCGCGCCGGAGGCGTATTGGATACAAGACCTATGACCGCCTCCAGTAGTTCGTTCATGCATCCGTTCTCCAAAAGAACGCAGCACTTGTGGCGTCGAGCGTCGGCACCAAGAACGCCCGATCGATATACCGGTTACCGTTCTCGCAGGAGGTCTCCGAAACGAACGAGCAGGCATGGCACGCCGCCGCATGGAGTGAGCGGTCTTCTTTGGGATCGTGCTCGGAACATAGAGGATCGGAGGAACAAATAGACCCGCGAGCAAGCGCCTGATCGAGCAATCGGCCCAAGTTTTCGGGTCGACCGAGATCAACGAGGCCGCCCAGAGTTCCATCGGAGTCCGCAGCCGAGGTGTATATCAGTATGCCGGCTTGTGGAGCTCCGGAGGCCGTCTCGGCATAAATCCGCTCTCGGATGCTGGCGGAATTGTAGCCACACTCGAGAGCAAGCTCGCGTATCAATAGGTGAGAAAGCGAGTGGAGCATAACGTAACGTGCTCCCGGATATGCTGCGTCCGGATCGAGTTTTCGTGCGTTGCGCCAACCACGATGCCCGGCAGTCAGGCTGTCGTTTCGAGCTCTCACCGAGGGCAGATCTTCCCAGGCCGCGACAACCTCCTCATCGAAACGAATGAAGATCCCCTCTCCGTGCACTTGTGTCGCCGGCACCCAAGCCGGCGAACGTTTGGTTAGGGCAGCGTGCACAGGCGCATCTTCGGGTTTTTCACTGTGTTCGGGCGCTTCTACACGAGTGAACCCCAGGAGCGCGTTGACCTCCCGAAGACGTTCGATAAGCGAAACACTCGCGATTAGTCCCTTGTATCTTTCCGGCACAGCGGTCGGCTCGGCCATGAAATCCGGCCAGTCCTTCCGAGGCTTCGTCTCGATTAGAACCTCCCATTCCGGCCCTTTGATATCGGCCATATCGACATTGTCATGACCAGCTCCGTCACGCTTTGCGACGATAGCATCCCAGATCTGATCCAGCGAAAACTTCGACAGGCCGGGATGCGCTTCCCGCCGCTTCAGCATCGGGAGAACCACACCGAGAACGGCTTTTTCAGTCACACCTTCCAAGTCGTCCCAAAAGTGTTCGACCACGTCTAGCGCCGAGCCCGTGGGTGCCGGAATGTGTAATGCAGACAAGGTGATAGGGAACCAACTGTTCGTGGCACCAAGAAGGACGGCGCGCGGCTTCTCGGAACACGTACCGTCGAACGTCTCCAGATGCGGATGCCGCCCACGGCATTTCGGAAGGTTTTGTTGGCCGACTTGTCCGAACGCCTGGGCCATGCTGCGAGAGGCCAGGCAGCCGTCGCACTTCACCCAAAGGTTTTCGGTCTGCAAAGAAGCCCCACTCTCGTAGAAGCGCAGATTTCCCTTGCAGTCGGAAGGACCGTTGTGGACGAAGTAGTGCCAAGGGAAATCGTCGAGATGGCCCGCCCGACAGGCCAAAAGGAAGCGTGCGGGCACCGCGTCGGCGTCCCTGGCTTTCTTGTTTCCCCTCGACCCCGTACAGCCTTTGTGGACGAACTTCGTTCGCTCCGGGCGATAGCGATCTTCTTTTGGGTGGAACAAATCGTCATCGAGTGGAGACAAAAGCCCACATTCCACGCATCGCAGCCATCTCGGAAATGGTTTGACGGGGACCCCGACCAACGCCTCGGCAGAATAGGGATCGATCCTTTCCTGCATGAGGAAGGGAGGCATGCGCAACGCTCCGATCTGCGGACCCAATATCTTTCGCACGGCATCCAAGAGCCGAGGCTCCTCGATCGGCTGGCAACGGACTTCTTCCCAAGTATCGGAGCCGAGAGTCACGACCGACAGGTTCGGCAGATCTATCAACGCGCCGGGACCGTAAGTCCAAAGAAGTTGAGACGGGCGAATTTCGCCGATGGGCATACGATTCGACGTCATGCTTCAGTCTCCGCGTCATCAGCGGACGGATCTGGACGTAACCAGTCTTCCCCAGGGGCCGCGTCCTTCGCGGCATTCATGATCAATCGGACACCAGGTTCGACTTCGCGCATCGACATCGGTACGGTGAATTTTTCCCAAGCTTTGATTCCGGGCCTTTTCAGAAGCGCTACCGCCGTAGCTTTGCCTTCCCCACGCTTTTCGTATTTGAGCGTTCTTCCGCCTTTGCCGGCTTCGTATTTCCAAAGGTCGACCCGTGCCTTCAGTTCGTTATCGGCGAGGTCCTTGACGTTCGCCTCGTGTGAGACACTCCAAACGCGATCCACCAAGCGAGCTATCGATCGATCGACATCTGGCATGACGGCCGCGTCCAAAGCGCCGGCACCATCGTTCGGATTGAGCGGATCGCTGGTCGACCTCAAAAGGCTGACGAAAACCCCTGTCAGTCCACGGTCCAATGCCCGCGGCGAGAACGGCGTCACCGATTGCGCCTCGACGTGTTTGTAGAAAGTCGCGTGGTAATGCTCGAAGGTCTCGTAGTGAGAAAGGTCGCGAGGTCGCGCCCAGGTGAGAACCGTGCAGACGAGGCCCGGTGACGCACGTCCGACCCGGCTTGTTGCCTGAATGTATTCCGCCGTTCCTTTCGGCTGGCCGTTGACAACCATAAGCCCCAAACGGTTCACGTCGACGCCGACCGAGAGCATATTCGTCGCGAGAACGATATCGATCGCCCGCGTTTCGTCTTTTTCCCATCTTGTGACGAACTTGCCGATCGATGGATCGTATTCCGCTTTGAACTTCACCTCGAGTTGATCGAGCTTTTTGGGGATGTCGCCGCTCGAGACACGCGAGGTCAATTCATCGACATTACCGACCCGTCTCTGCGCGAGCCCTGGTCGGTCGAGATCGCTCATTCCGACGCGGTAGGAACGCGTGTTGACGTCGTCTTCCGCCAATCGACGCATGCCGCCGAGTTCCCGCAGCGAATTGAAATACCCCACACCCGTCATGTATGGATCGGCGATCTGGCCGAACCGATTGAAGAGCGCCTGCGACGCGGTCAGAAAGGCCGCATAGACAAAGATAAGCATCGCCGGTCGTGAGCTTCCCGGCGCACAGACGCCGATGTAGCGCCGTCCCGGTATTGCCGTGACCGAGCGTTGTTTCGAGAAGAAGTTGTCCGAAGCGTCGAGCCCATACGGCGGGAAGATCGACACTTGACGCATGAACACGTTGTTCACTTGCTCGGGCGCTTTTCGAACGGTTGCCGTGGAGGCCACGATCTTGGGTTTTACCGAGGCCTGGTCGATTTTCCAGGTCGAAAGCTCGTCGATGGCCGTTTCGTAAAGACCGACCATCGTGCCGAGGGGCCCACTGATGAGATGGAATTCGTCCTGAATGATCAGATCCGGTGGACGGATCGGGGAGATCGTTTTCGCTTGCGTTGCCGCTAGGTATCCCTTCTTTGTATGGCGCCCGGTACAGTCCGCATCGGGCCAAAGAAGCCCGTGCCGCGGACATTCGGTATCGGCTCGTCCAAACAAAGTGCGCGCTTCACCTCTCCAAGCCATGAGCGCGAACTTATCGACGGTAGCGATCATCATGGACGGCGGCCTATGATAGATTTCTTCGTCGACCACGACGACGGGAAGACCCGGGTGCGCCTTGCGGCTGGAACGTCCCTTCGAAAAGACGCAACGCCCTTTTTTATCGCCGCAGTAGATCGCCGTCCGTTTGCGATCCTTATCGACTTCGATGTCGCGTTTTTCCAGAACGTCCGAGCCACACCACGGACAGCTCGTCAGCTGAGCCGGTGTCGCCGCCCCGAAGTCCGACCGCTGTGACCCGCGACGCGCCTCTATGATTTGGTGACTGTCGGTCGTCGAACCAGGGGTGACCTTGTTGCCTACCCAAAGCCCGATGGTAAAAGGCGTTTCGCCGAGGGTGTGGTCTCCGGCCTCGGCCGCCTCTTGTCGCAGAACTTCCATAGCGCAAATGAGAGCCGTCGCGCGTTGGAACTGCTGGAGCGTCAATAGCCGCAGCGTGTACCGCATGACGACGCCAAGACCCCGAGAGCTATCGTAACCACCAAGACCGGTTTGAAAGCGCCGGATCGCCATGGCGAAGGCCGCGACGCCGAGATAGGCCTCGGTCTTGCCTCCCCCTGTCGGGAACCAAAGGAGATCGGCAGCAGCGTCGAGTGGCTCCGTCCGGTCTCGATGCTCGGGGTCGGCGAGCGCCGGCAGGGACAGCAGAACGAAGGCGAGCTGGAACGGACGCCAAGACCGGTTTTTCGGGATATCGAATTCGGCAAGTGGTTTTTCCTCACCACGGCGCTGTGAAAGCGCAAATAGAGAATGGACGCGTTGACGCGCCATGGCTCTGTTCGCGAAGCGAAAGGCTCTCAGCGCCATCTCGTCGCTCGGATCGGCCAGCACGGCGATCCCTTCACGCAACCGCTCCAGGATCGCGCGACACTTTCCCATCGCGAGTTCGGCTTGCGCATCGTGTCCTATGACGTCCTTCCCGATGCGCTCCGTCTGCTCTCCAATCCAGGCCTCGTAATCGTCCGCGAGTGCCTTGAGAACGGCGGCGAGATCGGCCCTTCCCATTGCCGCGAGGGATTCCATGTCGAGGTGGCCTTTCTGGACCATCTCACGCATGGCTGGACGATCTTCTTGTTTCGAGCCAGGCGTTTCCGTGACGGGAACCTCGTATTCCGGAATGACGGCCGTTCGCACTTCGTGACCACGCAGCGGATCACCTGCCAAGGTCTCGGAGTGGACGGATACACCGTGTCCGACACCGAATTCGACGTGATCACGATAGACCATTTCGAGTGCGTCGCGTTCTGGGTCGTCTCCGGCTTCGTCGAAAGCCAAACGCCGGCGGAAAATTGACTTTTCTTCTGAATCGTGCCCCGCACGAGCGACGATCTCGGGCTGGAATATCCACGCACTGTCTTTGTTTTGCGGGGGATCTTCTTGGGTATTGATCAAAAAGACGGTGATCAATCGGTCACCGTTGGCGTTCTTCGAACTGACAGAGCCCTTGATTTTTACATCCGGGTTTTCGGCGTCCGGAACCTGGTTCGAAAACGGCCCTTCGGCCAGATCGAGAACAAGACGTCCCCCACAAGGTATCCTTTGCCAAACCTTGAGGTTTACCTCCTCCTCTCTCGTTTCGAGTACGTTGCCTTCGGCATCCCGCTTTGTACGTTTGACAGTCTTCGTGTGGTCGTGGTCGTAGAGGCGCTCGTAGCGCCCCCAGCGTGCGTCGAGTTCGATCTTGTCGACGTCTCCATCGACGCAGAACGTGAATCCGATACTAGACGGAACCAGAGACTGGTTGTTCGAAGCGTCGATCTCGTCCGCCGCCTCCGCTTCCGCGTCGACCTTGCCGGCAACGCCTTCGAATTCGGCGCCTGTATCGTGTCGTCCCTTATGGATCTCCATATCCACGGGTTCTTCTTCATCCTCAGGCGAGGACGTACCATCTACCCCTTCGATGCCGGTCTTAGCGTCACCCGGTTGTCGCGGAGCGAGTTTGCCGACAAGGTACCGAGCACGAACATCCATATCTACGATGCGCTCATGTGGGCCATTCGCCGGACCGAGCAGGTCGTCCATGACGGCAAGCTGTAGGAGCTCTCGCACGTAGGCTTGCGCGTTTGTATGAGTTTTTTCCTGAATGAGCGGTGTTCGGTCGTAAGAAGACCCCGTGAGCTTTTCCGCAGCCTCACTGAAATCGTTCCATTGCAGCCGAGAGATCGAAGCGGACCCAGGCATAGTGAGGCCGGCACCGGCAAGGGATTTCGAGCCATCGAGGTTTTGCACCTTGTCGAAATAGGCCGTCGTTATCTCGTCGCGTGACCGCGTTCTGAGCACCGATCCGATGGCACGGACTTTTCCGTCCGAGCCCACAACGATGATCCAATCCTTTTCTTTGACGGCGCTTTGGGGGCCGACCGAAACCCAGGCGATAGAATAATTCGGGAAGCGCAGTGCCGAATTCACGCCAGGGTCGGCTCGAACGACCCAGGCGTTGCGGCTTTCTTTCGCTTCGACGCTAGGCTCTGTCGTCTCGGTTGTCATCAGATCTCCTCGCCCATCTGCGTCACTCTTGTTGCCCGGTTGCGCATCGCCCGTGTTCGCCACGCTCGACCCCTCCGATGTCACGAGTGGGCGGTACTTTCCGGTTGTGACCCACTCGATCCAGGCCGCTGGTGCATTCTCCGTCAAAGCGTTTCCGGCCGCTAAATCTTGAAGCCAGGCGCGCGCGATGACTTGCGCATCAAGCACCGTGAAGGTCGCTTTGTAGTTCTGGAATTGGCGCCCATCCCGCTTTCCTTGCAGCTCGACCAAAGCCTCTTCGGCGGGCGTGTCCTTATGCCCTGGAACAGCCATGCCGAGGAAACGAGCCGACCTTGAACTCGTCGATGTCGGCTGCCTCTCGAAGACGAAAAACGGGGGAATAGCAGCTCGCTGAGCCTGTTCGCTTTGCAGGGTTCGAAAGACATCTCGAAGCAGTCGGTTGCCGCCGGCTCGTGTATCGTGAATTTCCTGATCGGGAGATTTGTTGTCACCGAAGTAGACAAACCTTCCTACCTCGGGATGGAATTGGTCAGGCCAGTCTGCGTCCTTGCCAGTAGTGTAGAGGACAACGAATTTCTTTCGCGATTCTCTGCCAGCCGCGCGAAACCCACCCAAGTTCCCGACACCGGGCAATACCTTCGAAATCGCCTCACCGGACAATAGGCCTCCCGGTGCTCCCTCGTAGATCGCATCCACGACTAGGTCCGACGTCCCGAGATCGCTATATGGGACGAGCTTCGTCACGGATCAGCCCTTGGCCCTAAGGAGAGTCTCGTCGTCATCCTCTCGCACTAACAGATCGTCATCGGCAATCAATGCCTGGACGGCGTCTTCGAACTCCTCCTTCGACAACCCCACCGCCGCCTCAGCATCTCTACTTGCAACCCAGGTTCCGTTCCGATCGTAAAGCCAATTGTAGAGCCGCTCCGTTGGCGGCTCCGGCGTCGCGTCTCGTAGCTTCTCGGTGTTGGCGCTCCCGTCTTCGGCGAAAAAATCCGAAATCGCGGCGGTGGACCTTTCTGTTTCTTTCTTTGGAGAGGGTTTCCTGGCTTTCGACGTAGCTTTTTTCGCTGCATGCTTCTTTGAAATCGAGCCGTCTGGTTCGGCCTCGTGGCGTTCTTTGTTGAGCGCGGTCAAACGGCAAAGCATGTCCTCCCTCGCGACCTCGCTCATCGTGAGACGAAGGTTCTTGCCCTCGGGAAGGTAGGCCACTTCGTGAAAGTCGTAGTCGAGATCGACGCCTTCGAACCCGTAAGCTCGGATCACCGCCTCGTTGATCTCTGCTTGAAGTGTCCGACATTCTTCGAGTTCGGGCGTTGTCTTAGAGGGATCGTGGAAATCATTGTAAAAGGACGTCATGCCCTTATCCTGGGCGACCATGTAGTCGCGGCGCGTTTCGAAGAAGGTACGCCCGAGGTCTTCGAGTTCCTCGTGATTACCTTCCAAGATGCCATTAGGAAACGGGAAGGTCTCGAATATATCCCCATGGGTGTACCTAAGGCGTTCATGAAGCCTGGAGCCGTTCGCGTAGGCCCAAACGGCATGAATGTCGGACGATAGGCAGGCGAAAAGGCTGTAGCTCTCGCTGGCTACAACGCAAAGCGTGTTCGAGAAGATTGAGATATTCGGAACCAGAGAAAAACTTGGATATTTCGTAGCTGCAGTGGCAACCACTATCGCATGCTCGAGTTTTGGCGAGTCGGGGTCATACCCTTCTGGATGTGTGTTAAAGGATGCCCAATACCCTAACTCGTGATACAATTCTGATCTATACCATAAATGTCGCCAGAATGTATCCGCAGCTCCTCCCATGCTTTTCATATTGAGGCGCTCTCCTCTAACTTTTTCTTTTAGAATTTCGAATAGCTCCGGCGCGAATGATCTTGCTTGATCCTTCTCCCAATCCCAAAAATTGATTATCCACCTGCTCCCAGATAGATTTGGAACTCGGTTTATGTCTTGACCGGAAAGATAGGGAAATATCACTTGGGAGTATTTTGGTTTGTTTCTAATGAATGCTTGTGCGTCAGTTTCGGATAGGAAAAATCCCTTTCCAAGAGGTGCCGTTCCTTGTTGGATTAGACCGCTGTTTGTTGAAAGTTTTACTGGCTTCCACCTTTCATGCTCATCCAAACCTGCAGTGATAACGGCAACCTCAGAACCATTGAGGGTCTTTTTTCCGGACCATTTTCCTTTACATATTTGAATTCGGCTAGTCACGACATTCGCGGATCCAGGCCAAGTCTCGGAACGGACGGCCGAATAAATCTCTCCGCCTAAAGATATTATATTCTCTAGACCGACCTTTTTAGTTCCGCCCTCGGCAATAGACTTGGTGGCGATCAAGCCGATACAACCTAGATTTCGACAGACCAAGAATGAAGCCAAGAAGAAAAAAGCTACAAGATCTGAGGAACCCCGCGTTTTCTTACCCAGGCTAGTAATCAAAAAATTGAGATAGGACGAGCCCATTGCGCCGACAATACGTTTACCGCCTAAGAACGGTGGATTGCCGACCAAAGCGTCAAACCCGCGCTTCTCAGCCGAAAACACCTCCGGAAACTCTACTACCCAATGAAACGGCCGTCGCGATGGACGTCCGGCTGGGAGGTCCGTCGAGAGCCCTTCTCCGGCCTGGTTACGCAGCCGTCCGATATACGTCGGATCGCCTTTCATGGCCTCGCCGACTGTCAAGGAAAGCGACGTCGTATCACCACCTTCACCACCTTCCGCCAATGCGTCTCCGATTATGGCATCCCCGACCAGGATCGGCAGATCCAAAGCCTCTCGTGCACGACGATCGAGATCCACTGCGATTTCGACGTCGCGGATATCCACAATCGGCTTCGCGCGTAGCTCCCTCCGAAGACGAATGGCCTCGTCCACCGCCTCGTCGATCGTCGCTGCGAAGAGCTTCTTGGAAGAATTCGGCCCGGGATCGAGTTCGAGCGTGTGAAGTTGTTCGAGCGAGGTGATACCGAGCAGGCTGTCCCCGCTCTTCAGGTTGTGATCCAGAAACCCGAAGGGGCGCCCCTTGGCGAGCGTAACGAGCCAGATCGAAAGCTTCGCGAGTTCGACCGCGAGCGGGTTGAGGTCGACTCCGTAAAGGCAACGCTCGGCGATCAAGCGCTTCGCCGTCAAAAGACGTTCGTCGTCATCCTTGGCGAGCGGCTCCTCGGAGCCGAGCGTGTCGACCACACGGCCATTCTGGGTGACCGCCTTACGTTCCGCCTCCGCCGCGTCCCAGGCCTCGACAAGGCGCTCACCGAGCCAGCGGCAAACTTGCACCAAGAAGGCGCCCGACCCCATCGCCGGATCGCAGATCTTGAGATCGAGAAGCTCGGCCGGAGATTTCAGGCGCCAGTCGGCGCGTGGCGCGCCCTCGGCGGGACCGACGTATACGACCGGTTCGAGCGTTTCTTTGACGATCGCTTCGGTCAGCGATTTTGGGGTGTAGTGGGTCCCGGTTTCGCGTCGATCGGCCCCGGTCGTCACCATGAAGGTGTTTTTCGGATAGACCAGCGGATAGCCCCAAGGATCGCTTCTAAGGAGATGGAAATAGGGACGAATGCGATCTTTGAGCGCGACGTCGGCGTGACAGGCGGTCAGGAGCTTGTTTCCGTCCGCATCATCAACGGGTTTCGCCAAATCGTTGGAGACACGGCTCGCCGAACTGCCCGTCCTTTCCTGAAGGAGTGCCGCGAGTGCTTCGCGACCGCTCGTCGCCGCCGTTTCCAACTCTTCGAGCGTCACCCACGGCTTCTTGGACTTCTTGGTCGCGTCGAGATCGAGCGTGATTTCTTTGGCCTTGATCGCCGTCCGCTCTAGGAGACCTTCGTAGACGTAGCCGATTTGTTCGACGTCGAGCGCACGGTAAGAGAGAGTACGTCCTTGGAAGAGCTGCACGGCCTCGAGCAACAAGAGCACAGTCCGGTTGTCGATCGGCAAAGGCGCGGCCTGATCGTTTCGCCAGTTCGAGCCCCGCTTTCGGCCTTCGAGGAACGGGAACCGGTCGGGGTCGAAAAGCGATCCGCCGAGCGCCGGCATCCTGAGGCTTTCGTGCTCGATACCGGCGTAGACCGCTCGGAAGATCGCCAAGAGCCGTGACCAGGCGTCCCAACGACGTTCCAGGATTTCCTCGGTGTTTTCCCGTAGCTGCGTTCTGAGCGTCGAGACGGCGTAGTTGGCCTCATAGCCCTCGTCGCCCATAAGAAGCAGACCGCGTTCTTCGGCCGACAGCAGAAAGACGATCCGCATCATCACCGTCAGGCCGGCCTCGTAGAGCTCGCTAGGTTCGATGCCGTCGAGCAATTCGCGATTTCGGTTTGCATCCTCACGATCCAACGCTTGGATCAAGACCTCTACGGCACGCCGGACCTGCTCGCCGAGAGCGTCGGTCACCTCGTCCTGCATTTTGAGAGAACGATCCAAAAGCGCCGGCAGCTGTTCCTCGCGGTCGAGGAAGAAGCGTCGAATGCCTAGAAGATTGACGAAAGATTGGAGGGTCTTGGGCTCTTGACCCCAGAGACGTGCGTACCAACTCGCGAAACTCGGCACCCCTCCGACGGCCGCATCGACCAGCATCCAATGTTCGCCGTTCGTCAGGAGCCCAAGACGCACGCCCGTCCCGCGACAGAGATCGACCATGCGCTCGGCGGGGCTTGTCGCCCAGCGATCGACCGCCACCGGGTCATCAAGGTCGACGCGGCTGTCGTAGGTCACGACCAAGAGAAGGGGTTTGTCGGCATGCTGGTCATCGACAACGGCCATATCGGGGCGAAGCGTAAGACCGTGTTCAGGCACCTCGAAACGAAGGTTTTCAGGCAACGCGTCGGACGTCTTCAGAACGTCGTCATCAAAGTCTAGTCCAGTTCTCAAAACGAGATCGATCCAAGCCGCGTGATAAGCCTCCGCGTCCGGGTCCTCGTTGTCGATCGCGTCTCGCCATTCGTCGTAGGCCTGACGAAGACTACGTCGAACGTCGCTTTCGAGCCCCTCCAAGCCCTGAGGGAAGGCTTCGTTCAAGACCGGCTCGGCCAGGAACGGGCCGGAGACGTCGATGAGAGAGAGCCACTCTGAATGAACGGACGTCGGTTTCATCCGGATACCTCGGAAAGTTTCGAGTCGGGGACCAAGAAGATCACGGCAACGGGGAAGGTGCGCGGCGAGAACCCGTCGTATCGGCTCTCGATCGCCTCAGTTTCGATCCGCTTCTCGTCAGGGATCTGCCCGAGACGGGCGCGAATGGCCGCGAAGTCGCGACGCACCTGGGCACGTTCTTCTTCCTTGAACTGGTCGAAATCAAACAAGAGCTGCTCGGGCTCGTCTTCCTCGGCCAGCACCTTTTCGATGGAAGCGGCGAGTTCATCCAAGACGGTCGTGATATTCTTGATTTCTTGGTCTTTCTTGTTGAGGAGCGTCGTCTCCAACGTACGCAGACGTTCACGTGACCGCGCCTCGATGGCTTGACGGATCGAAGGCTCGTTCGCTGCGAACCTGGTCGCTAACGCTTCCATACCCAATTCACCAACGGTCAGCGGCTCCGCATTTTCGAGCCATTCATCGACGCGTGTGACGAGTCTTTCCCGCGCGAATCCGGTCTCGGTCAAATACCCGCCAGAGGCCGTCAGCTCTTCGTGAAGCCGATGATGGTTTCCCCCCGTGATGACCAGGCGCGAGATCACGACCACCGCCGGACGCTCGAGGACATCGTCCGGAAGCTTTCGGACGTCGACGCGATGCAGGCGCTTGGTGTCTTCGTGCGCCCAAACTTCGGCGCGCATCAGCTGGAGGCACATCTGCACCAAACGGTGATTGAGGTGGACGAGAACGACGTCGTCTCTGAACTTGGCTACCTCGTGGTCGAAGGTGATCGGTCGCATGACACCGGTGTGCGGGTGGCGCAGCCCCTCGAGGCAGCGCGCCCAAGACCCCGTCAGTGGCGGCATCTCGAACACGGTCCCAGGCGGGGCATTCGGGAGCTCCACCAGCTTCAAGGGGGGCTTTTCGGCCAGTGCCAAGCCGGTTTCGACGGCGGAACGCACCCTTTCCGGCGTCAGATGGAAGTCGCGTTGGGTCTCCAAAAGACGCTCGTGGAGTCTTTCGACGCGTTCCCTGAGTTGGCGCTCGGCTCCCACGAAGCGGCGCTGTTTTTCCACTCTGGCCTCGGCGGCGCGCGTGTCGAGTTCGCGGCGCGTGCCTTCGATTAGGCCAGCCATTTGCGGCGCGATCACGGGGTTCACCGCCCCCATGTCCGCACGCATCGCGTCGAGCTTTTCGAGTGCGCGGATGATGTCCGCCTCATGGCCCCCAAGCGATTTCGCCGCGTCGGGTTCGGCATCGACCGGATGCCAAATCAGCACCTCGTCGTAACGCTGACCGTGGCGGTCGATACGGCCGTTTCGCTGTTCCATGACATTTGGATTGTATGGGATCTCGACATGGACCAGGCAGTTGCAGTGGTTTTGAAGGTCGATCCCCTCGGCCGCCGCATCGGTGGCCAGCAATATGCGAACCGCGGAGTCTTTCGGATGCGCTTGGAACGCCGCCTTGACGCGCTCGCGCTCTTCTTGATCGACACCGCCGTGAATGATCTCCAAACGATCGGAATAACCATGGGACGACAGAATTTCCTGAAGCCAGCGATGGGTCGTCCGGTACTCAGTAAAGAGAACGACCCGACGATCGTTCCATTCTCCATCGGTCTTGAGGTTCTTCTCGATCCAATCGACGATCGCCAGGGCCTTCGCGTCGGGTCTCCGGCCGGCGACCTGCGCCCAATCCCGCAAGCGATCGAGAAGTCGGACCTCGTGAGCGGAGAGAGGCGCGCTGGACTTGGTCGCAAGATCGACCGCCTCCTCCTGAGCGGCTTCGACCAACCCGTCGTCCGCGTAGTCCTCAGCGGCTTTCGCGATGGCTTTTCGCAGGATCCTTTCGTCGAGTTTCGACGCGATTTTCTTAGCCCCACCGCTCGTCAGGGTCGTGTGATGTTTTTCAAGCGTCGAGGCCAAAGCCGCCGGCGACGAAAAGAGACGTTTCTTGAGCAGTTCGTTTACGAACTTCGTGCCTGGGGCTCCAGCCTCACGGGCCGTATTTTCTCTGCTTTTGCAATACTCGTCCAACAGCCGATGGATCGACCGCTCGTCATCGGTGAACGGCACCGGCAACGTTTTGAGGACACGTTGCGGATAGACCGGATCGCCGTTTTTATCGACGATCTGCGACTTCAATCGACGGATCATCACCTGCGAACGCTGGCGCTCGTCGGGCACGACACTGCGGGAGAACCGTTGATTGTCCAGAAGCTCGAGAAGCGACGTGAAGGACTCCGGGAAACCGTTGTGCGGCGTCGCGGTCAGGAAGAGCTTGTGCTGAAAGTGCGGAGCGATCGTCCGGATGAGCCTCGTTCTTTGACTTTCGAGCGCGTAGTGAGCCGAAGCCGCCGGAGCAACGTTGTGCGCTTCGTCGACCACCAATAAATCGAACTTACGAGGATGGGTCGCGCTGACTGGCAAGACGTCACGCATCGTTCGGAGTGGTTCGCCCGACTTCAGCCAATCGACCGATACGATGAGCCTGGGAAACGACGTCCAGGGGTTTGCATGGATTCCGCGTTCGCGACGCAACCAGCGCACGTACTCGGTATTCACGATACGGAAGTCGAGACCGAACTTTTCGAGCATTTCCGTCCGCCACTTCTCTTGAAGCGATGCGGGACAAACGACGAAAACGGTTCGCGCTCGGTGGCGGAGCAAAAGTTCCTGAATGACCAAACCGGCTTCGATCGTTTTACCGAGACCCACGTCGTCGGCGATGAGGAGGTTTGTCCGCGCCATATCGATCGCACGAACCAAGGGATCGAGTTGGAAGTCCTCGATGCTCACCCCGCTCCGAAACGGCGCTTGAAGGAAATTCCGATCGGCGCTGGTCGCCGCCCCCCAACGCACGGCGTCGAGAAATGCCTCCAGAGTTCGCGTATCGTCTCGGCCGGTGATCTTTGGAAGGCCAGCGCGTTCCAGGATGCGGGCACCGGGTTCAATCTCCCAGATGACCTCAATTTCTTCACCGAGGCTGTCGTCCTCGATCGACGCCAATCGAACACGATGCTGAGGCTCGCTAATTGCGCCGGAGGGCGTAGACGCGGTGATATCCGCGAGTACCCAGAGCCGCCTTCTGACTTCGACGAGTTGCCCCGGTTCGGGAACTCCGATAACGATTTCCAAATTCATACGCTCTTTCTCGAAATTTCGGTCAGGCCGCGCTGTCCTCCGCAGCTTCGTAATCTTGCACGTGCTCATAAATACTTTGGCCGATGGCCTTGCCGAGGTTGACCGGCACGGCATTTCCGATCAAGCGACCGACTGTCTTTATGTGAAGAGGCGCAGACTTCTCGACGAATTCGTAGGTTTCCGGAAAACTCTGAAGAATCGCGCCTTCGCGAAGAGATATCGCTCGATCTTGCTCCGGGTGACCGAAACGACCGTTTCCGAAACCGTAGAATTGGGTGGTCATGGTCGGAGCCGGCTCGTCCCAGACCATACGTCCGTAAACTCCTGGATAGGTCTTTCCAGTGGGCTTGGTATGACAACTCGCGACGAGCTCTGGCGGCCACTCTCGCCAAGTCCCGCCCGGACGAGAGGCCTTGATGCGTGCGAGGTTCAACTCGGAGAGCCTGGACGCCTGATGCATTCTGTCTCGCGCCGCGATTTCTCCCGCCTCTATCGGCTCCAGCTCCTCGATCGCCTCACGAACGGTAACGCGATTGCCCTCCGGAGTCGTAGGGCCGATAAGCTTGATGGGACCCAACTGAGAGGCGAGCAGAACCAGCCGATTGCGTTGCTGTGGCACGCCGTAGTCAGCCGAATTAACGACGTCGTACCAGAACCGATACCCGGCCCCATGTAGTCTTTCCACGAATTCGTGGAATACATCTTGATCGGACAGCCGGGGGACGTTCTCCATGGTAACGAAATGCGGCTGGACCACTTCGACGAGGCGCCCGAACTCTTGCAAAAGGTTCCAACGTTCGTCCGATGGGCCGTAACGACCCTGCTGGTAAGTCGAGAAGGTTTGACAGGGGGCACAGCCCGCTATCAACGAATAAGGTTTTTCGGCCAATACCTCACGGCACTCGGACGCATCTAAATCGGCGACGGACATATGGCGAAATTCAGCACGATTGTTGGCAGCGTAAGGGTATGCGCAATGCGCGTCCGTATCGACACCGAACGCAACGTCGAGGCCGGCAGCTTCGAGTCCATGAGTCAGTCCGCCAGCGCCGCAAAAAAGATCGATCGCACGGACCCGAGACGAACATGCGAGGCCATGCGAATTAATCGTGATTTGTTCTTTTTCACTGCTCATGATCCCACCCTAACATCGACGTGTTTTGCGTCCAGCAGAAGACACGAACTCTCTTCGGTCACTCGGATTTTTCAGGAATTTCGGGATCCGCTCTCATTGACTGACACCAGTTCGCATTCCGGCCAGTGGCCGCCGGCAGGCGCTCCATCGGCCTGATTGCGGATTCCGCGAGTTCGCATCCGTAACGGCACCCGTTTCACTCGACCACTAAGCGCCGCGTGCTCACCTGCGGCGCATCGCCGGCGGTCTCTTCGTCCGGCACGAACCGCATCACACTGGTTGCCAACACCCACCAGGCGTAGAGGGGTCCGATCGCTGCGGCCAGAAGCAGACGTCGTGCGAAGGCCGAACCACTGCGGGGCAATATCGTCTCCACGGCATGCCGAAAACGCTGACCGTCGATACGTCCGCGAATGTAGGCTGCCAGGAAGGGCCAAATCGCCGAGACGAGTGCAGCGCCGCCGCCGACACCGGCGGCACTCACGACGTCGACCGAGCTCGCCGGGGTTACACGCTCCAGCAATTCTTCGAAGTTCTCGTCCGTGACCCGGCGCAGCCCCTCGTTGCCCACGACGCTCGCCTGCACCATGTCGACCGCTTCGAACTCCTCGCCGAGTTCGGACGTGACGATGATCGGCGTGTCTGGATACCTGAGCAGGGTCTCTTCGATGTAGCCCTCATCCGCGGTCGCCTTGATCTGGACCTCAATGGTCTCTCCGGTCTCCAAGTCCGTGAACACGATGTCCGAACCGGGGTGTGAGAAATCCTCGTGCAAGCGGCCCTGCTGGGGCCGGTCCTCCCAACCCTCTCCGTTCCAGCTTTCGCTCCGCTCGACCAGCAGCTCGAACATCCGTCCCCTGACGAGGCTTTCCATGCCCTGTAGCTTGTCGGGATCGATCCTGCCGAGGCCGCCACCCAGCCTATCGGAGAGGATCTCCGCGATTTCGCGATCGGAGGCCTCTGCCAGATGGCCGTTGGTGTCTCTCAGAGCCTGCATGAAGGTCTCGCCCAAGGGCCCCTGCAACTGGTCGACACGACCGGCCAGGAGATGAACGAAGGCCACACTGACGAACAAGTCACCACGCAAACGCGCTGCGCCTGGAACGCCCTCACCGGTGAACCAGTCCTTCAGCCGTCGACCGGTCTCCAGATAGGTGCTCGGTGAAAAGCTACGCTTCACCAGCCCCCACTGATATCGAACCAGATCGCCGGTCGTCTTCCAGGCGGTCTTGGAGAGCCTGCGCGGGACGGTGAAGGCGCCATTCTCTCTGACTTCGACGAAGCCGATCCAGAACACGACGCCGATGAGGCTCGTCGCGAAGAGCTCGGCCAATGCCGTCGCGGGCAAGAAGCCGACCATCGAGAAGAAAGAGAAGAAGAAGCCGAGGACGTGGCGGAAGCCGATGAGTACCGTATAGGCGACCGCCGTCGCGGCGCCGAAATACTTCAGTACGTCGGCCGGCCGCTCGATCCTGACACCGACATGGCGTGCGATTTGGACGGCCATGTACATCTCGAGCGCCATGGCGACCACCACGCCGACCCCTAGCCTTCCGGGCAGGCCGGCCAACACGGCGTTGGCGATGGCTATCTGGCTGATGATCTGTCGGATGCGGGAATCCGTATCCGGCTCGGTTCTGCGCCAGAGCTCGGCGACGGGCTCGAAGACGTAGGCACCCAGTCGCTCGTCCTTGAAGAGGGCATCGACCTTCGACCAATTACGCCTCAGCCAAGCCAAAGCCTGCGTGTGCAGTCCGTCGTCGCGGCGTCGCGCGAACAGATCGAAGAGCTTCTTCTTCAAATCGAATGTCAAGTCGGGGAACCGTTGGCCTGTGAATCTTCAGCCGTGGCTCGAAAGCCTGGCCCTTTCACGGCCGGCCTCGAGCGCGGTCAGCAGGTCGTCGCTCATCGGCGCGCCGTCTTGCGGCGCCTCACGCCGCGGCAACAAGAAGGGCAGCGCCGTGCGCGCCGCCATGATCCTTACGCCCACCGGCTGCGTCGGGTCGAGCACGAGCCGCTCCATCTCGAGGAGAAGCGAGTGTCCTCGACGGTGCACCTCCTGTTCGAGCACGTCGACGTCTTCGACACCCAAGACCTCGGCGGCCGACATGCGCGCGATCGTCGTCTTGTTGCGCGAGCCTTTCTTACGCCCCGCTCCCTGTCTCTTGCCCCCGTGTGTGGCCACGTCCGGCACCTCCTCCGACCCTCTCGGATATCATCGATCTATCAAGTCACCCTCTTCTAACTCGGGTCCCCACGAAGTCCGAAGGACTCCACATAATCATTACAAATCAATAATATACCATACGGCGCCATCTGGCCACCCCGCCCTTTCTCGAAATCGCCACGACTTGATTTCCCGATGACCGTGGTGGGCGAGCGACAGGAGCGACTTCGGAGGTCCACAGGCCTTCAGGGTGACGGCGCGCGATGTCGGTTTTCCACGAATGCGTCACCATCCATGCGGCGCGCCCTGCCCTTTCTCTGACCCGATTTCTCGCTCAGAGAGGTGCCCCCAACCGTCGGTGACGGCATCACGGTCCACACCAAGAAACGCGGGTGTTTTCGCCGTGTCGAAGACGTCACCGACCGCGCCGGATGCATCCTGACCGAAACCTCTCACGTCCGGATCACGCTCGAAGAACACCGGTTCGTATTCGCCATCACGTGACGCATTTGCGCGGAAGCCGATACATGGTCGGCTTGATCCCCGGCTTGCCGGAGATCGCCTCGACGGTCTGCTCGATTTCGCCGTCCTCCACCATCGCGTTCAGGACACCGCTTCTTCGATCGTCCGGTACGTTTCGGAGGGCGTGCCGAGTTATGTGGTTCCGCGTCGCCGTGCCGCCCGCCTTCTCCAGGACCTGGAGCACCCGATCCTTTACGCGGTCGAGCTGGCCTCCGGTCCGCCCGGCGTTGCGCGCGATCTCTTCCAGCTGGATCAGCCCACGGCGCATGATCGAGATGGCGAGATCGACGTGTCGGCGCTCGCACGGAACGCGGTCCAACGAGGCCTCGGGGGTCATGAGCGCATCCGACACGGCGAGCAGACCCGCGATGCGCTGCGCGTTTTCGACGGCGCGGCCCCAGGTCTCGGCCGCCAGATCCCCGGAACGGATCCGCGCCTCGACCTCACCGAACTTGAAGTCGATCATCCGCTCGAGCGCGTCATCCGAGAGCCACACGGCGATCTTCGGCACGGGCCCTGGCACGAAGGGGCCGTGATCGACGCCCTTCAAGCGTCGGATCGCGGATTGCACGTCTTCCGAGAACTCCACGACGGCCTGCCGGTCCGGCAAGTCATCGCGGCCCCTCAACTCCGGCAGTTCGCGATCGACGAAGACCGTGAGGCGGTTGAAGAAGCCGCTGGAGCTGTCCTCCTGGCTCGTTCCCTCCGTGAAGTCCTTGATGGTAGAGGTGAGCATCAGCGTGGGGCGCGGATGCTCGACGGCCTCTATGTCGTTCTTGGTGTCCTTGTAGCGTCGGGCCTCCAGACTCGTCAGGCCACGCCCGTAAACTTGCATCAGAAGCGACATGAGCATCCTCTGCCAGCTCTGGGAGTGAGATTTCATCGCCTTGGCCAGAATACCGGCCTCGTCGATCATGAGCGTCGCACGCCCCGCCTGTCGCGACAGCGTGGCGTGAAACGACACGTCGGAGGGAGAGCCGTCGAAGACTTCGTCTCTGCGGCCCACCTCGTCCAGCAACGATGCCAAGAGGGTGCGGATCGCCTCCTTGCCGTATGCGGTCCGAGCGAGCGCGAGAACGTAGAGGTTCGTGCAGCAGGGCCCCATGACACCGTTTCGGATGACCGCCGAGGGGCCGGCCAGGGCACTCAAGGCGGCTAGGACACCACCGAGGTGAACCTCCCCCGCCCGCCGGTCCGTCGCCCGCTCCAGCGCCTCGTGCAGCCTCTTGGCGAGACCGGTGAAGGCGATCTCGGTGGCTGGGGAGTCGTCCTCCGCCACCATGGCGTGACCGCCGTCCGGATCGGGTGGTGGACCGAGAGGCGGTAATTTCTCGAGCTCCATGATCGCCGTACCGGCGCCGATGCGTGCGGGTTTGTCGTCGTCCTCGCTGGCCCAGAGCCGATCGATCTCCTTTCGCGCCGTCTCGCCGTTCTCCCATCTGAGCGAGAAATCGATGAACGCCGTCCGCGCCTCTTCTTCGAAGGCGGTGTCACGATATTTGTCGATCGTGCCGAAGGCGATGTTGCGCCAGGTTGCGTAGGAACCGACGGGGAGAGTGTTGCGACGCGTCGTCAGAAGGTCCAAGAGCCGGCGGTCCAGGCTGAGCTGGCGTAAGATGGCGCGGCGCGGGCTTGATCGCGCGTCCGTCGTGCGCTCATCGCTCGCGTTGGACGACGTCTCACGACGATCGTCGCATCCGAACGCTTCTTCCAACGCCGAGACGTCGTGGAGGGTGGCGGTGCCGGTCGACCAGGCGACCAATTCAGCGACGTAACCGCGCTCGATCTTGGTCGGCGACGGGTGGCTCACGGTACCGGGCAGACGCATCAGGCGTGCCGGGTTGACGCACTGGGGGTCTCCCCTCCCAAAGGCCGCCAAAGCGCGTTGAAGCGCCCGCCAGCGCTCCTGATCGCCGAGCGGTTCCGACAGGTCGAAATAGACGTGACGGCGCTCGTGCGGTGTGGTCCCGGTCCTGACGACGACCGAGGGCTCCACGCCCAAATCGTGCACGGCCACGGCGCCTTCTTCGTCTTGATCCAGGAAGCACGTCAGAAACGCCGGGATGTCCGCATCTCTCGCATGTCTGTGCCGGGCGCCGGCTCCTTTTGGCTGTGGAACCCAGTAAAGATTGGCGCCTTCTCGGTTGCGTTCGGAGGCCCAGGCGGCCGCCTCCTCGGCCCAGCCCTCGGTCATTTCGAAGGATCTTTGGATGCGTCTTCCCCGATCCAGTGCCGACAGCTCCACCACGAAGTCGTCGTGTCCGACCCGTTCTCCCCAACCTCGGGTCGTGTGCCCGAGAAACTGGCGTATGGTCTCCAGCTCGGGGGTCGGATCGTCGAAATCGGTCATCGGTCTCCTCCCTCGTCCATGGCGACTTGCGACGCCGTGAGCGTTTCGAGCGCGCGATCGACCTCCGCCTCGTTCCAGTAGTTCTTGGCGCCCGGCCCATCGCCGAATTTCTTGGGCGGTGGGAGCAGGCCTCTCTCGATGTCGGCGAAGATCGCGTTGCGCGAACGGCCGCCCATCTTGTTCCGCAGTTGCTGCAAGGTGATGAAGCGCATGGTTTTCTCTCCAATCGAAAGCGATGGAGAGAGAAATCACAGAACCGAACGGCGCAGGCGTCAGAGCCAAATACCTTGAATTCGGTCTATTTGGTTCGCATCGCCGACCATTCGAGCCACATGTCGACGATCTCGCAAACGTCAGTTCGATCGTGCTCCGCGCCAGCGATGGTGTGCCTGCTGGACCGGATCACGTTGACGAGCCACTCAGCATCCAGCCCGTAACGCTCCGCGATATGCGTGATACGCTCCTCCGCACTCGAAGACGGATCCTCCTCGCCCAACTTTCTATAAAGGTGACGCAAGCCGGCCTTGCGGTAGAAATTCATCACGGCCTCGTTTCGGTGAGGCCGCAGCCGGCCTCGGGCTTTCTTTGGGGGAATAAGCCCGTCTCTCCAAGCCTGGATCGCCAGCCCGTCGTATAGTGTCCAATAAGCATTGCCATCGGGGGTCCTGAACAACAATTCGAGGAATTTTCGGATTGCTTCGGCACGGCGCGCGAGCAACTCGGCCTGCGTGCCGGGTTCGTCCAACGCAGCGATAGCCTCGAAGATCTCGGATGGCAGCCGGTCTTCCGGCGCGTGCTCATGTGATTCGTCGTCTGCCATCTAGACGGTCAATTTTCAATCCAATCCATCAATATCGTCAGAAAAATCATAACTCTCTAAATATGCTTGATCTTCAATTTCAGGAGCACCCGAATCCATGTCAGCAGCCTTAGAAATCAAAAAATCGACTCTCTCCAAAGCACCCTCAGCATTACGAATCTTATTCTTTTTTGCTTCCCTATACCATTTTGCGGCCTCAAAAAGATTTTTTTTGACAAAAACTCCTTCTTCAAATATCCCCCCTAGAATAAACTGTGACCTTCCATCACCACCCTCCGCAGAAACCTTTACCTCAAGAAAATTCTGAAGTCTCTCTGTCATTCCATCCAAGTCTTCTTGATATCCCCTACTGCGCTCCAAAAGTTCTGAGTCCGATATTGAATCAATCTTTAGTAAAAGTTTTTTTGCTCGCTTATCTCCCTCCCTGGAAGCCAAAGCACACCACCTCCGAGCCTCCGAAAGATCACGCGCAACACCACGGGCATTCAAAAAGAATTGCGCAAGTCGATATTGAGCGTCACAAACACCTTGGGCGGCAGCCTTGCCATACCAATAGGCAGCGTCTTCATCACTTTGGCGCCCAAAAAGACCGTGATCAAATAGCTTTGCAATTCGATATTGCGCTTCCGCTAGACCCTGGTTCGCCGCAGCTTCAAAAAGGTCGCCTGCTACTTTCCGATCAGTCTCAGAGCTGCGTCTGGACCAGATCAGAGCTCCCAGACGGAATTGAAACTCTGCGTTCTTCTCGTTAATTGCCCTTGAGTAAAGGTGAGCGGCTCGCTCTTGCTCAATTTCTCCAAATTTGTCAATTGGAATCTCACAATTAGAATCTGACCCAAAGCCGACTCGATACCAATAGTATACCTTTTCTATATCTTTTGGAACAAGCTTCAAATATTTAATCTCTCTATCATTTGGATCAAATTTTTTACCTACATTTTCGCTTCCTGAGAATTGCGCTTCAGTGCCTTGTGGGATCGTCTTCTTTCTAGCGCTCAAGTTTTTTTGTTTTTTATAGCCGCGATGATTTTCTGAAGTAGATTTGAACTCATCTTCATGCCCTTCTTCCAATGTCGGTATGTAATATTTATTTTCTTCTATGTCGCGCTGTAGTAGCTTGCGAAACTTCGCAATGGCCCTCTTTTCGCCATTGACAGCCGACCTCAATAAGAGCATTAATGCCTTGTCAAATTTATCACCATCCCCTTTTAAAAGTAAATTATTTGCCAGTTTCCACTGAGCTCCAGAATGATCATTTTCGGCAGCTCTAGCTAACCAATACTCTGCCATTTTAGCATCTTGGGGCACATCAATTCCACGTTCATATCGCAAGGAAAGGCTTAGCTGTGCTTCGACCTCCCCCCTTGCCGCAGCCGTCTTGAGAGAAGTTATCTTTTGCTGTTCTTCAGAAGGGGTTTCATTCTTACTTGTATTTCTTTACGTCGGCTCTTTAAATTCGGGACTACCGACTCTCACCTTTGCCGGCTTAGCGACTGAAAATTCTTCGATTCTTGCAAGATACCACTTGGCTTGCCTGGATATCTCTGGATTCTGAGCCGATTCCACCAACCATTTCAGCCAAGAACTTATTTCTGGATCCGGCTCGCGAAAGTCATGTCCTTTAAATTTTCCAAATTGAATTATGGGCGGACACCAATCTCCTTCAATGAAATTATTCAAATCGCCCCACGAAGCGATTCCTTGGGCCTCAACCCTTGGCTTAAAGAATTTTCTTATTAGATCAATAACTGTATTTACATCACCCAGAGCGGAATGTGCCCCATGATCTGGAAGAGCAAAATGCTGCCGAAGGGTCTGTAGTTTATGATCTCCAGATTCCGAACTCCTAATAAGTCTCCTTGCAAGTCTTAAAAAACAAATTCCTCTTTGTCCGATCGGAGTAATGTTAAGGCGCCTCCATTCTGGAATCAGAACTCGATCCAAGTCAAAGTTTAAGTTATATGAGCATAATGGCTGCACGCCCACAAAATCCTTGAAATCCTGGTACGCTTTAATTGGTGAAATTCCCTCATGGCGCAGAAATTCTTCTGTGTATCCGTGAACTCTTTGGGCGCCGGGATCTATAGAAACCTCATGATTAAGAAGTCGTCGAAATGGTTCGCCGACCGGCTCCCATCCGTGCATACGCTGGGCAGCAATTTCAACCACATGAATGGGTCGCCTTAGACCGCTTGTCTCTGTGTCAATTACGACCCAGTCTTTATCCAAGTCACCGACCACAGCCTTATTCTCCTCGTACCAAAATAATTCCTAAGGCTACTAAATTCGCATACAAATCAAATCGAACCTTCGTAGACACCATTGTATGACCCAGTAGACCAAACAACTCACTCAACGGCTCGACTTCTGATGGTTAATGATGGTCGAATACCTGTGAGTTGTAAACTTCATACAAGAGCGACTGCGGGCACTTTTCATTCAAGGGAGGACCACATGGCCAAGAAGCGAAAACCAGCCAGCGTGCGTGGCTTGGAAACGCTCGGGCGTGAACGCCTATCGCGCCATTTCTTCATGCGAGATTTCCTTTACTCAGAGATCGGCAGCTTCAATGGAATTCCCAATATCCCGGATGATCCTGATCTCGCGCTGAAAGCCGGCAAATGCCTGGCGGAAGAGCTGTTGGAGCCACTCGTGGAAACCTTCGGTCCGATCGCCGTACGCTCCGCCTACAGGTCTCCCGAGGTCAATGCCTTCGGCAATGAACACGGGCTGGGCTGTGGCTCCAACGAGCGGAACAGGGCCGGACACATTTGGGATCAGCGAGACGCCCGAGGGCGTATGGGCGCCTGTGCTTCGGTCGTGATCCCTTGGTTCGCAGACCAATACGATCAGGGGCGCGACTTTCTCGATCTGGCATGGTGGATGTACGACCATCTCGATTTCCATGCCGTCTTCTTCTTCCCCAAGCTGGCAGCGTTCAATCTCACTTGGCGAGAGGAGCCGGAAAGACGCATCGGCTCTTGGATCGGCGAGTCCCGGAAGGTCTTGGGAGCCGGCGAAGATCCATCCGAACCGGCCGATCGACGTCAGAGACGCTACGCGGACTTCCCGAGCTTCCGCGGCATAGCATATCCGACGCCTGCACTCTGACACCGGATAGAAAATTGCGTCGGCAACGGAGATGGCAGGCCGGCGCGAGCGGAGCACATGGGCCGGACGATCGGTCGGGAGGATAGCGGCCGCTCGATACCCGACATCTCGTACCCGTCTGGATTTCGGGCTTGAAAAAAGCTGACTCCAGACCGCGTTGGCGTTATCGTCGAGTTCGACCTCGAAACGTATTTCCGAGGTAGGATCGTTGTTTGAACGCAAAGATTTTTTTCGATACGCCATCAAGTGCGTCGCAGCTTTTTGTTTGCTGGGAGCACTGCTGGCGGCGGTCCGTAATTTCGACGTCTGGGCCTTCGTTCTAGCCGTACCCATCATCACCGCACCCTTGGTGATGGTGTCGAGTGTGTTCGCCGCAGTCAGACGCGGCCACACACTATCGGTCTTTACCAGTGCCAGCTTTCTGCGCCGGTTGTTGTCGGGAACCGCCTTACGCCTGGTGATCCTGTCCACGTTCTACGGTGCACTCACCGCCCTCGTTCTGATCCCGGTGCTATCGCCCGTGGATCCTATCGAATGGCTACCTTTCATTCTCGGTGTACCGATCTTTTGGGTCGCCTTGAAATACTCCCAGGCGAATTTCGGGCCCCATTACGTGGAGCCTTTCAAGACCATCCGGCCGGTATCGATCGCCCATTGGATCACGACGTTCACCATCGTGCTCCTGTCCGTGGCCATGGCACTGACAGGGTATTTCACGCCCGAGCCCCTGCCCGCAGAACAGTTGTCGAATATCTTCGAAGAATTGGAAGCGCCGAGTGCATTGATTTCAGAACTGCTCGCCTTTGCGCGCCTACTGGAGAACTTCGAGGCCTACATCATAGGGAAAGCCTCCGAGGCCGGAGAGAACTCGCGCGTCTTGTCGATCTTGGTGTTCGGAACCGTGAGCGTCGGTCTCGCATGGACGATGTCTTCCTTCTTGGCCCTCGCTGCGATGCCTCACTCGCAATTGCTCCGAGCGATCATGCCTTCCGACGCATCGCCGTCGCCCCCGAAACCAACGCGCAGCGCCATCGGCTGGACGGTGGGCATCGCCACCTTTGCGCTCGCATTCGTTTGGGCGCCGCTCGCCGCGAACGTCGACGCGACGCTCCAGATGATGCCCCCCGAAGATCGCCCAGTCAGACGATTGGCGCGCTCGACCGAGAGGATCGTCGTCATCGTGGAAGAGATCCGTGGTATCTACACGAGCCCCGGTACGGTCTCGGAGCTGCGCCAGACGTCGCTCCTCAAGCTCGCCGACTTCGAAGACGTCGAGAAGACGAAGATCAAAGATGCGATCGACGGCGCCGCCGACGTCATGATCGACAACGTGGATCCGTTTCTGGACGAGTACTACAGCCTGGTCGGCGAATACAGACGGATCGCTGCGATGATGGCAGGCAGTCTCGAGAAGAGCCTACGCCGTGATCTCAGACAGGCACTCGAGAGAAACGCTCCCACCTCGGAATTGGAGAAATTGATCTCCGATGCCCGCATCGACGAAAAGGTCCCCGAAATCACCGAAGAGATCGTCGCCGAGGCAGAAGAGATCGTCGAATCTCGGAGAATGAACGTGCCCGCAGGCGCTCGCGTCGAGGTGATCCTGAGCTGCAGCCGCCTTCCGTGTTGGGAAGTCGAGAGCATGACCCAGGACATGATGGAGGATTTCGCCGATAGATTGCGCATCACCGGGACGGGCGCAGCGGCGGCAGGCGTGGTGAGTGCCGTGATCGTCAAGAAACTCGCCGCGAAGGGTGCGATCAAGATGGCGGCCAAGGCCCTCTCGAAGCTCGCGTCGTCCAAACTGGCGGCAGGGACGCTCGGGACGACCCTGGGCGGCATCGCCGGCGGCATATTGGGCAGCGTGGTGCCTGGCGCCGGGACGGCGGCAGGCGCCGCCGGCGGTGCAGCGTTGGGCGCCGTCGTGGTCGGTTTGAGCGTCGACAAGATGATGATCGAGCTCGAAGAGATGGTCAGGCGCGAGGAGCTGAGAGGGCAGATCGTTTCGGCGATCGACGAATGGAGAGACGAGATGCACGAAACGATCGATGGGCGGGAAACCGGCGACATCGCCGTCAAATAGTCAAAATCATCCCATCAATTTGCGGTTCAGAGACGTCTAGGGAGAGATGACCATGTTGCTGGAAGCGAAAGACCCTCGAAACGGGAACACCGTAAAATTCGAGGCCCCGGATTGCACCGAGGACTCGATCCGAGACCTTCTGGAATTCGACTTCTCGGACGAGGAACTCCGGCGCCGGATTTCCACTCTCGATCTGTCCGCCGATGCCAAGTCGGTCCTCTACACGATCGCGAAGGTATCGGTCCGCGCGGGATCGATGATCGTGAGGATCGGCCGAAAGATCTTAGACGGCGTGATGAAGATAATGGCGGAGTTTCCGTCGGCGACGTCCGGTACGATCTTGGGCGCGACACTGGGTTTCTTGGTCTCGTCCATACCCTTCGTCGGCTTAGTTCTCGGGCCGATCGCGGCGCCGCTATTCGCGGCCCTGGGTCTGGTGCTGGGGGCGAAACAGGACATTCGCGACAAGATGCTACTGAGACGCATCGCGGAGGCGAATGCGGCCTTCGACCCTCTCAAGACGTGACGATCGCCATGCAGAAAGAAGAAAGAGAAGACTGGTTCGAGGACGTCGAGACTGTCGTCGACGACCCGCTCCGCTTCAAGGCGAAACTGGGCATCGGCGAAGACGCCTACACCTCGCTCAGGATCAAGAACTCGGTCCTGGAGGCTTGGGACGTCGCAGGCGTCGCCCTCAGTGGAGCTTCCGTGGCGAGTTCGTCGGCAGTGGCTTCGAGCCTCTTCGGTGCAAAGACGATCTGGACCGCGATCGGGATAGGGACGGCGACCACGCCGATCGGCTGGGTCGTCGCAGCGGGCGTGCTGTCCGGAGGTGCATGGCTGGGCATCACGCGCTACCTGAAGAACACGAGCTCCAATCGTGTGACCGTCGTTCCGGATTTCATAAACACACCCATGGACGTCTTGGCCCTCGGCCTCTTCGATCTTCTCGCTCCCTTGGCCCTGAAGGTCGCGGACATCGACGGAGAGATCCACGAGCGCGAACGAGCACACATCTCGGACTACTTCGTACGGCAGTGGGGATATTCGGAGAAATTCGTCACCCAAGGCTTGTCGTTCGCCGAGGATAGGCTCGATCAGCACTCGATTAGGGATCTCACGTCGACGTTGGCAGACTTCAAGAAGAAGAACCCGGACTGCAATTACGGCGCCATGTCGAAAGAGATCACGAATTTCTTGACCGAGATAACCGAAGCCGACGGAGCGATCGACGAACGCGAAGAGATGGCAATAGACAGGATCGATCAGATCCTTTCGACAGAGGGCAAATTTTCGCTGAAGCGGAAAATTCGTAGGGGCGCTTCGGCCTTGAGCGACCGACTCGGATCGTTGAAAAAGTTCAAGAAAGTCAGCCGAGGTTAAGGTTTTTTCTTCTCGCTTTCAGACGAAAGCGCTGAGAATGACTAGCCGATAGTCGCGCCCGGGGGAGAACCGTTTGAGCGCCATACTTGTACCGCTCATTGTTTGCGCCATCGGAATCGGCCTAGCCCGGACCGGATTGCAACCCTTGGCGGCCATCGGTGTGTTGCTTTTTTTCTGGGGCGCCCACTCCGTTATTTCAACACTCGGATTGCTCGGCTCTCTTTAGTCCGCATCTAGCACTGATAGATAAGGCGGAATACTCGGCCGAAATTTCTAGTGCGTGACTGTCACATGATCGGCCCAGCGAGCCATCAGGTCACGTCGCAAATCCAAGTAATCGGTCCGCCTATAAGCCCGCTCGACCTTCCCACCCGATATGTGAGCCAGTGCGGCCTCGGCGACCTCGCGCGGCGTGTCCGTCATTTCGGCGCACCAAGTCCTGAAGGAGCTCCGAAATCCATGCGGCCGTGAATTCAGGCCGCGACGCTTCATCAGCTGGGACAATGTCATGTCGGACAGAGGTTTTCCCTTGTTACCTATGAAAGGGAAGCCGTCATTTTCGAAAGCCCGGGCATCTTCGAGGATCTGCAAGGCTTCATCGGAAAGTGGTACTCGATGCTCTTTGCCGCCTTTCATCCGGTCGCCCGGGATCGACCATATATTTCCCTGCAATTCTGCGAAGTTGAAGAGGCGCGCTTCGGTGGATCGCACGGCCGTCAAGATCAGAAAACGAAGCGCAAGATGTGCTGGCGAGCATTGATCGAGAGACGCGAAAAACGCCGGCACGTCTTGCCAAGCCATGGCCGGAGTATGCTGCACTTTGTGCCGCTGCCGCCCGAGGAGCGCCTTGGCCTTGGCAGTGAGCTGCATGTCGACGTCGAGCCCCATCGCTGCAGCGTATTGCATGACCATGCCCAGCCTCTCCAACGCGGTCCGAGCCACGACGGGCTTCTTGTGCCAAACGGGGGCGAGCGTGTTCTTGACGTCGTTCTGGTCGAGCTCGGTGACTGGAACGCCTCCGAGTTTGGGAAGAACATGATTGTTCAAGGGGCCCATCCATCTGGTGGCCTTCCCCTCGTTTTTCAGAGTAGCTTTTCGCGCCTCGAAACACGCGATCGCCACGTCGCGTAAAGTGTTCTGGGCACGTGCGGCTTCACGACGACGAGCCTGTCGGACCTTGATGGGATCTTTTCCCCTTCGCGCCAGAGCGCGCGCTTCTTCGGAGAGCTCGCGTGCTTCCTTGAGTGAGACGTCACGAATGCTTCCAAGACCCATTTCGCGACGTCTGCCATGGATCGTCACTCGTTGTATCCACTGGCCACCACCGTCATTGCGCTTAACCAGCCATAAGCCTGCACCATCGGGATACTTTCCAGACGGCAGGTGTTTGACCTGCAATGTTGTCAATTTGTTCCTAGCGCGTAGCAAACATGTCCTCCTTCCATCTCCAATCGAATACCCCCTCAAAAATCCCCCATTGAGGGCTCCCTTGAGTGATCAAGGCTGGGCAATAGTGAAAGGAATATCCAGTAACTAATTATTTCAAAACAATGACTTGAACGATTTTGAAGGTCATTGAAAACGCTGGCAAAGGGCATCGCCCGCTCCAGAAACTTCCAAGAAAGATCAGGCGGTGTTCGGGGCGTCCTTGTGGCTGCCCCGCGACGGCGGCCCGCCTAGGTGGCCGCGCCATGCGCTGCCCCCCTTCCCCTGCGCGCGCCGGGCGCCTATAACCCGCGCGAACCGCAAGAAGGGGCACGCCATGCGCAAGGCCACGATCACCCGCAAGACGGCCGAGACCGCGATCACCGTGGAACTCGATCTCGACGGCACCGGCCGCTACGACAACCGGACCGGGGTCGGGTTCTTCGACCACATGCTCGACCAGTTGGCGCGGCACGCGCTGATCGACATGACCGTGCGCTGTGAGGGCGATACCCATATCGACGACCACCACTCGGTCGAGGATACCGGGATCGCGCTTGGCCAGGCGCTGGCGGAGGCGCTCGGCGACAAGCGCGGCATCCGGCGCTACGGCGCCTGCCTTCTGCCGATGGACGACGCGCTGCTGCGCGCCGCGCTCGATCTGTCGGGCCGACCCTTCCTGGTCTGGAACGTCGATTTCCCCTCCGACAGGATCGGCGGTTTCGACACCGAGCTGGTGCGCGAGTTCTTCCAGGCGCTGTCCACCCATGGCGGCATCACCCTGCACGTGGACCGGCTGCACGGGATCAACAGCCATCACATCGCCGAGGCCGCCTTCAAGGCGGTCGCGCGGGCGCTCCGAGACGCGGTGGAGACCGATCCCCGCAAGGCCGACGACGTCCCGTCGACCAAGGGGGCGCTCTGACGTGACGACGGCGATCATCGATTACGGCTCCGGGAACCTCCACTCCGCCGAGAAGAGCTTTCAGCGGATGGCGGCGGAAACCGGCGCGGGCCCGGTCGTGGTGACGTCCGACCCCGATGTCGTCGCCGCGGCCGACCGTGTCGTTCTGCCGGGCGTCGGCGCCTTCGCCGACTGCCGGGCCGGGCTCGCGGCCTATGACGGGCTCTTCGACGCGATCGAGGCCGCGGTCATCGCCGGCGGCAAGCCCTTTCTCGGCATCTGCGTCGGCATGCAGATGATGGCCGACCGCGGCCGCGAATACGCCGTGACCGAGGGCTTCGGCTGGATCGCCGGCGAGGTCGTCGCGATCGAGCCCGCGGACCCGGCGCTGAAGGTGCCGCATATGGGCTGGAACGAACTGGTGATCGACACCCCCCACCCGGTCCTCGGGGGCATCGGCACGGGCGATCACGCCTATTTCGTGCACAGCTACCATTTCCGGACCGCCGATCCGGCCCATCGCGCCGCCCATGTTGATTACGGCGGCGAGATCACCGCGGCGGTGGCGCGCGACAACCTTTTCGGCACCCAGTTCCACCCGGAAAAGAGCCAGCGCACCGGGCTGCACCTGATCGCCAACTTCCTCAAGTGGCGCCCCTGAGCGGCGCCTGACGGCTCAGCGCAGCCGTGTCCAGTCCTGCCCCCGGCAGGCCAGGCCGCCCAGGATACACCCCTCGACCGTCAGCCGGTTCCCCTGCAGCGCCATCTGCGCGCGGTAGACCTTGTCGCGGTCCGGCGCCCAGATCTTGCCGCCGCCATAGCCGCCGCCCTCGGGGCGCATGTCCCAGATCATGCGCTTTCCGACGGTGTCGCTCTCGACCGGCGCCCCGGCGCGGTCGAAGGCGGCCTCGATCACCCCGCAGAGATGCGGCGCGCAGGAATAGATGCGGACATGGGCGAAGGCGCCGTCATCGCCGGGCTCCGTTTTCCAGAGCCCGGTGGCCGGGTCCGCGGCCGCGGGCCCCGCGAGCAAGAGGCCCGCGGCAAAGGCGCGTGCAAGACGTTTCATGGTTTTCCTCCCTCGTGAGGGCCCCAGACTGGGACCACCCCGCGGGATCGGGCAAGATTGACGTGGGGTCTACCAGGCCCCCATCCGGTCAAGCTCGGGACGCAGCGCGCCCTTGAAGTCGAGCGCATCGGCCCGCGGCCGGGTGACGAGGCTCACGCCCACGAAGAGCCCCACCGTCACCGCGATCACGGTCAGCGCCAGCGTCGGGTCGAAAACGCTGACACCCGCGACCATCGCCAGCCAGATCGCCGTCGTCGCGCCGCCCAGAAGCGAGGCCAGCACGCCCCAGGCGGTGCCGCCACGCCAGAAGAAGGCGCCGATCGTCGCGGGCACCGTCACGATCAGCCCCGCCGCCGACAGCGCCGCCAGCTGGTCGACGATCGCCGCCTCGCGCACCGCGAAGCCGGCGGCGAACAGCACGACCAGCACCACCACCACGCGGCCGATGAAGATCTGGCGCGCGTCGCGCCCCTCGCCCTGGCGCATCAGGTCGCGCGCCACCATCGAGCCCAGCGTCAGCGCGATGGAATCGAGCGTGGAGACGGCGGCCGACAGGATGCCGACGATCAGCAGCAGGCTGACCGCGACCGGCACCGCACCCGAGCCCAGCAGGGTCGGCGTCGCGCTGGCCGGGTTCTCAAGCCCGGGTGCGATCACCAGCGCCGCGAAGCCCCAGATCACCGCGATCAGCGTGAAGACCAGGCCGAAGCCCAGCACCCAGAGGATCATCCGCCGCATCGCGGCCATGTCCTCGACCACGAAGAGACGCTGGCTGACCTGGGGGTTGGAGAGCGGGAAGAAGAACCACGGCAACGCCAGCGCGATGAAGGTCGGAAAGGCCCAGAGCCCCGGGCCCGGGACGTCGAGCCATGCGCCGCTCTCCGCGGTCACCTTGGCCGTGAAGACGTCGAGCCCGCCGATGAAGGAAACCGCGAACCCCACCGCCAGGATCCCCGAGACCAGCATCACGGCCGCCTGCCCCGCATCGGTCCAGGCGACCGAGCGCAGCCCAGCCACCAGCGTCCAGAAGATCGCCAGCACCGCGCCGATGGCGATGGCCACCGGCAGGCTGATCTCGCCGCCCGTCACCCCCGACAGCAAGAGCCCGATCCCGGCCATTTGCGTCGTGCAGTAGGGCATCAGGAAGACGAGGCTCAGCACCGCCACCAGCCGCGCGATGTTGCGGTCGCCATAGCGTGCGCCCAGCATCTCGGCGGGGGTGATGAAGCCCCATTTCCGGGCCGCCAGCCAGAAGCGCGGCCCGAAGACGACCAGCAGCGTGAGGCCCGAGAAATAGACCAGCTCGAAGCCCAGCGCGCCCACACCGCCGCGATAGGTCAGCCCGGTCAGCACGACCAGCATGAAGGCCGAATAGGTCGTCGCGGCATAGGACAGCCCCGAGACCATGCCGCCGAGATGCCGCCCGCCGAGGTAGTAGTCGGCCGCGGTCCCGGTATTGCCGCGCGCCGCGGCGTAGACGATGAAGCCGCCGATCACGGCAAAGGCGATCACCGCGCCCCAGACCAGATAGGGTTCGATCATGGCTCAGACCCTCCAGCGCGAGACGCCGGCGACGATCAGAACGACGACCGCCACGCCGAAGGCGCACCAGAACCAGAAGATGTCGAGAGAGGCCACGCCGCCGCCAAGCAGCCCGTAAGGCACCGCGATGCCGGCCAGGATGACCGCGCCCACGAGCGCCAGCCAGGTTGCGAATCCGTTCATGCCAGTGACCCCTGCGTTCTGCGCCAGAAACCGTGCCAAGGGCTAACCTGTCACGGGCGGGGGAACAACCGCGAACGTGACCCCACGTCAACTTGGCGCGCGGCGGGGGTTTCCTCTGCCCGCGCATGGCGCTATCACCCGCGCGAGTTTTCCCGGCAAGGACGGCGCCCATGATCCTCTTCCCCGCCATCGACCTCAAGGACGGCAATTGCGTGCGGCTCCTGCGCGGCGAGATGGATGCCGCGACGGTCTTCAACGACGACCCGGCCGGCCAGGCGCGGGCCTTCGCCGCGGCGGGGTGCGACTGGCTGCATCTGGTCGACCTGAACGGCGCCTTCGCCGGGCACCCGGTCAACGGCGACGCCGTCGAGGCGATCCTCGGGGCGGTCGACGTGCCCTGCCAGCTCGGTGGCGGCATCCGCGAGATGCACCAGATCGAGACCTGGCTCGACAAGGGGCTGGCCCGCGTGATTCTCGGCACCGTCGCGGTGGAACGCCCGGCGCTGGTGCGCGAGGCGGCGGCGGCCTTCCCGGGCAAGGTGGCCGTCGGGCTCGACGCCCGCAACGGCAAGGTCGCGACCCGCGGCTGGGCCGAGGAGACCGAGCATGACGTGGTCGACCTCGCCCGGAGCTTCGAGGATGCCGGGGTCGCCGCGATCATCTACACCGATATCGAGCGCGACGGCGCCATGCAGGGCCCGAACGTGGCGGCCACCGCCGCGCTCGCCCGCGCGGTGTCGATCCCGGTCATCGCGTCGGGCGGCGTCTCGTCGCTCGCGGACCTGATCGCGCTGCGCGACTGCGGGGCGCCGCTGGCCGGGGCGATTTCCGGCCGGGCGCTCTATGACGGGGCGCTCGATCTCGGCGCGGCGCTCGCCGCGCTCCGGGACGGCTGAGGCCCAAGCCGCTGGCATCGGGGCGCGAATGCGCCTAGAACACGGCCGCGAGACCGAGGAACCCGAGATGCTGAAGACCCGTGTCATCCCCTGCCTGGACGTCGCCGACGGGCGCGTGGTCAAGGGCGTGAACTTCGTCGATCTCGTCGATGCCGGCGACCCGGTGGAGGCCGCCAAGGCCTATGACGCGGCCGGCGCGGACGAGCTTTGCTTCCTCGACATCAACGCCACCCACGAGAACCGCGGCACCATGTATGACGTGGCCGCCCGGACCGCCGAGCAATGCTTCATGCCGCTGACCGTCGGCGGCGGCGTCAAGACCGTCGAGGACGTCCGCCAGCTGCTTCTGGCCGGCGCGGACAAGGTGTCGTTCAACTCCGCCGCGGTGGCGGATCCCGACGTCGTCGCACGGGCCGCCAACAAGTTCGGCGACCAGTGCATCGTGGTCGCCATCGACGCCAAGACCGTGTCGCCCGGCACATGGGAGATCTTCACCCATGGCGGGCGCCGGGCCACCGGCGTGGACGCGGTCGACTTCGCCCGCACCGTGGCGGCCAAGGGCGCGGGGGAGATCCTGCTGACCTCGATGGATCGCGACGGCACGCGGGCGGGCTTCAACCTCGCGCTGACGCGGAAGATCGCGGACGCCGTCAACATTCCCGTCATCGCCTCGGGCGGCGTCGGCACGCTGGATCACCTGGTCGAGGGCGTCACCGAGGGGCACGCCTCGGCGGTGCTGGCGGCCTCGATCTTCCACTTCGGCGAATACACCATCCGCGAGGCCAAGGAACACATGGCCGCCGCGGGCATCCCCGTGAGGCTGGAATGAACGTACTGGACCGACTGGCCGAAACCGTCGCGGCCCGCCGCGATGCCGACCCCGAGACGAGCTGGACCGCGCGGCTGCTGGCCGAGGGGCCGGCGAAATGCGCCGAGAAATTCGGCGAGGAGGCCGTCGAGGCGATCATCGCCGCCGCGCAGGGGGACCGCGACGGCCTGGCCGCCGAGGCGGCGGACGTGCTCTTTCACCTTGTGGTGATGCTCGAATCGCGCGGGGTGAAGCTGGCCGACGTCCTGGCCGAGCTGGAACGGCGCGAGGGAACGAGCGGCGTGGCCGAGAAGGCCGCGCGCCGGGGCTGAGCGCCGCGCGCCGGGATTTCATGCCTCCGGCGGGGATATTTCCGGAACGATGAAGGCGCACGCTAGCGCATCCAGAGCCCGGCGCGCCTGAGCCGGTTCCGGATCGCCTGCTCGCGGCGCGGCAGGCCGTCGCGGTCGAACAGCGCGCGCGCCTTGTGGCCGCGCCCCTGGTAGATCATCCGCCGGAACGGCGCATAGGCCTTCAGCACCGTCTTGACCCGGTTCGGCGCGGCGACCTCTTCCATCCAGGCGATCTTCTCCGCGCTCTCGCGGGCATAGAACAACGGCAGCACCCGCCAGTGACAGCTCACCGCCCCGTCGAGCAGGCCCGGCGGCAGCGTGCCGCGCCCGCCGCCGAGCGCGTGGATCACCAGCGGCAGCGCGACCTGGTCGAGCCAGGGGTCGAGCGGCTGGAGCGCCAGTTCCGCCGGCGGATCGTCGCGGATCGACCGGGCATAGCGGAGGTAGAGGCGGTGAAACCGGCGCGGATCGCGGTGGAAGAACCAGCCGGCGTTGAAATAGAGATAGCGCGCCCAGTGCTCGTCGGGCTGCGCGCGGTCGAGCGTGCGCTCGAAGTCGAGCCCGAAGCGGTCGTAGAGCGCGCGCCAGATCGCCGTGTAGCCCGGCCCGTAAAGCGTTGGAACGGGCCAGGTGCCCCGGACCGCGGCCGAGGCGGTGGGCCGGTCGAAATCGAAGGGCACGCGGTCGAGCCGGTCGAGAAACAGCGTGTCCGTGTCGAAGAACACGAACGGGCTGTCGGGCGGCAGCACCGACAAGCCCTCGATCTTGTTGCCATGCGGGTAGCCGGCGCCGAAGGCCCGGCTTTCGAAGGGGCGGATCTCGGCGTCGAAGCGGTCGGCCAGCAGCGCGCGCACCGCCGGATCCGATATGCGCGGATCGCCCGGCCAGAGCGGACCCGGCTGCGGCTCCGCGAAGATCAGCCGCCCCCGGAAGCCCGGATTGGTCGCCCGGAAAGAGGCGGCGAAGAGAACCGCCTCGTATTCCAGCCGCCCGCGCTGCACGACTGCAAGAACGTTGAAAGGGTCTGGCGCCTGCGCCCCGGCCATGAACGGCACCCGCACTCGTTACTCGGGCGCAGTATACCCGCAATAGGCCTTGCGGAAACCCGAACGCTGCCGCCGGGTCGGGCGGCGCCGGGATCCTAGCGGGCGGCCACGGGCGCGGCGAGCAGCTGGCGCAGCACGTCGCGGCGGCGCTCCGGCAGGGAGGGCCGGGCCGCGACCGGGGCCGGCGTGGTCACCTGGCGCACCATCTGCGGCGGCTCGGCGACGGGTGGCATGTCCGCCGGCCGGCCGTTCATCTGGATGAACAGCGCCGCGGCGCCGAGCGCCAGGCCGCCGGCCACGATCAGGTTCGGCAGCGCCCCGAAGGCATCTTCGGCGACGCGGCTTGCAAGAAATCCCGGTTTCGCGGTTTGCATCGGACACCTCGCAGACGGTTCCAGGGGCGGGATTGCCCCCGGGATCGAGGAAGCCCGGCGCAGGTTGCCAGCATTTCCGCGGGCGGTGCCGAAGTGTGAGGAATTGTGGAAAAGTGTCGGCGCTTTGTGCTGCGCCGCCCCTGTCCGGTGGCATGACGGATCGGGAAAGTGGTGGGCGACCCTGGAATCGAACCAGGCATGGGTCTCCCCGGCGGATTTACAGTCCGCTGCCGCACCTTGCAGCGCGTCGCCCTCGCGGCGGGTGGCCCCGCGCGAATGGGCGTCTGGATACTTGGGCGCCCCCGGCCCGTCAACAGGAAAATCCCCCGCGATTGGCGCTTGCAGCGGGCCCCGCGACGGCCCAATCTGCGCGCCCATGACCCAGGACAAACGCCGCAAGCCCGATTGGGTGATCGACAAGGAAAAGGGCCGCCGCCGCGCGGCGCGCGAGACCGTCTGGCTGTTCGGGCTGCACGCCGTCCGCGACGCCCTGGCGAACCCGGCGCGCGCGCGGTTGCGCCTGGTCGTGACCCGCAACGCCGCCGACAAGCTGGCCGCCGAGATCGCCGCCTCCGGCATGGCGCCCGAGATCGCGGATGCGCGCAAGTTTCCCGCGCCGCTCGATCCGCAATCGGTCCACCAGGGCGCCGCACTCGAGGTTCGGCCGCTCGACTGGGGCGGGCTGGCCGAGCGCTGCGCGCCCGGGGACGGCGCGCCGGTGGTGGTCTGCCTGGACCGGGTGTCCGATCCGCATAACGTCGGCGCGATCCTGCGCTCGGCCGAGGTCTTCGGCGCGCGCGCCGTGATCGCGCCGCACCGTCATTCCGCCCCCGAGACGGGCGCGCTGGCCAAGACGGCCTCCGGCGCGCTGGAACGTCAGCCCTATCTGCGCGTGCCGAACCTGGCCCGCGCGATGGGACGCCTGCGCGAGATGGGCTACACGCTGCTCGGTCTCGACGGCGCGGCCACCGAAACGCTGGACGCGGCCGCCGGCCGGCTGACCGGGCAGCCGGTGGCCCTGGTGATGGGGGCCGAGGGACCCGGTCTGCGCCAGCTCACCCGTGACAGCTGCGACGGGCTGATCCGGATTCCGGCGGCGGGCGCGTTCGGGTCGCTCAACGTCTCGAACGCGGCGGCGGTCGCGCTTTACGCGGCGACGCGGGGGCGCTGATCCCTCCCCTGCATGTTCGTCCTCCGTTCACGACTTTATTACATGCTCTGGACCGCGGAGAAGCACTGCCTATGTAGTTAGGCGGAGGCGCGATCACGGAACTTCGCGCTTCACTTCACTGTCCCTCGTTCCGTACTTGCGCCCGGGAGTCCATCTCGGGCGCTTTTTTTATGGTTCGCCGGGCGCATGCCCGCTAGGAGAGGGCCATGACAGAAACCCCATCCGAGGCGCTGCTGCGCCATATCCTGACGACCGCCAAGGTCTTTGCCTGCGTCGGCGTATCGATGAACCCGGTGCGCCCGTCGAACTATGTCGCGCGCTACCTGGGGCTCAAGGGGTTCCGGGTGATCCCGGTCAACCCGGGCCATGCGGGCGAGACGCTGTACGGCGAAACGGTCTATCCCGAACTCTCTGCCATTCCCGCCGATATCCCGGTGGATGTCGTCGACATCTTCCGGCGCTCCGAGGCCGTGCCGGGCATCGTCGATCAGGCGCTCGACCGGTTTCCCGATCTCAAGGTGATCTGGATGCAGATCGGCGTCCGTCATGCCGAGGCGGCGGCCAGGGCCGAGGCGCGCGGCGTCACCGTGATCCAGAACCGCTGCCCCAAGATCGAGTACCAGCGCCTCTTCGGCGAGTTGCGGATGGGCGGGTTCAACACCGGGATCATCTCCTCGAGGCTTTGAACGGCCGGGACGCCGATCCGCCGCGCGGGGGGCGGAGCGGAACCCGGTTCGCCGCCGCCGGCAGTTGCCACACCCGCGTTCTTTGCCGCGTGCTTGGCGTTGTGCGGGCGCGAGCGATGCCATACCTTCGGCGCCAAACACCACAAGGGAGACCCGAGATGTCCGAACAGCGCAGCCCCGGATTCGACACGCTTCTGATCCATGCCGGCGCCCGGCCCGACCCGGCCACAGGCGCCCGCCAGATTCCGATCTACCAGACCACGTCCTACGTGTTCCGCGACGCGGACCATGCCGCGGCGCTCTTCAACCTTCAGGAAGTGGGGTACATCTACTCGCGCCTGACGAACCCGACCGTGGCGGCGCTGCAGGAACGCATGGCCGCGCTCGAGGGCGGCCAGGGCGCGGTCTGCTGCTCGTCCGGGCACGCGGCCCAGATCATGGCGCTGTTCCCGCTGATGGGTCCCGGCAAGAACGTCGTCTCCTCCACCCGGCTTTACGGCGGCACGGTCACCCAGTTCAGCCAGACCATCAAGCGCTTCGGCTGGTCGGCGAAATTCGTGGATACCGACGACCTCGACGCGGTGAAGGCCGCGATCGACGACGACACCCGGGCGATCTTCTGCGAATCCATTGCCAACCCGGGCGGCTACGTGACCGACCTCGACGCCATGGCCAAAATCGCCGACGCGGCGGGCATCCCGCTGATCGTCGACAACACCACCGCGACGCCCTATCTCTGCCGCCCGATCGAGCACGGCGCGACCCTGGTGGTCCATTCCATGACCAAGTACCTGACCGGCAACGGCACCGTCACCGGCGGCTGCATCGTCGACTCGGGCAAGTTCGACTGGTCGGCGTCCGACAAGTTCCCCTCGCTCTCGCAGCCCGAGCCCGCCTATCACGGGCTCAAGTTCCACGAGACCTTCGGCCCGCTCGCCTTCACCTTCCACGGCATCGCGATCGGGCTGCGCGACCTGGGCATGACGCTGAACCCGCAAGCCGCCCATTACACGCTGATGGGGATCGAGACGCTGAGCCTGCGGATGCAGCGCCACGTCGAGAACGCCGAAAAGGTGGCCAAGTGGCTCGAGGACGACCCGCGGGTGGATTTCGTCACCTATGCCGGGCTCGAGTCCTCGCCCTACAAGGCGGTGGCCGACCGGATCTGCCCCAAGGGCGCAAGCTCGCTCTTCACCTTCGGGCTCAAGGGCGGCTACGAGGCCTGCGTGAAGCTGGTCGATTCCGTCGACATCTTCAGCCACGTGGCGAACCTGGGCGATACCCGGTCGCTGATCATCCACTCGGCCTCGACAACGCACCGCCAGCTCACCCCCGAACAGCAGGAAGCCGCGGGCGCGGCGCCCAACGTGGTGCGGCTGTCCATCGGGATCGAGGACGCCGACGACCTGATTGCCGATCTCGACCAGGCACTCGCCAAGGCCACGGCCTGAGACGGAACGCGGCCGGCCCGGCGGGGCCGGCTCATTCCGCCAGCGCGTAGCGGATCGTGACCGTGGCGCGGATGGCCAGCTCGCCCGCCGCGACCGGCGTGCCGGCGTCCGCGGCGCGGGCGAAGCTCATCTCCGCCATGGGGCCGGGGACCGGGGGCGCCCCGCCCTCGCGGATGTCCAGCACGGCCCCGAGCCCGTGTCCGGCCGCCTCGGCCAGGATCTCGGCCTTGTGCCGCGCATCCGCGACCGCGCGGCGCCGCGCGGCGTCGGCGGCCTCGGCCTCGGCCTCGTCGGCAAGCCCGAAGCGGATGCCGCCCGTCTGATTCGCCCCGGCCGCGATGGCGGCGTCGATCAGCCCGCCGAGCGCATCGAGATCCGCGACCGTCACCGCGACGCTGTTGGAGGCTCGGAACGCGACGACCTGCGGCGGATTATCGCCGTCGCGGCGCCATTGCGGCGACAGGTCGATCGCGGTGGTCCGGATATCGGTCTCGGCGATGCCACCGGCCCGGAGCGCCGCGATCACCGCCGTCATGGCGGCGCCGTTCCGCGCCATCGCCGCCGCGGCATCGGCGGCCTCGGTGACCACGCCGAGGCGCATCTCGGCCATGTCCGGCGCGCGCGATACCGCGCCGGTCCCCTGCACGGTGATCTCCGGCGCGGCCCGGGCCGGCGCGGCCAGGGACAGGACGGCGAGAACGAGGATCAGGATGGACCGGGTCATGGAACCTCCGCGGCGCGATAGCTTAGGATCAGTGTCTTCCCGGCCCGTGGCCGGACGCAAGCCGCACGTCCCCGCCCCCTATGCCTTCGGCGGTTTCCTGCTATACTGCCGGACGGCCCGCATGACGCGACTCCTGCCGACCAGAGGTTTTTGCTAAGCGACACGCATGAAACCCGATTTCGCCCTCACGCTGTCCCATGACGGGATCGGCCTTTTGCGTCGTGCCGGCGCGGACCGCTGGACCCGGCTGGGCGAAATCGCTCTGGACGATCCCCGTTTCGAGACCCGCCTGGCCGCGCTGCGCCGCAGGGCTGCCGGCACCGACACGCCGCTGGCGGCCAAGCTGGTGCTGCCGCAATCCGAGGTGCTCTACACCTGGATCGACGCCCCGGGACCCGACATTCCCGCCCAGATCGAGGCCGCGCTCGAGGGACAGACGCCTTACGCGCTGGACGAGCTCGTCTATGACTGGCGGGACGAGGGCGGGCGCGTCCACGTGGCGGTCGCCGCGCGCGAAACCCTCGCCGAGGCCGAGGCCTTCGCGGAAGCCCACGGATTCCTGCCGCTGGCCATCGCGGCCATCCCCGGCGAGGATCGTTTCGGCGGGGCCGAGCCGGTTTTCGGCGAGACCCGCGCCGCCGCCGAGCTGGCCCGGCAGGGCGAGGCGGTCGATCGCGACCCCGTGCAGATCATCATCGGACCGCCGGCGACGCCGGACGCCCCCGCGGCCACGCCCGCGCCGACGGATGACGCGGCCGACGGGGCGGCGGATCCCGGCGCGGAACCGGCAGACGACACGCCGCCGCCGGACGCTCCTTCGCCGAAGGCCGACATCACGGCGCCCGCCGACGCGACAGCGGATGCGCCCCCGGCGGACGACGCCGCCCCGGCGGAAAGCGCCGCCGACGGCGCCCCGGCGCCGGACCAGGACCCGCCCATTATGTTCAGCCGGTCCACGCGGGGCAAGGACACCGCCGCCCCGGCCGCCCCGGTGGCGGATGACCCGGCATCGGCGCCGGCCGAACCGGCCCCGCCGGCCATGGCCGCGACGGCGCCGCTGCCCCGGTTCCGCTCGCGCCGGCAGAACCGCAAGGCCAAGGCCCCCAGGGCCCCGGTCGCGACGACGCCGTCCGCACCCGACAGCGCCGTCGCGCCACCGCCCCCGGCCGCGGCCGCCCGGTCGCTCGCCCCCGGCAGCGACGCCCCCGATGACGAGGCGCGCAAGCTCACCGTCTTCGGCGCGCGCGAGACCGCCGCCGCCGAGCCCCGGGTCCGGCCCGGGCTCGTGGTGACCCTGGTGCTGCTCGCGCTCCTGGCCGCCGTGGCGATCTGGGCTGCCCTCTACCTGCCGGGCGACCGGCTCGCGCGGCTGTTTTCCGGCCCCGCCGTGCCGCCCGTGACCGAGGCCGCGGATCGCCCCGCCGAGGAGGCCGCCCTGCCACCCGCCGGCCAAACCCTGCCCGATCGCCCCCCCGCGCCCGCACCCACGCCGGAAACGGCGGCGCCGGCGGATACCCCGCCCCCACCGGACGACACCGCGCCGCCCGGGCCAGCCCCGACCCCGCCCCCGGCGGCCGCCGCCAGCGATCCCGAGCTGGCGCCGGAACCCGAACCCGTGCCCGCCGCACCGGCCCCGCAAAGCCTCGCCGGCGACACCACGACCGCGCCGGCGCTCGCCGCGCCGCCGGTGGCCGACGGGCTCGCCGAAGAGCTCTATATTCCCGGCCGCGACCGCCGGATCATGCCGCAGGACCCGGTGGTGCTGCCCGATTACGCGGCCGGGCCGGGCGATGCGCGCCTGCCCACGCCCCTCCCCCCGGCGCCTGCCGGCACGGCCTTCGACATCGGGCCGGACGGCCGCGTCGTCGCCACCGGGGACGGCGCGCTGACGCCCGACGGCACAACCGTCTATGCCGGCTCCCCGCCCGCGGTGCCACCGGCCCGCCCGGCGGCCGCGGCGCCGCCGCCGCCCCCGAACCCGCTCAAGGGCAAGGAACCGCGCCCCCGCCCCGAGGGACTGGCCGAGCAGACCGAGATCACGCGGCTCGGCGGGCGCACCCGCGACGAGCTGGCCCAGGTCCGGCCACGGCCCCGGACAAGCGCCCCCGCCGCCACCGCCACCGCGACGCCCGGGCCGGCGCCCGACGCCCCGGTCGCCGGCGGCACGGCCCTCGCCGTGCGGGCCACGATCACCCCGGCCCCGCGCCCCGACAACTTCGAGAGCGTCGTCTCCACCGCGCGGCGCACCCCGGCCGCGGCGCTCTCGGCGCCCGCCGCGCCGACCCTGCCGACCAGCGCCTCCGTCGCGCGCCAGGCGACGGTCGAGAACGCGATCCGTCTCAACCGGATCAACCTGATCGGTGTCTATGGCAGCGCCTCGAACCGCCGCGCGCTGGTGCGGCTCTCCAACGGGCGCTACGTCAAGGTCGAGGTGGGCGACCGCCTCGACGGCGGCCAGGTCGCCGCGATCGGGCGCGACGCGCTGCGCTACGTCAAGCGGGGCCGGAACATCGTGCTGGAACTGCCCGGGGACGGCTGACCCGCCGGTTCACCGTTCCGGAAATATCCCCGCCGGAGGCACCGCGCGCCCGGCACGGGCGCGCAAACCGTCTTGGCGCGCGCCAGCGCGCCGCGATTTCCTCAGAGCATCAGAACCGCCGCCAGCCCGAGGAAGGCAAAGAACCCCACCACGTCGGTCACCGTGGTGACGAAAGCGCCCGACGCCAGGGCCGGGTCGATCCCCAGCCGTTCCAGCCCCATCGGGATCAGGATCCCGGCCAGCGCGGCGATCACCAGGTTGACCACCATGGCGATCCCGATCACCGCGCCCAGGACGGGCGTTCCGAACCAGAGAACGCCCACCACCCCCATGATCACGGCGAAGGCCAGGCCGTTGAGAAGTCCCGCGACCGCCTCGCGCCGGACCACGCGCAGGGCATTCGACCCGGTAAGGTCCTTGGTGGCGATGGCGCGCACGGCCACGGTCAGCGACTGGGTCCCGGCATTGCCACCCATCGAGGCCACGATGGGCATCAGCACCGCGAGCGCCACGATCGCCTCGATCACGCCCGTGAACTGCGCGATCACCACCGAGGCGGCGATCGCCGTCAGCAGGTTGACGAAGAGCCAGGGAAAGCGCCGCCGCACCGTCTCGAGTATCCCGTCGGACAGCCGCCCCTCGCCGGCACCGGCCAGGCGCAGGATGTCTTCCTCCGCCTCCTCCGAGAGCACCGCCATGGCGTCGTCGATGGTGATGACGCCGACGATCCGCTCGTCCTCGTTGACCACCGGCGCGGTGATCAGGTGATACTGGTTGAAGGCATAGGCCACGTCTTCCTGGCTCTGGGTGACGGGCATCGGGACGAAATCCTCGTCCATGATGTCGGTCAGCCTGACGTCGCGACGCGAGGCCATCAGCCGTCCCAGCGCCACCTGGCCGATGACCTTGTGGCGGGGATCCACGATCATGATGTGGTAGAACTGCTCGGGCAGGTCTTCCTCGGCGCGCATGTAGTCGATGGCGTCCCCCACCGACCAGTGCGCCGGGGCCATGACCAGTTCGCGCTGCATCAGCCGGCCCGCGGTGTATTCGGGATAGGTCAGCGCCTGTTCGACGGCGGCCCGGTCGGCCTCTTCCAGGGCGGACAGAACCACCCCCTGCTGCTGCGGCTCCAGGTCCTCGACGAGGTCTACCACGTCGTCGGACTCGAGCGCCCGGACCGCCCGCGCCAGCACGTCGGCCGGCAGGTACTCGATCACCTCCGCGCGAAGGCTGTCGTCGAGCTCCGACAGCACCTCGCCGTCGATGCCCGCCGACCAGAGCGCCAGCAGGTCGCGCCGCTCGCCCGGCGCGATCTGTTCCAGCAGGTCGGCGATATCGGCCGCGTGCAGAGGCTCCAGCAACTCGTCCAGACGCTCGGCCGCGCCGAGTTCCACCGCGCCGAGGATCTGGCCCACCTTGCGGTTGTCCAGCGCGTAGGCATCGGTCTCGCCCGACGGATCGTCGCGTTCCTGCAGCTCGTCCTCGCTCACCCTGCCCTCCGCCGTGGCCGTGATCCGGTCCCGCGGCGTCACTCTAGCGAAGCGCCGCGCGATGCGACAGGGGACAAAGCCGCGAAACCACGGGATTTCCGCCCGGCTCCGGAAAGGCTATCAGGGAAATCCAGAAAGCGCGGCGCGGCCCGCTGCGCTAGGCTGGGACCGGCGCCGCGCCGCGTGTGCGTGCGCGCGCGCGCCGCCCCGTACCACGTGAACAGGACACCGCATGACCGGACCCGCCCTGCTGATCGGCCAGACGCTGGATTTCCCCGCCGACCCGTTCCACGCGCCCCTGCCCGAGGCCGCGCGCCACGACTCGCGCGGGGCCGTGCTGGTGGAAAACGGGCGCGTCGCCGCGACCGGCCCGGCCGACGCCCTGCGCACCGCCCATCCGCGCGCCAGCCTGCATGATTACGGCGATCGGCTGATCCTGCCGGGCTTCGTGGACGCCCATGTCCACTATCCCCAGACCGCCATGATCGCCAGCTGGGGCAAGCGGCTAATCGACTGGCTGAACGACTACACCTTTCCCGAGGAGATGCGCTTCGGCGATCCGGACTACGCCGCGCGGACCGCGGCGCGGTACTTCGACCTCGTGCTGGCCAACGGCACCACCACGGTCTGCAGCTATTGCACGATCCATCCCGAGAGCGTCGACGCCTTCTTCGCCGAGGCCGCGCGGCGCGGGCTGCGGGTCGCGGGCGGCAAGACCTGCATGGATCGCAACGCCCCCGACGGGCTGCGCGACACGGCCCAGTCGGCCCATGACGAGTCGGCGGCGCTGATCGCGCGCTGGCACGGGCGCGGGCGGCTGACCTACGCGGTAACGCCCCGCTTCTCGCCGACCTCGAGCCACGCGCAACTCGAGGCGCTGGGCGCGCTCTGGGCGGCGCATCCCGACTGCCTGATGCAGACCCATCTTGCCGAACAGCTGGACGAAGTCGACTGGGTCGCCCGCCTCTACCCCGAGGCGCGCGATTACCTCGACACCTACGAGCGGGCCGGGCTGGTCGGGCCCGGCGCGGTGTTCGGCCACGCCATCCACCTGACCGACCGCGAACGCGCGCGCCTTGCCGAAAGCGGATCGGCGATCGCCCATTGCCCGACCTCCAACACCTTCATCGGCTCGGGGCTCTTCGACATGGCCGGGCTGACGGCGGCGGGTCACCGGGTGGGGCTCGCCACCGATACCGGCGGCGGGTCGTCCTTTTCCATGCTCCGGACCATGGCCGCGGCCTACGAGATCGGCCAGCTGCGCGGCACGCCGCTGCATCCCGCGCAGCTGATCTGGCTTGCCACGGCGGGCGCGGCGGCGACGCTGCGCATGGGCGACCGGATCGGGCGCCTCGCCCCGGGGATGGAGGCCGATCTCGTCGTGCTCGACCTGGCCTCGACCCCCGCCATCGCGCAGCGCGCGGCACGGGCCGGCGATATATGGGAGGCCCTTTTCCCCACGATCATGATGGGCGACGACCGCGCCGTCGCGGCCGTCTGGATCGGCGGCGCCCCGCTGTCCTGAGGCTCAGCAGCCCGGCCGCCCCATCACCAGCACCCAGAGATCGCCCGCCCCGCGCGCGGCGCCAAGCTCGGTCAGGTCCGGATGGAGGAGATTGCGCCGGTGGCCGCGCGATTCCAGCCAGTCCCCGACCACCTCGGCCGCACCGCGCTGCCCCTGCGCGAGGTTCTCGGCCGCCCGGCAAGGCCCGTAGCCGGTCCGGTCGAGACGATCGGCCAGCGAGCTGCCGTCGGGACCGAGATGCGAGAACCCGCCGCTGGCGACGAGGGCATCGGCATGCCCGGCCGCGGTCCGCGCCAGCGCCGCGTCGGGTTCGAGCGGCGCCCGGCCCTGTGCGGCGCGTACCGCGTTGACCTCGGCCAGCAGCGCGCCGGTCACGTCTTCGGCCGCCGGGGCGGCGCCAACCGGCATCACCGCGAGCGCCGCCGCGGCCCAGAGGAGGCGCACCCGGCGCATCAGGCCGCCCCCGGTGCAAGGCTGTCATACGGGATCATGACATGCGCGCGGTAGGCCGGGCGCGCGGCCAGCCGCTCGTAATACCGGCGGATCGCCGGGAAATCCCCGCGCGGAATATCGATGTCGTAATAGCGCCAGAGGACATGGCCGAACTGGATATCGGCCGGCGTAAAGCTCTCTCCGGCAAGGAAATCATGGGCCGCCAGCCGGTCCTCGGCCACGGCGAGGAACCGGTCGAGCGCGCGCAGCGCCGCCGCGATCGCAACCGGGTCGCGGTCGGCCGGCGCGGTCTTGGCCACGCGCCAGAAAACCGGGCGCACGAAGCCCGTGACCACGTTGATCTTCGCCCATTCCGCCCATTTGTCCACCTGCGCCCGGGCCGCCGGATCGGCCGGCCAGAAATGCGCGTCACCATAGCGCGCCGCGAGGTAGCGCAGGATGGCGCCGGTCTCCCAGATCGCGTCGCCGGTCCCGTCCCTGAGCACCGGGATCGTTCCGTTCGGGTTCATCGCCAGGAAGTCCGGCGTGTCGAGCCCGCCATGGACATGGCCGGCATCGTGGCGCACGGGCTCGAGCCCCAGCTCGGCCAGGCACCACATCACGGCTTGCACGTTGGACGAGGTGGCCCGTCCCCAGACGGTGATCATGCGGCATCTCCCTGCCATTACCCGGAACAGATTGCCCAGAGACGCGGCCGGGTGCAACGCCGCTTTCAGATGCCGGCCAGGGCCGCGGCGCGGCGGCGCTGATCGGCCAGCACCGCCGGCAGGTCGATGGTCGCCACCTCGCCGTCGCGGACGACCGCGCGCCCCTCGACATAGAGATCGCGCACCCGCGTGGGCCCCGCCAGCAGCAGCGCCGCCGGGTCCCAGCTGCCGGCGCTCTCGACCCCCGAGACATCCCATATGGCGATATCGGCCCGCATGCCCGGCGCGATCCGGCCGCAGTCGTCCCGCCCCAGCACCGCGGCACCGCCGCGGGTGGCGATCTCCAGGGCCTCGCGGGCGCTCATCGCGTCGGCGCCGCGCGCCACGCGCTGCAGCAGCATCGCCTGGCGTGCCTCGGCCACGAGGTTGCCGGAGTCGTTCGACGCCGAGCCGTCGACGCCCAGCCCCACGGAAACGCCGGCGTCGCGCATCGCGCGCACCGGCGCGATGCCGCTGCCCAGCCGGCAATTGGAACAGGGGCAGTGCGCGACGCCGGTCCGCGTCCGGGCGAAGAGCGCGATCTCGGGGGCGTCCAGCATCACGCAGTGGGCATGCCAGACATCCGGCCCGGTCCAGCCCAGCTCTTCGGCGTACTGGCCGGGCCGGCAGCCAAACCTTGCCATGGAATAGGCGATATCCTCGGCGTTCTCCGCGAGATGCGTGTGGAGCATCACCCCCTTGTCGCGCGCCAGCAGCGCCGCGTCGCGCATCAGCTCCCGGCTGACGGAAAACGGCGAACAGGGCGCGACGCCAACCCGGATCATGGCGCCGGGGTTCGAATCGTGAAAGGAATCGATCACCCTGATGCAATCTTCCAGTATTTCGTGTTCGTTTTCGACAAGGCTGTCAGGTGGCAATCCGCCCGCGCTTTCCCCGATGCTCATCGCGCCGCGCGTCGGATGGAAGCGCAGACCGATCTCGCGGGCCGCGTCGATCGTGTCGTCGAGACGCGCGCCGTTCGGGTAGAGGTAGAGATGGTCGGAGGTCAGCGTGCAGCCCGAAAGCGCCAGTTCCGCCAACCCGGCCAGGGCCGAGACCCGGATATCCCCGGGCCCCATCCGCCCCCAGATCGGGTAGAGCGTCTCGAGCCAGCCGAACAGCAGCGCGTCCTGCGCGCCGGGCACCGCGCGCGTCAGGCTCTGGTAAAGATGGTGATGCGTGTTGACGAGGCCCGGCGTCACGACACAGCCGGAGGCCGACACGGTGGCGCCCGTGGTGGTCAGCCCCGTGCCCACCGCGGCGATCTCTCCGTCGCGGACCAGGATATCGCCGCCGGAGATCTCTTCGCGCCGGTCGTTCATGGTCACCACGCAGGCGGCGCCGCGGATCAGGATTTCGGACATGGTCACCCCTCCTCGTGTGAAAAGGCCGCCCTTCGGGCGATGGCGGCGGGCGCCGGCGGCAGGCAGCGGCGAGACCCCGGCACCGGCCAAGGTCCGGCCTGCCGGCCCGCCTGGGAAAAGCCGCGCGCGCGACCGCGAGCGCATCGGCCCGGGGCGGTCACTGGGTGCCGTACATCCGGTCGCCGGCATCGCCGAGACCGGGCAGGATATAGCCCTTGTCGTTCAGCTTCTCATCCACCGCCGCGGTGAAGATGGGCACGTCGGGATGCGCCTCGGACATGCGCGCGACGCCCTCGGGCGCGGCCAGCAGGCAGAGAAACCGGATATCGCGGGCGCCGGCGGCCTTGAGCTTGTCGATGGCCGCCGCCGAGGTATTGCCGGTCGCCAGCATCGGGTCGACGACGATCACCCGCCGCGCGCCCAGTTCCGATGGCACCTTGAAGTAATACTCGACGGGCTCAAGCGTCGCCTCGTCCCGGTAGAGCCCGACGAAGCCCACCCTGGCCGAGGGGATCAGTTCCAGCACCCCGTCGAGCAGCCCGTTGCCGGCCCGCAGGATCGAGATGAGCGCCGGTTTCTTGCCGGCCAGCACGGGCGACTCCATCTCCATCAGCGGTGTCTCGACCGTGGTCTCGACGAGCGGCAGGTCGCGCGAGACCTCGTAGGCCAGCAGCATCGAGATTTCGCGCAGCAGTCGCCGGAACGAGGCCGTGCTGGTGGCCAGGTCCCGCATCACGGTCAGCTTGTGCTGGACCAGCGGGTGGTCGACGATGGTGACGTTGTCGCTCATGTGGCGTCCTCCAGTCGTTTCAGCAGCGCGGCGCGGGTCGCCGCGTCGCAGAAGGCGGCCGCGGCCGCGGCGCGGTTCATCTCGGTGAAATCCGCCGGTTCCCATCCGAAGGCCTCCGCCATACGGGCGTATTCGAGCGGCAGGCGCGTGTGAAAGAAGGGCGGATCGTCGGTCGAGAGCGTGACCTTCACCCCCGCCGCACGCAGCCGCGCGACCGGGTGCGCGGCCCAGTCGGGATAGAGCCCGAGCGCGATGTTCGATCCCGGACAGACCTCGAGGACCGTGCCGGCTTCGGCCAGCCGCGCGACCAGCGCCGGATCCTCGGCGGCGCGCACCCCGTGGCCGATCCGCGCCGGGCGCAAGGCGTCCAGCGTCTCGCGCACCGACTCCGGCCCGGCCCATTCGCCGGCATGGCTCGTCAGCCCCAGCCCCGCCTCGCGCGCGCAGTCGAAGGCCCAGGCGAAATCGCCCGCGCGACCGCGCGTCTCGTCCCCGGCCATCCCGAAGCCGGTCAAGAAGGCGCCCGCGGTCTCGGCCGCGCAGCGTGCCGCGGATTTCGCCTGCTCCGGCCCAAGGTGGCGCACGGCGGTGACCACGGCCCGCATCACGATCCCGTGGCGCGCCTCGGCGGTTCGCGCGGCCTCCTCGATCGCGGCGAGATACTCCTGCCAGGCGCCGAGATCGCCGCCTCCGCAGAAATCCGGAGAGAGGAACATCTCGGTGTAGATCACCCCGTCCCCGGACGAACGCCGCAGGATCTCGCCGGTCAGGCGCGCATAGTCCCGGGGCGTTTGCAGCACGCTGCAGGCCTGGTCGTAGACCTGCAGGAAATGGAAGAAATCGCGGTAGGCATAGGCCCCGCGATCATCGAAGAGCCCGCCGAGATCGATGTCCTTCTCATCCGCGAGACGCCGCGCGAAATCCGGGGGCATGGCGCCCTCGATATGCAGGTGCAGCTCGAGCTTGGGAGTTTCCGCGAAGTCCATCCCGCCTGCTTAGCCGGGCCGCGGGCGCGGGTCCAGAGCCAGTGCGCCCGGCCGGCTCACGGCAGGAACGACTCGCCCTCGGGGCCGGGCGGGATGCCGAGATGCACGGCCAGGCTCGCCGCCACGTCGGCGAAGCCGCGTAGCCCCATGGCGCCCGGCCCCGCCCCGGCGACCAGAACCGGGACGCGTTCGCGGGTGTGGTCGGTGCCGGTCCAGGTCGGGTCGTTGCCATGATCGGCCGTCAGCACCGCGACATCGCCGGGGCCGAGCCGGTCGAGAAAGCGCGGCAGCGCCGCGTCGACCCATTCGAGCGCCCGGGCATAGCCGGCGACATCGCGCCGATGGCCATAGAGCGAGTCGAACTCCACCAGGTTGGCGAAAACGAGCGCGCCGTCCTCGGCCGTGTCGCCGAGCGCGACGAGCTGCTCGAACAGTTCGGCGTCGCTGCCCTTCGGCCCGGCATCGGTGATCCCCCGCCCCGAGAAGATGTCCCGGATCTTGCCGACCGAATAGCTGCGCCGCCCTGCCCCGGCGACACGGTCGAGCAGTGTCGGCGCGGGCGGCGCGATGGCGAAGTCGCGGCGGTTCCCGGTACGGGTGAAGCCCGCCTCGGGCGTCCCGATGAAGGGCCGGGCGATCACCCGCCCGACGCGCATGGCATGGAGCCGCGGCGCCACCGCCCGGCAGAGATCGAGCAGCCGGTCGAGACCGAACACCTCCTCGTGGGCGGCGATCTGGAACACGCTGTCGGCCGAGGTATAGCAGATCGGCCAGCCGCTGCGCATGTGTTCGGCCCCGAGCTCCTCGAGGATCACCGTCCCCGAGGCGTGCCGGTTTCCGAGGATCCCGCCGGTCCCGGCAGCCTCGGCCACCGCGGCAGAGAGCTCGGGGGGGAAAGCGGGGTCGGTGTCCGGGAAGTAATGCCATGTCCAGGGCACCGGGACACCGGCCAGTTCCCAGTGCCCCGAGGGCGTGTCCTTGCCCGGCGATCGCTCGGTCGCCGCGCCCCAACGCCCTTGCGGCGTCGCGCCCAGCCCCGGCATCGCGCATCCCGAGGCCAGCCGCACAGCCGCCGACAGCCCGAGCCTGTCCATGTTGGGCAGGCGCAGCGGTCCCTCCCGCCCGGTGTCGGCCCGGCCGGCGGCGCATTCCTCGGCGATATGGGCCAGCGTGTTGGCCCCGGCGTCGCCGAAATCGGCCGCGTCGGGCGCGCCGCCCGCGCCGACGCTGTCCAGCACGATCAGGAAGGCCCGTGTCATCCCCGCACCCGCTCGCGGATCAGGGGCGCGGGATCGGGCGGAACGTCGGAAATGCCGTAGGCGGCCCGCACGGCCCCGGCCGCGGCGGCGACGGCGTCGGGATCCGTCCCGTGGACCAGCGCCAGCGGGGTCTGCGGATCGACCAGCGCACCCAGCCCGGCCAGGTCGTCGAGCCCCACCGCCGGGTCGATCGGATCACCCTGCACCCGCCGACCGCCGCCCAGCGCCACGACAGCGCGGCCGAGCGCCGCGGTATCGATTTCAGATACGAATCCGCGGCCCGGCTGGGTGACTTCCTCGACAACGGGCGCCCGCGGCAGGTGACGCCGGCTGTTCTCCACGAAATCCGCCGGGCCACCCTGCGCGGCGACCATCGTGCCGAAACGCTCTGCCGCGCGGCCCGATTGCAGCGCCTCGGCCAGCCGGTGCGCACCCTCCGCCGGGTCGGCGGCCAGCCCGCCCAGCGCCAGCGCCTCGCCGCCGAGCGCCACGGTCACGTCCCAGAGCCGGGCATCGACCTCCTCTCCGCGCAGGAGCGCCACGGCGTTGGCGACCTCCAGCGCGTTGCCGGCGGACCGGGCCAGCGGCTCGTTCATATCGGTCACCAGCGCCGCGGCCCGGCATCCGGCTGCATCGGCCCCGGCGACGAGGCTCTCGGCCAGCGCATGGGCCGTCGCGGCATCCTTCATGAAGGCCCCGGAGCCGCATTTGACGTCCAGCACCAGCGCATCCAGCCCGGCGGCGAGTTTCTTGGACAGGATCGACGCGGTGATCAGGTCGAGGCTTTCGACCGTGCCCGAAACGTCGCGCACCGCGTAAAGCCGCCGGTCCGCCGGCGCGATCTCGCCCGTGGCGCCGGTGATGGCACAGCCTGTCTCGGCCACCACCCGGCGCAGGCGCGCCTCGTCGAGATCGGTGCGGTAGCCCGGGATCGCCTCGAGCTTGTCGAGCGTGCCCCCGGTATGGCCAAGCCCGCGCCCCGAGATCATCGGCACATAGGCCCCGCAGACCGCGAGCGCGGGCGCCAGCACCAACGAGACGGCATCGCCCACGCCGCCGGTCGAATGCTTGTCGAGCACCGGGCCGGGCAGGTCCCAGGCCAGCACGTCGCCCGTGTCGCGCATGGCGCGGGTCAGCGCGGCGCGCTCCGCGCCCGTCATGCCGTTCAGCAAGACCGCCATGGCGAAGGCCGCGGCCTGCGCGTCGCTCACCCTGCCGTCCGCGAGCCCCTGCGCGAACCAGTCGAGCTGGGCGGCGTCCAGGGCGCGGCCGTCGCGCTTCGCGGCGATGATCGTGCGGGCGTCCGGCATCGCGCGGCTCAGTCGAGCGCCATGTGCGCGCGATCGAAGGCCCCGGGCAGGAGATCGCCCAGCGTCATGCGCCCGGCCTCGCCGGACAGATCCGCGAGGATCACCGGCACCTCGGGGCTCGCGAATTCCGAGAGCCGCTGCCGGCACCCACCGCAGGGGGTCACCGGCACCGGGCTGTCGGCGATCACCAGGACTTCCGCGATCTCGGTCTCGCCGGCGGCGACCATCGCCGCGATGGCGCCGGCCTCGGCACAGGTGCCTTCGGGGTAGGAGACGTTCTCGACGTTGCAACCGGCATAGACCATGCCCCGCCGGGTCCGGATGGCGGCCCCGACCTTGAAGCCCGAGTAAGGGGCGTGCGCGTTCTCCCGTGCGGCACGCGCCGCGTCCATCAGATCCATCCGGGTCTCTCCTTGATGCCACCGGGAGGAGTCTGCGCCTGGCCCCGGACGGATGCAAGGGGCCAAGGCGGAACCGATCCGGTTTCGCAGGGGTTGGGTGCCCGAGCCCTTCCCCCGCCCCGACGACGGAGCCGTCATGCAGACCATCCAGATCATCCTGTCGAGCCCCTGGTTCCTGATCGGCTGGGCCGTCCTGATGCTGCCGAGCCTTGCCCTGACGATCCACGACCTGCGAACCCGCAACAGCCACCTGATGGGCCTCATGAAAGTCGTCTGGGCGCTGACGGTGGTGTATTCCGGCCCGCTCGGCCTGCTGATCTACTGGACGACCGGGCGCAAGGAAATCCGGCACGACGGGCTTGCGCGGCGCGCCTTCCGATCGGTGGCGCATTGCTATTCCGGCTGCGGCATGGGCGAGATCGCGGGCCTGGTCATCGCAGTGGGTCTGCTGACGCTCGACACGATCTGGGTGGCGGCGATCACCTTCGCCATGGCCTATGTCGCCGGCTACGCGCTGACCGTCGGTCCGCTGATGCAGGAAGGCGTGCCCTTCCGCACGGCGATGTGGGATGCCTTCCTGGCCGAAACGCCATCGATCGCGGTGATGGAAATCGTGGCCATCGGGGTCGACCTGACGCTGGCCGGCGATGCCGGGCTGGGCGATGTGCGCTTCTGGTCCTCGCTGACGGTATCGCTGACCTGCGGGCTCTTCGCGGCCTACCCGGTCAACGTGCTGCTGATCCGCTTCGGCGTGAAGGAAGGCATGATGGACCCGCGCCGGACCCACCACGCGCACTAGCCGTCAGCGCGTCCCGATCCGCGCGACCCAGAGATCGGCCGCATGGTCGCGGCCATAGGCGACGACCGCGATGGAGCGGACGCTCTCCGGGGTCACCTCGGCGCCGAGCAGCCGCCCGGACCGCTCGAAGGCCGAGAGCGGCACGGTGATGTCCCGCCAGTCCCCGGTCACCTCGAAGGGCGCCTGGTAGTACTGCCAGGGCAGCACGGTGCCGCGGGTGCGGATATGCAGGAAATAGCGCGTATCGTTGCCGCGCGCGGTCAAGGTGATGGCCTCCGTTCCCGCGGGCAGACCGTCGGGCAGGTCCTTGCGCGCCTGGATGAAGCCGCCGCGGTTCTCGGTGCTGACCGTGCCGGTCAGGTGCAGGGCGCGCCGGTCGCCGCTGGTTTCCAGCCGCGCCGCACCGGTGGAGACCCCGCCCATGACCTGGTCGGTGAAGAAGCGCCAGTCGCCGGCGCGGGTGTCCGTGAAATCGTCGATCATGCCGGCCCCCGCCGCCGGCGCGGCGAGACAGAGGGCGAGGCAAAGCGCGGCAAGGCGTGGCATGGCGGGCTCCTGCGTGTCATGGGACAGATATAGGATCCGCCGCCCCGGAATACAGCCGGGCGGAGACGCGCCCCGCCCGTCCCCGGTCAGTCCCCGGCGTAGCCGATCGTCTGCAGCGCGTCCCTGATCTCGTCGAGGATCGCCGGGTCGTCGATCGTGGCGGGCATCTTGAACGCCGCCCCGTCGGCGATCTTGACCATCGTGGCGCGCAGGATCTTGCCCGAGCGGGTCTTGGGCAGCCTGTCGACCACCACGGCCTTCTTGAAGGCCGCGACGGGGCCGATCTGGTCGCGGACCAGCTTCACGCATTCCGAGACGATCTCGTCATGGGGGCGGTTCACGCCCTTGGTCAGGCAGAGAAAGCCCACCGGCATCTGGCCCTTGAGCTCGTCCGACACACCGATCACCGCGCATTCGGCCACGTCCGGATGCCCGGCGAGCACCTCTTCCATGCCCCCGGTGGACAGGCGGTGGCCGGCCACGTTGATGACGTCGTCGGTGCGCGCCATGATGTAGAGATACCCGTCCTCGTCGATCATGCCCGCATCGCCGGTCTCGTAGTAGCCGGGGAAATGCTCGAGATAGCTTTTCTTGAAGCGCGCCTCGGCGTTCCAGAGCGTGGGCAGCGTGCCCGGCGGCAGCGGCAGTTTCACCGCCACCGCGCCCAGCGTGTTCGGCCCCATGGGCTGGCCGCCCTCGTCGAGGATCTGCACGTCGTAGCCGGGCATCGGCACGCCCGAGGAGCCGATCTTGACCGGCATTTCCTCGATCCCCATCGGGATCGCGGTGATGGCGTAGCCGGTCTCGGTCTGCCACCAGTGATCGACCACCGGCACCTTCAGCATGTCCTGCGCCCAGTGGATCGTGTCCGGGTCGGCGCGTTCGCCGGCCAGGTACAGCGTGCGCAGGCAGGAGGTGTCGTAGGCCTTCAGGAACTCGCCCTTCGGATCCTCGCGCTTGATCGCACGGAAGGCCGTCGGCGCGGTGAAGAAGGACTTCACGTCGTGGTCGCGGATCACCCGCCAGAAGGTGCCCGCATCCGGCGTGCCGACCGGCTTGCCCTCGAAGACGATCGTGGTGTTGCCGTGGATGAGCGGCGCGTAGGCGATGTAGCTGTGCCCCACGACCCAGCCCACGTCCGAGGCCGCCCAGAAGGTTTCGCCCGGCGCCACGTTGTAGATGTTCTTCATCGTCCAGTTCAGCGCCACGAGGTGCCCGCCCGTCGGGCGCACAACGCCCTTGGGCGCGCCGGTCGTGCCGGAGGTGTAGAGGATGTAGGCCGGGTGGCTGCCCTCGACCGGCACGCAGTCTGCCGGCTCGACACCGTATTGGAAGGCGTACCAGTCGTGATCGCGGCCCGCCTCGAGACGGGCGACCTCCTGCTCGCGCTGGAAGATCACGCAGAAGGACGGCTCGTGTTCGGCCTGCTCGAGCGCGCCGTCCAGCAACGGCTTGTAATGGACCACGCGGCCGGGCTCGATCCCGCAGCTGGCGGCGATGATGCATTTGGGCCGGGCATCGTCGATGCGCACCGCCAGCTCATGCGCGGCGAAGCCCCCGAAGACGACCGAGTGGATCGCCCCGATCCGGGCACAGGCGAGCATCGCCTCCAGGGCTTCCGGCACCATCGGCATGTAGATGATGACGCGGTCGCCCTTCTCGACGCCCTTGGCGCGGAGCGCACCGGCAAGGCTGGCGACGCGGTTGCGCAGCTCGGCATAGGTGATCTTGTGGATCGTGCCGGTGACCGGGCTGTCGTGTATGATCGCCACTTGCCCGCCGCGGCCGGCCTCCACATGGCGGTCGACCGCGTTCCAGCAGGTGTTGACCATCCCGTCGGAAAACCACTCGTAGAGCGGCGCGTTGCCGTCGAACAGCGCCTTAGAGGGTTTCCTGTCCCAATCGATGGCCTCGGCCTCGCGCATCCAGAAACCGTCTGGGTCGGCGCGCCACGCCTCGTAGACCTCCCGGTACCCCATCTTTGTCCTCCTCCTGTGTCATCCGTAATGCTGCACCGGCGTTCCCGCGAGCGCGGCCATGTTCAGCAGCCCCCGCGCGGTGATCGACGGTGTGACGATATGGGCGCGGTTCCCCATCCCCATCAGGATCGGCCCCACCTCGAGCCCGTTGGCCCGCATCTTGAGCACGTTGCGCGCCGCGCTGGCCGCGTCGGTGCCCGGGAAGACCAGCACGTTGGCCGGCCCGTCGAAGCGGGCGTTGGGGAAGATCCGGCGGCGCAGCTCCGGGTCGAGCGCCGCGTCGGCGGCCATCTCGCCCTCGAAGGCGAAATCCGGCGCCATCTGTTCCAGCAGCCGCATCGCGCCGCGCATGCGCCGCGCGCTCTCGGTGTCGAGATTGCCGAACTGCGAATGCGAACAGAGCGCGATCTGCGGCGCCACCCCGAAGCGGCGCACGTGGCGCGCGGCGCCGATCACCGTCTCGGCGACCTGTTCCGGCGTCGGCTCGGGATGCACCTGCGTGTCGGCCAGGAAAAGCGGCCCGTCTTCCTGGATCATAAGGCTCAACGCCCCGACCGGGTGCAGATCGCCCTCCGACAGGACCTGGGTGACGTAGTTCAGATGCCAGAGATACTGCCCGAAGGTGCCGCAGATCATGCTGTCGGCCTCGCCCCGGTGCACCATCACCGCGGCGATCGCGGTGGTGTTCGTGCGCAGCACGGCCTTGGCGATGTCGGGGGTGACGCCGCGCCGCTCCATCAGCTGGTGATAGGTGCCCCAGTAGTCCCGGTAGCGCGGATCGTTTTCCGGGTTCACGATCTCGAAATCGGCGCCCGGGCGGATCGGAAGCCCGGCGCGTTCGCAGCGCCGGCCGACGACCTCGGGCCGGCCGATCAGGATCGGGGTGTCGGTCGTCTCCTCGATCATGGCATTGGCCGCGCGCAGCACGCGTTCGTCCTCGCCCTCGGCGAAGACGATCTTGCGCTCGGCCCCCTGCGCGGCGGCGAAGACCGGCCGCATGATCAGCGCGGACCGGAACACCGACCCGTCGAGCGTCTGCTTGTAGGCCTCGAGATCCGCGATCGGGCGGGTGGCGACGCCCGAGTCCATGGCGGCCCCCGCCACGGCGGTGGCGACCACGCCCATCAGCCGCGGATCGAAGGGCTTCGGGATCAGGTAGTCCGGGCCGAAGGTCATCCGCTCGTCCTGGTAGGCGGCGGCGGCCTCCGCGCTGGTGGTGGCGCGGGCCAGGGCCGCGATCCCCTCGACGCAGGCGATCTGCATGGCATCGTTGATCTCGGTCGCGCCGACGTCCAGCGCGCCGCGAAAGATGAACGGAAAGCAGAGCACGTTGTTGACCTGGTTCGGATAATCCGACCGGCCCGTGGCGATGATCGCCTCTGGCGCGACGGCGCGCACGTCGTCGGGCATGATCTCGGGCACCGGGTTGGCAAGGGCGAAGACGATGGGACGCTCGGCCATCCTGGCGACCATCTCGGGTTTCAGCACGTTCGGTCCGGACAGGCCGAGGAACAGGTCGGCTCCCGCGATCACCTCGCCAAGCGCGCGCAGGTCGCTGTCCTGGGCATAGGCGGCCTTCTGCGGGGTCATGTCCTCTGCGCGGCCCTCGTAGACCAGACCGTGAATGTCGCAGAGCCAGACATTCTCGCGCTTCACGCCGAGCTTCAGCAGGGTATTGAGGCAGGCGATGCCCGCCGCGCCCCCGCCGGTGGAGACGATCTTGATGTCCTCGAAACGCTTGCCCGCGACCCGCAGCGCGTTGGTGGCCGCCGCGCCCACGACGATGGCGGTGCCGTGCTGGTCGTCGTGGAAGACGGGAATGTTCATCCGCTCGCGGCAAATCTTTTCCACGATGAAGCAATCGGGCGACTTGATGTCCTCGAGGTTGATGGCGCCGAAGGTCGGCTCCAGCGCGCAGACCAGGTCGGCCAGCCTCTCGGGATCGGATTCGTCCAGCTCGATGTCGAAACAGTCGATATTGGCGAATTTCTTGAAGAGAACCGCCTTGCCCTCCATCACCGGCTTGGACGCCAGCGCGCCGATATTGCCCAGTCCGAGGACGGCCGAGCCGTTGGTGACGACCCCCACCAGGTTGCCGCGCGCGGTGTAGCGGCGGGCGGTTGCCGGGTCCCGGGTGATCTCGGTGCAGGCCTCGGCCACGCCGGGGCTGTAGGCGCGCGCCAGGTCGCGCTGGTTGGCCATCGGCTTGGTCGCCCGGATCTCGAGTTTCCCGGGCTTCGGATGCTCGTGGTAGTCCAGCGCCGACTGGCGCGCGGTTTCCTGGCTGCGATCGGTCATTGACGCGGCTCCTCCCTGAACGGCGATGAATGGTTTAGCATTGAACCATTTTTGCGCCGCGCCTGACAGGGCGGAAAATCCGGCGACGGTTTCGGGCTTTGCCTGAAAATCCCGCCGGCGGCGGTGGATATGACCGGCGCGGGGTTCACCCGCGGGCCTCGCGGATCAGCGTGAGGATGTTCTTCGCCGCCTCGGGGATGTTGGTTCCCGGGCCGAAGATGGCCTTCACGCCGGCCTTCTTGAGGAACTCGTAGTCCTGCTGCGGGATCACGCCGCCGCAGATCACGATGATATCCCCGGCGCCCTGTTCCTTCAGCGCCGCGATCAGCTTCGGCGCCAGGGTCTTGTGACCGGCCGCCTGCGAGCTGATGCCGATGACGTGGACATCGTTGTCGATGGCGTCCTGCGCGGCTTCCTCGGGCGTCTGGAAGAGCGGGCCCACATCCACGTCGAAGCCGATATCGGCGAAGGCCGTCGCGATCACCTTGGCGCCGCGGTCATGGCCGTCCTGGCCCATCTTGACCACCAGCATCCGGGGCCGGCGTCCCTCGTCCTCGGCGAAGGCGTCCACGTCCTTCTTGATCTGCGCGAAGCCTTCGTCGCCCTCGTAGGCCGCGCCGTAGACCCCGGCCAGCGTCTGCACCTCGGCCCTGTGGCGGCCGAACGCCTTTTCCATCGCCATCGAGATCTCTCCCACGGTTGCGCGCGTCCGGGCGGCCTCGACCGCCAGCCGCAGCAGGTTGCCTTCGCCGGATTTCGCCGCCTGTTCCAGCGCCTCGAGCGCGCTGTCGCAGGCCGCCTGGTCGCGCCCGGCACGCAGTTTCTCGAGCCGGGCGATCTGGCTGTCACGGACGCGGACATTGTCCACGTCGAGGATGTCGATCTCCTGCTCTTTCTCGGGGCGCCACTTGTTGACGCCGACGATCACCTCGTCGCCGCGGTCGACCGCGGCCTGCCAGCGCGCGGCGGCCTCCTCGATCCGCAGTTTCGGCATGCCCGACTCGACGGCTTTGGTCATGCCGCCCATCTCGTCGATCTCGCGGATGATCTCCCAGGCGGCATCCGCCAGGTCGGCGGTCAGCTTCTCGACATAGTAGGAGCCTGCCAGCGGGTCGACGACGTTGGTCACCCCGGTCTCGTTCTGCAGGATCAGCTGGGTGTTCCGCGCGATCCGGGACGAGAAATCGGTCGGCAGCGCGATCGCCTCGTCGAAGCTGTTGGTATGCAGCGACTGGGTGCCGCCGAGCACCGCGCTCATCGCCTCGTAGGCGGTGCGCACGATGTTGTTGTAGGGATCCTGCTCGGCCAGGCTGACGCCCGAGGTCTGGCAATGCGTGCGCAGCATCATCGAGCGCGGGTCCTTCGGCGCGAACTCGGACATGATGCGGTGCCAGAGGAACCGCGCCGCGCGGAGCTTCGCGGCCTCCATGAAGAAGTTCATGCCGATGGCGAAGAAGAACGACAGCCGCGGCGCGAAGGCGTCCACGTCCAGCCCGCGCCCGATCGCGGCTTTCACGTATTCCTTGCCGTCGGCCAGCGTGAAGGCCAGCTCCTGGACCAGCGTCGCGCCCGCCTCCTGCATGTGGTAGCCGGAGATCGAGATCGAGTTGAACCGCGGCATGTCGGTCGAGGTGTACTCGATGATGTCGCTGACGATCCGCATCGAGGGTTCGGGCGGGTAGATATAGGTATTCCGCACCATGAACTCTTTCAGGATATCGTTCTGGATCGTTCCCGAAAGCTGCTTGCGGTCGACGCCCTGTTCCTCGCCCGCGACGATGAAGCTGGCGAGCACCGGGATCACCGCGCCGTTCATCGTCATGGAGACCGACACCTGGTCGAGCGGGATGCCGTCGAAGAGGATCTTCATGTCCTCGACCGAGTCGATCGCGACGCCGGCCTTGCCCACGTCGCCCTCGACGCGCGGATGGTCGCTGTCATAGCCGCGATGGGTGGCCAGATCGAAGGCGACCGAGACACCCTGCTGCCCCGCCGCAAGCGCCCGGCGGTAGAACGCGTTCGAGTCCTCGGCCGTGGAGAAGCCGGCATATTGCCGGATCGTCCAGGGGCGCCCCGTGTACATCGTGGCCCGCGGCCCGCGGGTGAAAGGGGCCTGCCCCGGCACCGAGCCGGTATGCGCGAGGCCCGCGAGGTCTTCCTCGGTGTAGAGCGGCTTGACCGTTATGCCTTCGGGCGTGGTCCAGTCGAGGCTCTCCAGCGGGCGGCCTTTCAGCTCTTTCTCGGCAAGCCGGGCCCAGTCGTCTTTGCTGTCCGTCACGTCGGTATCCCCTGTCCTCTCCGGCCGGGGGAAAGGCCCGGCCTGTCTTCGGTGAAACGCGCGAGACCCGCGGCCCCGCTCCGCAGCCACGCGAGGTCCGCAGCGTAGCGGATCCGCAGCGCGGCGCGCTGATCCCGATCAAAGGGCATGTAGCGGCCGGGGCCGGGCGGGATCGCCGCCGCCTCGGCCAGCGCACCGCGCCGCGCCAGCGTCGCCCGCAGCCCGTCGCGCGGCAGCGAGGCGTTCTGCCGCCGCGCCGCGCCCGGCAACGCCGCCGTGCCCGCGCCCCCTGTCATCATGGCCAGTTGCGCCGCCGGCCGGCCCACGACATCGTCGAACGCCCAGACCGTCACCTCCGCCCGCGGGAAGGCCGCGGCGGTCTCGCGCACCACGTCGCGCCAGCTGCGCGGTCCGGCGGCGATGGCGGCATGCGCCGACGGACCCGCGACCGGTAGGCCGGCGGCGATGGCATAGGCGCAGGCCGAGGCCCAGTAGTCTTCGAGTCCGCGGACGCCGAGCGCGACGCGGCGCACCTCCGGGAAAGCCGCGCCGATCCGCGCGAGCCGTACCGCCAGCCCCGGATAGAGCGCGCGCGCGGCCAGGTTGCCGCGCATCGTGCCCATCATGTTCTCTTCGCTCACGACCAGCCGGCGGGTTCCCCGGTCCCGCTCGGCCGCGAGCGCCGCGGCGATCGCCGCCCGGCTCCGCCGCGCGCGGGCGCGCTCGGCGGCCGTGGCCTGCGCGGGATCGCGGCCCAGCCCGTCCAGGAGCCCCGCACGGGTCTGCGCCGGACCCCAGAAGCCGAGTCCAGTTTTCCTCAAATTCGCGCGATTGGCCTCTAGGGTCTGCTGGAAACTGGTGGTGGCGGTGCGATGCGCACCGATATGCAGGATCACCTCCAAAAGCCGCCGGGCCCCGCGCGTGACGGCGGCCAGGGCCGCCGGGATATGTGCGATCGGCGCGGACATTAGGCACAGATCCTCTGCACGGGATTAACGGCCGGCGGGCCGTGGCGGAGCGTCGGCGCACCGCGCAATCGGCCCTTCGCTTTCGGCGCGGCGCGGCCTATATGTCGGGGAGCCGGAGGATACATGACAACACGCTTCGCCGCCCTTCTCGCCCTTGCCGCCCTGGCCGCACCCGCCGCGGCCCAGACCGCCGCGATGCTGGATACCGGGGACAATGGCATGCAGACGGCCCAGAACGACGCTGGCGCCGGGGACGACGCCACCGCGCCCGCCGCGGCGGAAGACGCCGATACCCTGCCGATCTTCCCGGCAGAGGAGGTCACGCTGGACGAGTTCCGCTGGATCTCGCGGCCCATCGTCGTCTTCGCCGACACCCCGGCCGATCCACGGTACCAGGAACAGATGGAACTGCTGGCCCGGGAACCGGAGCTGCTCGTCGAACGGGACGTTGTGATCATCACCGATACCGCGCCCGACACCCTGTCGGATGCGCGCGAACGCCTGCGGCCGCGCGGCTTCATGCTGGCGCTCCTCGCCAAGGACGGCACGGTGAACCTGCGCAAGCCCTTCCCCTGGGACATCCGCGAAATCACCCGCGCCATCGACAAGATGCCGATGCGGCAAGAGGAATTGCGCCGGCAGTAATCCGTCACGGCATCGCCTCCCCCAGCCGAGCCTCGAGAACCGCGTACCAGTCACGGCGGGTCAAGCGGACATCGAAGGCGCGCATGGCCGCGCGGATGCGCGCGGGCCGCTGGGTGCCGATCAGCGCCACCGGGGCCGCCGGGTGCGCCAGCACCCAGGCCAGCGCCACCACGTCGCGCCCGCACCCGTTCCGCCCGGCGATGCGGTCGATCTCGGCCAGCACGGCGTCGCGGCGCGCGGCCGGGGCGGGCCCGCCCTGCCCCGTGGCCAGCGCGCCGCCACCGAGCGGCGACCAGGCCATCGGGGCGAGGCCCGTCTCCTGCGCGAGATCCAGCACCCCGTCATAGAGCGGCGCCGGTTCCAGCGCCGAGAATTCCGGCTGGGTGGCCACGAGCGGAAGGTCCATCTGCGCCTGCAACGCGCGGGTTTGGGCGACCGTGTAGTTGGACACGCCCGCCGCCCGGATCTTGCCGGCGGCGTGCATCTCCTCCAGCGCCGCGCCGACCTCGGCATGGGCGGCCAGGAAATCGGGACGGTGGACGAGGAAAAGGTCGACCGCCTCCGTCCGCAGCCGCCGGAGCGAGGCCTCGACGCTCTCGATCAGCGCGGCCTTGCGGCTGTCATAGGGGATCGGCGGCACGATCCCGCCCTTCGTCACCAGCACGATTTTCTCGCGCAGTCCCGGCGCATCGGCCAGGGCGTCGCCGAGCCGTTCCTCCGCCTCTCCGAAGGCCGTCTCGCCGAAGCCATAGATCGCCGCCGTATCGATCAGGTCGATGCCCGCCGCGAGCGCGGTCTCGAGCTTTTCACGCGCCGCCGCGACCGGCGTGCCGGCGAACCGCCAGCAGCCATAGCCGATCCGCCCCACCTCGAAGGGGCCGATCCGGCGGGTCCGGGCAAGCGGCAGCGCGTCGATCATTGGATCACTCGAACTCCATGATCACGTCGTCGACGGCGAGGCTGTCGCCGGCGCCCGCGTTGATCTTGGCGACGACCGCCTGGCGTTCGGCCCGGAGCACGTTTTCCATCTTCATCGCCTCGACGGTGCAGAGGACCTGGCCCTCCTGCACCTCCTGGCCCTGCTCCACCGCGACCGACACCATCAGCCCCGGCATCGGGCAAAGCAGCATTTTCGACGTGTCGGGCGGCACCTTCTCGAGCATGTGCTGGGACAGCTCGAACTGGCGCGGGGTCTGGACCTTGACGATCAGGTCGGCGCCCCGGTGGCGCATCCGGTAGCCGAGCGGCACCGGCTCGGCCTTGATCACCACGCGATCCGCGTCGATGTCGAGCACCGCCAGCGGCATGCCCGGCTTCCAGTCCGAGGCGACGCGGTGCTGCCCGCCATGGGCGAACTTCACCGTCGAGCCCTCGCGGTCGGCCGCGATCGTCACCGGGTAGTCATGCCCGGCCAGCGACACGACCCAGTCGGCGCCGACCTCGCGCTCGTGGTTCGACATCCGCCCCGAGACCCGCGCCGCGCGGATCTCGCTGACCCGGTGCATGGCCGCGGCCGCGGCCGCGAGCTGGCGCAGGACCGGCTCGGGCAGTTCCGCGCCGGCGAAGCCGTCGGGATATTCCTCGGCGATGAAGGCCGTTGTGATATCGCCCGAGATGAAGCGCGGGTGATCCATCACCGCCGAAAGGAACGGCAGGTTGTGGCCGATCCCCTCGACCTCGAAGCCGTCGAGCGCGTCGCGCATTCCCTCCAGCGCATCGGCACGCGTCGGCCCCCAGGTGCAGAGCTTGGCGATCATCGGGTCGTAATACATCGAGATCTCGCCGCCCTCGAAGACGCCGGTATCGTTGCGGACGACCGCCGTGTCGCCGACCGCTTCCTCGGGCGGGCGATAGCGCGTCAGTCGCCCGATCGACGGCAGGAAGTTGCGATACGGATCCTCCGCGTAGAGCCGGCTCTCGATCGCCCAGCCGTCGAGGCTGATGTCGTCCTGGGTCAGCGCCAGCGTTTCGCCCGCCGCGACCCGGATCATCTGCTCCACCAGGTCGACGCCCGTGATCAGCTCGGTCACCGGGTGTTCCACCTGCAGGCGGGTGTTCATCTCGAGGAAGTAGAAGTTCTTGTCCCCGTCGACGATGAATTCTACCGTCCCCGCCGAGCAGTAGTCCACGGCGCGCGCCAGCGCGCAGGCCTGCTCGCCCATGGCCTTGCGGGTCTCCTCGTCGAGGAAGGGCGAGGGGGCCTCCTCGATGACCTTCTGGTTCCGGCGCTGGATCGAGCATTCCCGCTCGCCCAGGTAGATGCAGTTGCCGTGGCTGTCGCCGAGAACCTGGATCTCGATATGCCGGGGCTGGGTGACGAATTTCTCGATGAAGATCCGGTCGTCGCCGAAAGAGGACGCGGCCTCGTTCTTGGACGACTGGAAGCCCTCGCGCGCCTCTTCGTCGTTCCAGGCGATGCGCATGCCCTTGCCGCCGCCCCCGGCGCTGGCCTTGATCATCACCGGGTAGCCGATCTCCTGGCTGATCTTCACCGCCTCGTCGGCGTCCTCGATCAGCCCCATGACGCCGGGCACGGTATTGACCCCCGCTTCCTTGGCGAGCTTCTTCGAGGTGATCTTGTCGCCCATCGCCTCGATCGCGCCCTTGGGTGGGCCGATGAAGGCGACGCCCTCCTTCTCGAGCGCGGCGGCGAATTTCGGGTTCTCCGACAGGAAGCCGTAGCCCGGATGCACCGCTTCGACGCCGGTCTCGCGGATCGCCGCGAGAATGTTGTCGATCACGATGTAGGACTGGTTGGCCGGGGCCGGGCCGATATGCACCGCCTCGTCGGCCATGCGGACATGCAGCGCATGCTTGTCGGCGTCGGAATAGACCGCCACCGTCGCGATCCCCATGCGGCGGGCCGTCTTGATGACCCGGCACGCGATTTCCCCGCGGTTCGCGATCAGAATTTTCTTGAACATTCTCCGTCCCTTCCAGTCAGCGCAGCCCGGGTTCCGGCCCGGGATGCGACACGAAAAAAGCCACCGGGGCAGGCGCGGCCCCGATGGCTGTTCTTGTCGTCCGTCATTGTGCAGGCCGGGCGCGCCCGGCCGATCCGGTCAGCGGCAGCGGCCCGGATTTTGCTGGCAGTAAAGCGTGTTGCCGGCCGCGCCGACAGCCGCGCCCACGACCGGGTCGCCGTCGACCGCGGCCGCGCCCACGGCGCCCGCGGCCCCGCCGAAGAGCGCCTGCTCGCCGACCGTGTCGCCACAGGCCGCGAGCAGCGGCAGAGTGCCCAGAAGCGCGAGTATGCCAAGTTTCCGCATCGGTTCGTGTCTCCCTCTTGGGTGCAGGCGCCGGACAGGACGTCCGGGCGCGCATCTATGCAGACAGAATGGGAACCGCGCCGGCCCGACGCAAGGCGCGCGCCCGGCTTTCGGCGGGGCTCTGCCGATCCCGGCAGGGGCTTGGCGCCAAAAAGAAAATGAGCCCGGTCGCAAAACGGACGACCGGGCCCCAGAAGAGGGGAAGGGTAACGGTTGTGGATACCCGAGGCCGGCGCACCGGGCCGGCGACCGGCCTCGGGTAAACGATAGCCAGACCGCGCCCGCCGCGCCAAGCGCGGCGTCGTCGCGGCGGCATTATGGGCGATTTGCTGCCGGATTCCGGAGACCATGGGCGGGATCATGCCGGATCTCCGTCGAAGAGCTCGGGAAAAGCGGCCTCGGCCGCCGCCATGTCGACCCGCAGAAGCGCCGCGTAGCTTTCCGGGTCGAACGGCTCTTCGGCCGGCACGACCTCGCGCCCGAAGAGCCAGGACAGCCGCCCCGCGTCGAGATTGCCGCGCTCGAAGGGCGCGTCGCCGAAATGCTCGATCAGCGCGGCGAGAAACCCCGCATCCGCCATTCGGTCGGCCGAACGGCGATCGGCGAACCGCTCACGGCGGGTGAGGCGTGTGGCGCTGCCCTTCTGGGCACGCCGGATCGTGAACTGGAAATCCGTGCCGGGCAGGCGCGAGGGAAACCCGCGATGTTTCAGCATGGCCGCCCCCCTGCCGGCCGGGTGCGGCGCGCGGTCGGCGGGACGGGCGTGACCGCCCGTCCCGCAATGTTATCAGTACTTCTCGTAGGTCGGCTCTTCGACCACCGGCTCGGGCTCGACGTAGACGATTTCTTCCTCCTGCTGGGCGCAGGCGGCAGCGAAGGCCACGAGGCCGAGCGAGAGGACGATCTTGATGGTCTTGGACATTCCGTTCTCCTCAGTCTGTCTCCACCACGCGCCGACGCCCGAGAGGGCGGAACGACGCGCCGTTCCAATTCGGCCGCTTTCGTGCGACCTGTCCGGACGATACGACACTTCACGGGAAAATGATAGGAAGCGCGATCCCGTCCGAAGGGATGTGGCCGGGATGCATCAGCCGCGGCGACCGCGGCCCGGTCCGGGGAAAATCCGGGCGCCATGGTCAGAACACCTCCAGCACGCAGGCACCGTTCTCGATGCGGAACGCCTCGAAGAACTGCCGGGTGTCCGGCGCGGTTTCGCCGAAGGCCAGCGGGCGGTCGGCCATGCTCACGACGAGCTGGTCGACCGTGCGCCCGGTCTCGCGCAGAAGCTGCAAGCCCATCGTCTCGCACAGCGCCTGGAAATCCTGCTGCACATCCTCGAAGCCGAGCGTGCCGCCCTCGCGCGCGATGCCGGGCGCGACGAAGCGCAGCCGCAGCGTGTCTTCCTGCCAGAGGATCTCCTGCAGATAGAGCACCTGCCCGGACGGCACCGCGACGGGGGTCGCGGCCGCCGCCGGCAGGACCGGCAAGGCACAGGCCAGGAGGATATGAAGCGCGCGGCGCACGGTCCCTGCCCTCAAAGCGGGATGTTGTCGTGCTTCTTCCAGGGCATGCCCCGCGTCTTCGTCCGCAACGAGGCGAAGGCCCGGCAGACCCGCTTGCGGGTCGAGCGCGGCTGGATCACCTCGTCGATGAAGCCGCGTTCCGCCGCGACGAACGGGTTGGCGAAGCGATCCTCGTAATCCTTGGTCCGGCGGGCGATCTTGTCGGGGTCGCCCAGTTCGGACCGGTAGAGGATCTCGGTCGCGCCCTTGGCGCCCATCACCGCGACCTCGGAGGTCGGCCAGGCGTAGTTGAAGTCGCCCCGCAGATGCTTGGACGACATGACCACATAAGCCCCGCCATAGGCCTTGCGGGTGATGACGGTCACCTTCGGCACCGTGGCCTCGCCATAGGCGAAGAGCAGCTTGGCGCCGTGCTTGATGATCCCGTCATATTCCTGCTTGGTCCCCGGCAGGAATCCGGGCACGTCCACGAAGGTCAGGATCGGGATCTCGAAGCAGTCGCAGAACCGGACGAAGCGCGCCGCCTTGCGCGCCGAGTCGATGTCGAGCACGCCGGCCAGCACCATCGGCTGGTTCGCCACCACGCCCACGGTCTGGCCCTCGAGCCGGATGAACCCGGTGATGATGTTCTTGGCGAAATCGGCCTGCATCTCGTTGAAGTCGCCCTCGTCGGCGACGCTGCGCACGACCTCTTTCATGTCGTAGGGCTGGTTCGGGTTCTCGGGCACGATGGTGTCGAGCGCCGTTTCGACCCGATCCGGATCGTCGAAGAACGGACGGTGCGGCGGTCGCTCGCGATTGTTGAGCGGCAGCATGTCGATCAGGCGGCGCACCTCCATCAGCGCCTCCATGTCGTTCTCGAAGGCCGCGTCGGCCACCGACGACTTGGAGGTGTGCGTCTTGGCCCCGCCCAGTTCCTCGGCGGTGACGACCTCGTTGGTGACGGTCTTCACGACGTCGGGCCCGGTCACGAACATGTAGGAGCTGTCCTTCACCATGAAGATGAAGTCGGTCATCGCCGGGGAATAGACCGCGCCGCCGGCGCAGGGGCCCATGATCACGCTGATCTGGGGAATGACGCCCGAGGCCTCGATGTTGCGCTGGAACACCTCGCCATAGGCCGCGAGGCTGGCGACGCCCTCCTGGATACGCGCCCCGCCCGAATCGTTCAGGCCGATCACCGGCGCGCCGTTCTGCATCGCCATGTCCATGATCTTGCAGATCTTCTGGCCGTGGGTCTCGGACACCGAGCCGCCCATCACGGTGAAATCCTGGCTGAAGACATAGACCATGCGCCCGTTGATCGTGCCCCAGCCGGTCACGACCCCGTCGCCATAGGGGCGGCTTTCCTGCATGCCGAAATCGGTGCAGCGATGCGCCACGAACATGTCGAACTCTTCGAAGGAGCCCGGGTCGAGCAACAGCTCCAGCCGCTCGCGCGCCGTCAGCTTGCCCTTGGCGTGCTGCCCGTCGACCCGCTTCTCGCCGCCGCCGAGCCGGGCCTGGTCGCGGCGGGTCTCGAGTTCTTGCAGGATATCCTTCATCGCGTATGCTCCCCCCTGGATTTATCGCCGGACGATACGCGGCGCGGGGCTTTCGCGGAAGAAAAACATGGCAAATTTGCAAATTATTGGCACCACCCTGCAGGCTAAATGCAAATTTGCGAATTCCGGTGCGGACTGATCGCCTCATCCACGTCGTCTCGGCCCATGCCGAGGGCGAGGTCGGCGACGTCGTCACCGGCGGCGTCGCGCCGCCGCCGGGCGAAACGCTCTGGGAGCAGCGCGACCATCTCGCGCGTGACGGCCGCCTGCGCCGCTTCTTGCTGAACGAGCCGCGCGGCGGCGTCTTCCGGCACGTGAACCTGATCGTGCCGCCACGCGCCCCCGAGGCCGCGTGGGGCTTCCTGATCATGGAGCCGGAACACACGCCGCCGATGTCCGGTTCGAACACGATCTGCGTGGCCACCGTGCTGCTCGAGACCGGGATGGTGCCGATCACCGGCCCCGAGACGCGCTTCGTGATCGAGGCCCCGGCAGGCCCCATCGCGGTGACCGCGCGCTGCGAGAACGGCAAGGCCCGCGATATCCGCTTTCGCGGCGTGGCGTCCTTCGCCGACCGGCTGGACGCCCCGCTCGACGTGCCGGGGCTGGGGCGGCTCACGGTCGACACGGCTTATGGCGGCGACAGTTTCGTGATCGTGCGCGCCGAGGAGGCCGGTCTCGAGCTCGTGCCCGAGCGCGCCGACGAGATCGCGGCGCTCGGGGCGCGGATCACCCGCGCGGCCAACGCGCAACTCGGCTTCGCGCATCCCGCCGCACCCTGGCGGCATATCTCGTTCTGCCAGTTCACCGCGCCCGTCGCAGATGGCCCGGACGGCCCCGAGGGCCTTTCGGCCGTCGTCATCGACCCGGGCAAGGTCGACCGCTCCCCGACCGGAACGGGCTGCGCGGCCCGTATGGCGGTCATGGCCGCGCGGGGCGCGATGGGACCGGGCGACCGCTTCACCGGGCGCGCGATGCTCGGCGGGCGGTTCGAATGCCGCATCGCGGAAGAAACGCAGGTTGCCGGCCGTCCCGCGATCATCCCGGAAATCCGCGGCCGGGCCTGGATCACCGGCACCCACCAGCTGATGCGCGATCCCGACGATCCCTGGCCCGAGGGCTACCGGATGACCGACACCTGGCCGCGCATGCCCTGACGCGGCGTTCCGTTGCGAATGCAATGGACAATCGCGGCCAGCGGCTTAAGGTCCGGCCATGACCGCGCGACCCGATGTCCGGTTCCTCGACCGGACCACCCCGCCCCACATCTTCACGCTCGTCGTCTTCGCCGGCCTCTCGGCGCTGGCGATGAACGTGTTTCTGCCCTCTCTGCCCAGCATGACCGCCTATTTCGAGGCCGAATACAGCGTCATGCAGCTGTCGGTCGCGCTTTACCTCGCGGTGAATGCCGCGCTGCAGGTGGTGATCGGGCCGGTCTCCGACCGCTTCGGACGACGCCCGGTGATCCTCTGGTCCGCGGTCCTGTTCCTGATCTTCACGCTCGGCTGCCTGGTCGCGCCCACCGCCGAGCTTTTCCTGGCCTGCCGCATGGGCCAGGCGGTCATCGTCACCGGCATGGTGCTGAGCCGCGCGATCGTCCGCGACATGGTGCCCGGCGACCAGGCGGCCAGCATGATCGGCTATGTCACCATGGGCATGGCCGTGGTGCCGATGATCGGCCCCGCGATCGGCGGGGTGCTCGACGAGGCCTTCGGCTGGCAGGCGAATTTCGTGATGCTGTTCCTCGGCGGCCTGTTCGTGCTTTGGCTCTCCTGGGCCGACCAGGGCGAGACGGCGACCGCCCGGTCGTCCAGCTTCGCCGAACAGTTCCGCCAGTATCCCGAACTCCTGACGGCACGGCGCTTCTGGGGCTACGCGCTGACCGCGGCGTTCTGTTCGGGGGCGTTCTTCGCCTATCTGGGCGGCGCGCCCTTCGTCGGCTCCGAGGTCTACGCCCTGACGCCGGCGGTGCTCGGCTTCTATTTCGGGGCGCCGGCGCTCGGCTACGCGGCGGGCAATTTCTTCACCGGGCGCTATGCCGTGCGCTACGGCATCAACCGGATGCTCGCCTGGGGCACGCTGCTTTGCGCCGGCGGGCTCGGGCTGTCGCTGGTGGTGAGCTATGCCGGGCTCGGCAGTGCGCTGGCCTTTTTCGGCTTCATGACCTTCGTGGGGCTCGGCAACGGCATGGTGCTGCCGAACGCCACCGCGGGCATGCTGTCGGTGCGCCCGCACCTGGCCGGCACCGCCAGCGGGCTCGGCGGGGCGATCATGATCGGCGGCGGCGCCGCCCTGTCGGCGCTGGCGGGCGCCATGCTGACGACGGGCTCGGGCGCGCTGCCGTTGCAGTGGATCATGTTCCTCACCGCGTTCGCCGCCGTGCTTTCGATGGCCTATGTGCTGCAGCGCGAGCGTCGGCTGCGCCGCGGCGCCTGACCGCTCAGAGCGGCCAGACCAGCAGGATCATCGGAACCGACACGCCGATCACCAGCCCCTCGAGCGGCAGGCCCATTCGCCAATAATCGCCGAAGGCATAACCGCCGGGACCGAGGATCAGGGTGTTGTTCTTGTGGCCGATCGGCGTCAGAAACGCGCAGGATGCCGCCACCGCCACCGCCATGAGGAACGGATCGGGATTCGCGCCCAGCGTGTCGGCGATCTCCATGGCGACGGGGGCGGCCACGATGGTCGTCGCCGTGTTGTTCAGAACGTCCGAGAGCGTCATCGTCACGGCCATGAGGATAGCGAGGATCGCCCAGGCGGGAAAGCCGCCCGTGAGTCCCGTCAGCGCGTTGGCCACCAGCGCCGTGCCGCCCGCCTCCTCGAGCGCCGTGCCGAGCGGGATCATCGAGCCCAGCAAGACGACGACCGGCCATTCCACGTGCTCGTAGACCTCCGAGATCGGAACGATCCGCATGATCAGGAACAGCGCCACCACGATGCCCAGCGCCACGGGCACGGAGATATAGCCGAAACTCGCGACCGCGACCGCGGCGGCGAAGATCCCGATGGCCAGCCAGGTCTTGTCCTGCTTGGTCACCTTGAGCCCGCGTTCGGCCAGCGGAAGGCAGCCGAGCCATTCGGTGACGTCGTTCTCGCGGCCCGCCGGAACCAGCAGCAGCAGGATGTCGCCGGGATGGACCACCGCCTTGCGCACCTGGCTCGTGAGCTCGCGCCCCTTGCGCGAGATGCCCATCAGGATCGTCTGCTGGCGCCAGGAGAGCCCGATGCTCTGGGCGGTCTTGCCGGTGATGCGCGACTGTTCGGGAACCACCACCTCGAGCAGTTCGAGCCCCTCGCCGGCGGCGTCGAGCTTATCCTCGCGCTCGGTATCGGAAAACCCGAGCCTGAGCGCGGTGCGGAACTCGTCGAGGGCCTCGGGCGTGGCGTCCAGCACCAGGACGTCGCCGGCGCGCAGCGTCGCGTTGCGCGATCGGCCGAAACGGCGCTTGCCGTCGCGGACCAGCCCGATCACCGCGGCGTCGGTCTCTTCCTCGGTCTCGTGCAGGTCACGGATCTTCCGGCCCACGACCTCCGACTCCCCGGGCACGGTCAGCTCGGCGACGTAGCGAGCCTTTTCCATCAGGTTCTCGCCGGCGCTGGCCTCGCCGTCGCGCTGCGGGATAAGCCGCCAGCCGACCGTGCCGATGAAGACCAGCCCGGCCAGCGCCGCGACCGCGCCGACCGGCGCGAAGTCGAACATGGCGAAGGACTCGCCCAGACGGTCCTCGCGGAAGGTGGCGATGATGATGTTGGGCGGGGTGCCGATCAGCGTCACCATGCCGCCCAGGATCGTCGCGAAGGACAGCGGCATCAGGCTGAGCCCGGCATTGCGCCCGGCCTTGCGCGCGGTCTGGATGTCGACCGGCATCAGCAGCGCCAGCGCCGCCACGTTGTTCATGAACCCCGAGAACACGGCGCCCACGCTGCCCATCGTGGCGATGTGCCAGCCGAGCGGGCGGGAACTGTCGATCAGCGTCCGGGTGATCAGCTGTACCGCGCCCGAGCGCACCAGCCCCGCCGAGACCACCAGCACCAGCGCCACCACCATGGTCGCGGGATGCCCGAAACCGTCGAAGGCCCGGTCGGAGGGGACCACCCCGAGGACCACGCCGCTCAGCAGCGCGGTGAAGGCCACCAGGTCATAGCGCCAGCGCCCCCAGATCAGGAACACGAAGACGACGAGGAAAATGGCAAAAAGGATAATCTGGTCGGTCGTCACGGCATGCTCCCTGTCGGCGACAGACAAGCCCATTGCGCGGACATATGCAACGCCCTGGCGGTCTTGCACGTTCCCCGCGCCCTGCCCTATAGACAGGCAGACCGATTTCCCGGAACGGAGAGAGTGCCATGGCAGGCCATTCGAAATGGGCGAATATCCAGCACCGGAAAGGCCGCCAGGACGCGGCGCGTTCCAAGCTGTTCTCGAAGCTCTCCAAGGAGATCACGGTCGCCGCCAAGATGGGCGACCCGGACCCCGAGAAGAACCCGCGGCTCAGGCTCGCGATCAAGGAGGCCAAGTCGAACTCGGTTCCGAAGGACGTGATCGAGCGGGCGATCAAGAAATCGCAGGGCGGCGACTCGGAGGATTACGAGGAAATCCGCTACGAGGGCTACGGGCCGAACGGCGTGGCCGTGATCGTCGAGGCGATGACCGACAACCGCAACCGCACGGCGTCGAACGTGCGGTCGACCTTTTCCAAGAACGGCGGCAACCTCGGCGAGACGGGCGCGGTCAGCTTCATGTTCGACCGCAAGGGCGAGATCACCTACCCCGCGGACGCCGGTGACGCCGACACGGTGATGATGGCCGCCATCGAGGCCGGTGCCGAGGACGTGGAAAGCGCCGAGGACGGGCACATCGTCTACTGTGCCGACACCGATCTGCACGAGGTCGCCTCGGCGCTGGAGGCCCAGCTGGGCGAGAGCGAGTCGACCCGCCTGATCTGGAAGCCCCAGACCACCACCGAGCTGGATCTCGAGAACGCGCAGAAGCTGATGAAACTGCTCGAGGCCCTGGAAGACGACGACGACGTGCAGAAGGTCACGGCGAATTTCGAGATCTCCGACGAGGTGATGGCCCAGCTGTCGGCCTGAGCCGGCCGGCCGCGCCGGCCCGGCATCGGCCGCCTGCCCCTTGCGGCCCCCGGTCCGATCGGGTCAGATCGCCGCCATGTCCGAGAGCCCCGCCCACCGCCCGCTCGCCGGGATCCTCTGGATGCTCCTGACCGGGCTCTGTTTCGTCGCCGTGACCGCGACGGTGAAACACCTGGGCCAGGCCGTTCCCGCCGCGCAGGCGGCCTTCCTGCGCTACGCGCTGGGACTGGTTTTCGTGATCCCGATGATCCGGCCGATGCTGCGCTCGGGGCTGGGCCGGCGGGGCGCGACGCTCGCGGGGCTGCGCGCGGCGGCGCATACGCTGGCCGTCATCCTCTGGTTCTTCGCCATGGCACGGATCCCGATCGCGGACGTCACCGCGATGAACTACCTCGCGCCGGTCTACATTTCCGTCGGGGCGGCGCTTTTCCTGGGCGAGCGACTGGCCTCGCGGCGGATCGCGGCGATCCTGGTGGCGCTGGCGGGCGCGCTGGTGATCCTGCGCCCGGGCTTCCGCGAGCTGTCGTCCGGGCATATTGCGATGCTCTTCACCGCGCCGGCCTTCGCCGTCTCCTACCTCATGGCCAAGCGCCTGACGGCGGAGATCAGCCCGCTCGCGGTGGTGGGGCTCCTGTCGGTCGGGGTCACCATCGGGCTCGCCCCCTTCGCGGCGGTCGTCTGGGTGCCGCCCACGCCGGTCCAGCTGCTCTGGCTCTTGCTGGTGGCCTTCTTCGCCACGGCGGGACATTACAGCATGACCCGCGCCTTCGAGGCCGCGCCGCTGGCGGTGACGCAACCCGTGACCTTCCTGCAGCTGGTCTGGGCCACGCTGCTCGGGATTTTCGTCTTCGGCGAGGCCTTCGATCCCTGGGTGGTGCTCGGCGGCTCGATGGTGGTCGGCGCGGTCAGCTTTATCTCGTGGCGCGAGTCCGCGCTGCGCCGGCGCGCGGCGACGCCGCCCGACGCGGCCGCGAAGCTCTGAGTGGCGGGCCCCGGGGGCTGTCTGCCCCCGGACCCCCGAGGATATTTCCGGAACGATGAAGGGGCCCGTCAGCCCCGCGGGTCCAGAAGCTTGGCGATCACGGTGTCGCGGGTGATCTGGCCGATCACCGCGCCGTTCTCGACCACGCCGATCGGCGCGCGGGCGGCCTTGACCTCTTCCATGACCGACTGGATCACGGCGTCGGGCGGCACGGTCGCGTCGTGCCGGCCGGTCGAGGGCTCCATCACGTCGCGCGCCGTCAGGACGCCGAGCGGGTTCATATGCGCCACGAAATCGGCCACGTAGTCGTTGGCGGGGCGCGAGAAAATCTCCTGCGGGCGGCCGCATTGCACGATGCGCCCCCCTTCCATGATCGCGATCCGGTCGCCGATCTTGAAGGCCTCGTCGAGGTCGTGGCTGACGAAGATGATAGTTCGCGCCAGCTTCGACTGCAGGTCCAGCAGCTCGTCCTGCAGCCGGGTGCGGATCAGCGGATCGAGCGCCGAGAAGGGTTCGTCCATCAGCAGGATCGGCGCGTCGGTGGCGAAGGCACGCGCCAGGCCCACGCGCTGCTGCATTCCGCCCGAGAGCTCGCCCACCTTGCGGTCGGCCCAGTCGGCGAGGCCGACCAGCTCGAGCTGGCGTTCGACCTGCGCGCGGCGGTCCGTGGCCGGCAGCCCGGCAAGCTCGAGTCCGAGCCCGACATTGTCGCGCACGCTGCGCCAGGGCAGCAGGCCGAACTGCTGGAAGACCATGGCGATGTTTTGCAGCCGCATGCGCCGCAGCGTCCTGGCATCGGCATGGGTGACGTCGACCATCGCGTCGCCGTCATTGACCCGCACGCTTCCGCGGACCACCGGGTTGAGCCCGTTGACCGCGCGCAGCAGGGTCGACTTGCCCGACCCCGAGAGCCCCATCAACACGACGATCTCGCCCGTCTCGACGGTGAGCGAGCAGTCATGCACGCCCAGCACCTGGCCGGTGGCGGCCTGGATCTCGGCCCGGGACTGGCCGGCATCCATGAGCGGCAGGGCGGTTTCGGGATGGTCGCCGAAGACGATGGAGACCTTGTCGAAATCCACGGCGGTGGTCATGGGCGGCGCTCCATCTTGAGCATGCGGTCGAGGATGATCGCGACGACGACGATGATGAAGCCCGACTCGAAGCCGAGCGCGGTGTTGACCTGGTTGAGCGCCCGCACCACCGGCACCCCGAGCCCGTCGGCCCCGACCAGCGCGGCGATCACCACCATCGACAGCGAAAGCATGATGGTCTGGTTCAGCCCGGCCATGATCTGTGGCAGCGCGTAGGGCAGCTCGACCTTCCAGAGCGTCTGGCGCGGCGTGGCGCCGAAGGCCTGCGCGGCCTCGAGCAGGGACTGCGGCGTCGAGGAGATCCCGAGATGCGTCAGCCGGATCGGCGCCGGCACCACGAAGATCACCGTGGCCATCAGCCCCGGCACCATGCCGATCCCGAAGAAGACGATGGCCGGGATCAGGTAGACGAAGGGCGGCAGGGTCTGCATCAGGTCGAGCACCGGGCGCATGCCCGCGTAGAGCCGCGGCCGGTGCGCCGCGGCGATGCCGATGGGCACGCCCACGCCCATGCAGACCACGCAGGAGGCCAGCACCAGCGTCAGGCTCTCGGTCGTTTCTTCCCAGTAGTCCTGGTTCAGGATGAACAGAAAGCCCAGCGCCACGAAGAGGCAGGTCTTCCAGCTGCGCTGCAGCGCCCAGGTCAGCGCCACCAGCACGGCGATCACCAAGAGCGGGTGCGGCGTCTGCAGCACCCAGAGCAACCCGTCGATCAGGTTCTCCATGCCGATGGCAAGCGCGTCGAAGAAGACCGCGGCGTTGTCCTGAAGCCAGTCGAAGACGGCGGCGGCGCCGTCGCCCACGGGGATCTTGTTGTCGGTGAGCCAGTTCATGCATCTGTCCCTGCGTGCGTGACGAAGCGGCGGCGCTGCACCGGGGCGCGCCGTTGGCCGGCGCTTGTCCTCTCCGCTCCCGGACCCTCCCCCGTTCCGGGGGGAGGGAGATTGGCGTCAGGCCGCCGGCTCAGAGGCCGAGTTCGGCCCGGACCGCCGCGAGGCCGTCTTCGCCGCCCGCGGTCTGGACACCGTCCAGCCAGGCGTCGAGCGCGTCCGGGTTGGCCGAGATCCAGGCGCGCGCGGCGTCTTGCGGATCCTCGCCGTCGTTCAGGATCGCGCCCATGATCTCGTTCTCCATCGCCAGCGTGAATTCGAGATTCTGCAGGAACTGCCCGACATTCGGGCAGTCCTCGACATAGCCGGCCCGGGTGTTGGTGTAGACCGTCGCGCCGCCGAGATTGGGGCCGAACCAGTCGTCGCCGCCCGTCAGGTAGGTGATGTCGTAATTGGCGTTCATCGGGTGCGGCTCCCAGGCGAGGAAGACGATCGGCTCTTCCCGGCGGACGGCCCGGCCGACCTGCGCCAGCATGCCCTGCTCGGAGCTTTCGACCACCTCGAAGCCGTCGAGCCCGAACGCGCCCGACTCGATCATTTCCATGATGAGCCGGTTGCCGTCATTGCCCGGCTCGATGCCGTAGATCTCGCGTTCCAGCGCCTCGGCCTGGTCGGCAATCGTGCCGAAGGAGGTGATGCCCAGCGCCGCGCCCTGGGCATTGGTGGCGAGGGTGTATTTCGCCCCCTCGAGATTGGCGCGGACCGTGTCGACCGTGCCGGCCTCGCGGTAAGGCGCGATATCGGCTTCCATGGTCGGCATCCAGTTCCCGAGGAAGACGTCGATGTCGCCCTCGGCCAGCGAGGTGTAGGTCACCGGCACCGACAGCACCTTGATGTCGGTCTCGTAGCCGAGTGCGTCCAGCACCAGCGTCGTCGCGGCGGTCGTGGCGGTGATGTCGGTCCAGCCGACATCCGAGAAGGTCACGCTATCGCAATTCGCGGCGGCGCTGCCGGCCATGGCGAGGCTCGCGGCGGAGGCCAGAAGGGTCGAGCGGATGGAGGTCATGGGAAGCTCCCTGTTTTCTTGATTGACGAGTCAATTAAAAACCACTTAGCTTCGGATTGCAACAGCACGGGGGCCGGGATGCCGAAGCTCGGAATGGAGCCTATCCGAAGGGAAGCCTTGGTGAAAGCGACCATCGCCGAGATCGGCGCGCGGGGGTCGCTCGACGTCACGGTCAGCCAGATCGCCAAGCGCGCCGGCATGTCGAGCGCGCTGGCGCATCACTATTTCGGCGGCAAGGAGCAGATCTTCCTCGCGGCGATGCGCCATATCCTGGGCGTCTACGGCGCGCAGGTGCGCGCCGCGCTGGCCGTGGCGGACGGCCCGCGCGCCCGGGTCGAAGCCATCGTGAAGGCCAGTTTCGAGCACGAGAACTTTCGCGCCGAGGTCATCGCGGCCTGGCTGAACTTCTACGTCCAGGCGCAGACCTCGCAGGATGCCTGGCGGCTGCTGCGGATCTACCAGCGCCGGCTGCAGTCGAACCTCGTGCATGACCTGCGACCGCTGGCGGGCGACCGTGCCCCGGCCATCGCGCAGGGGATCGGCGCGATGATCGACGGGGTCTATATCCGCCAGGCGCTGGCGGGCCTGTCGCTCGACCGGGCGCAGGCGGTTGCGCTAGCGCTGGGATACCTGGACCGGGAACTCGACGCGGCGGGGCAGCAATGACGAAACCGAACATCCTCATCCTGATGGTCGACCAGTTGAACGGGACGCTGTTTCCGGACGGGCCGGCCGACTGGCTGCACACCCCGAACCTGCGCCGGCTGGCCGCGCGGTCGGTGCGCTTCGCCAACGCCTACACGGCCAGCCCGCTCTGCGCGCCGGGACGGGCGAGCTTCATGGCCGGCCAGCTGCCACACCGCACCCGCGTCTACGACAATGCCGCGGAATACGCCTCGGATATCCCGACATACGCCCATCACCTGCGGCGCGCGGGCTACCAGACCTGTCTCAGCGGCAAGATGCATTTCGTCGGCCCCGACCAGCTGCACGGCTTCGAGCAGCGGCTCACCACCGATATCTATCCCGCCGATTTCGGCTGGACGCCGGATTACCGCAAGCCGGGCGAGCGGATCGACTGGTGGTATCACAACCTCGGCTCGGTCACGGGCGCCGGCGTGGCCGAGATCTCCAATCAGATGGAATACGACGACGAGGTCGCCTTCATGGCCGAGCAGAAGCTCTACGATCTCGCGCGCGGCCATGACGACCGGCCCTGGTGCCTGACCGTCAGCTTCACCCATCCGCACGATCCCTATGTGGCGCGGCGCAGGTTCTGGGATCTCTACGCCGCGTGCGATCACCTGCTGCCCGCGGTCCCGGCCATGGACTACGCGGATCACGACCCGCATTCGCAGCGGATCTTCGACGCCAACGACTGGCGCAGCTTCGACATTGCCGAGGACGACATCCGCCGGTCGCGCCGGGCCTATTTCGCCAATGTCAGCTATCTCGACGAGAAGATCGGCCAGCTTCTGGACGTGCTGGAGCGGACCCGGCAGGAGGCGATCATCCTCTTCGTCTCGGATCACGGCGACATGCTGGGCGAGCGCGGGCTCTGGTTCAAGATGTCCTTCTTCGAGGGCGCGTCGCGCGTGCCGCTGATGATCGCGGCACCGGGCCTGGCACCGGGGCGGGTGGCCGACCCGGTCTCGACCGTCGACGTGACCCCGACGCTCTGCGATCTCGCCGGGGTCTCGATGGACGAGGTGCTGCCCTGGACCGATGGCGAGAGCCTGCTGCCCTATGCGGGCGGCACGGCGCGGCAGACGCCCGTGGCCATCGAATACGCGGCCGAGGCGAGCTACGCGCCCCTGGTCTGCCTGCGGCACGGACGCTGGAAATACACCCGCTGCGCGCTGGACCCCGAGCAGCTCTTCGATCTCGAGGCCGACCCGCACGAGCTGGAGAACCGCGCCGGCGACCCTGCCTGCGCCGGAACGCTGGCCGGCTTCCGCGAGATGGCGGACGAGCGCTGGGATCTCGCCCGGTTCGACGCCGAGGTGCGCGAGAGCCAGGCCAGGCGCTGGGTGGTCTACGAGGCGCTCCGCAACGGCGCCTATTACCCGTGGGACTACCAGCCGCTGCGCGACGCGTCGGACCGGTTCATGCGCAACCACATGGATCTCAACGTGGTGGAGGACGCGCAGCGCTTCCCGCGCGGCGAATGACGGGCGCTGGCGCGCGGGCGGACGACGGCACAGGAGAAGAGTGATGGAAGCCGATTTCGTGATCGTGGGCGCAGGCAGCGCGGGCTGCGCCATGGCCTACCGGCTGTCGGAGGACGGCCGTCATTCCGTGCTGGTGATCGAGCATGGCGGCACCGATGCCGGGCCCTTCATCCAGATGCCCGCGGCGCTCAGCTATCCGATGAACATGCGCCGCTACGACTGGGGCTACAGCTCCGAGCCGGAACCGCATCTGGGCGGGCGGCGGCTCGCCTGCCCGCGCGGCAAGGTGATCGGCGGCTCCTCGTCGATCAACGGGATGGTCTATGTGCGGGGCCATGCGCGCGACTACGACCACTGGGCAGAGGCCGGCGCCGACGGCTGGGGCTTCGCCGACGTGCTGCCCTATTTCAGGCGGCTGGAAAACTGGCATGCCGGCGGCCAGGGCGGGGACCCGGCCTGGCGCGGCACCGACGGCCCACTCCATGTCGGGCGCGGGCCGCGGAACAATCCGCTGCACGCGGCCTTTGTCGAGGCCGGGCGGCAGGCCGGCTACGAGGTGACGGGCGACTACAACGGCGAGAAGCAGGAAGGCTTCGGCCCGATGGAACAGACCGTCTGGCGCGGCCGGCGCTGGTCGGCCGCGAACGCCTATCTGAAACCGGCGCTCAAGCGGGCCAACTGCGATCTCCTGCGCGGTCTCGCCCGCCGCGTGGTGATCGCGGACGGCCGCGCCACCGGCGTCGAGATCGAACGCGGCGGCCGGGTCGAGACCGTCCGCGCCCGCCGCGAGGTGATCCTGGCCGCCTCGTCGATCAACACGCCGAAGCTGCTCATGCTGTCGGGAATCGGTCCGGCCGGGCACCTGGCCGAGCATGGGATCGAGGTGGTCGCCGACCGCCCCGGCGTCGGGCGCAACCTGCAGGACCACCTGGAGCTTTACATCCAGATGGCGGCGGCGCAGCCGATCACGCTCTATCGTTACTGGAACCTCCTCGGGAAGGCGCTGATCGGGGCACAGTGGCTCTTCACCGGCACCGGGCTCGGCGCCTCCAACCAGTTCGAGAGCGCAGCCTTCATCCGCTCGCGCGCCGGGGTCGATTACCCCGACATCCAGTATCACTTCCTGCCGCTCGCGGTGCGCTACGACGGCAAGGCCGCCGCCGAGGGGCACGGCTTCCAGGCCCATGTCGGCCCGATGCGGAGCCCATCGCGCGGCGCGGTGACGCTGCGCAGCGCCGACCCGGCCGAGGCGCCGCGGATCCTCTTCAACTACATGAGCACGGAGCAGGACTGGATCGATTTCCGCCGCTGCATCCGGCTGACCCGCGAGCTCTTCGCCCAGCCGGCCTTCGCGCCCTATGTCCGCCACGAGATCCAGCCCGGTGACGCGGTGCAATCCGACGACGCGCTGGACGATTTCGTGCGCGAGCACGTGGAAAGCGCCTACCACCCCTGCGGCACGGCGAAGATGGGCCGCCGCGACGATCCGCGGGCCGTGGTCGACCCGGAATGCCGGGTGATCGGCGTCGACGGGCTGCGGGTGGCCGACAGTTCGGTGTTTCCGCGGATCACCAATGGCAACATCAACGCGCCCTCGATCCTCGTGGGCGAGAAAGCCGCCGATCACGTCCTGGGCCGCACCCCCCTGCCCCCGGCCAACGACGCGCCGTGGATTCACCCGGACTGGCGCACCGCCCAGCGCTGAGGGGCATTGACACCGCGCGCCGGGCGGATAGCTCTTGGCGGGTGACCGAAGGATCCTCCAAGACGCTCGAAACCCGCACCGGCCTGCCGGACGCGCTGCGCGTCCTGCTGGAGGACTACCCGCGTGAAAGCTGGGAAAGCCACCCGAATTTCGACGGGCTGACCCGCTTCTGGCTGGAGCGCCACCTCATGTTCCGCGAGATCCTCGCCCGGCTGCAGACCGACGCCGAGGCGATGCTGGACCGCCGGATCGCGCCGCGCGCCTATGGCCAGCGCCTGTCGCGGCTGGGGGGCATGTTCCTCAACGAGCTGCACGGCCACCACATGATCGAGGATCACCAGTATTTCCCCATGCTCTCGGGACGGGAGTCCCGGCTCGCGGCCGGGTTCGAGCTGCTCGACGCCGATCATCACGCGCTGGACGGCCACCTGAACGCCCTGGCCAATGCCGCGAACGCGGTGCTGCGCGGCCTCGGCGCGGGCGACGCCACCGACGACACCGGCCGGCTCCATGCCGCGCTCGGCGGCTTCGCGCCCTTTCTCGACCGCCACCTCGTGGACGAGGAGGACCTGGTGGTGCCGGTCATCCTGAAACACGGCCCCGATCTGCACGGCTGATTTGACGCGGATCAAGGTTCGGCCCCGGACGACTGGCTAGGGTCGGACGGAACAGACACCCAAGGAGAAACGCATGTCCCATACGCCGCACGAACTGTCCGAGGAATTTCCCGAATACGCCGAGAAGATCCATGCGCTGAAGACCTCGGACGCGCATTTCGCGAAGCTCGTGGACGAGTATCACGAGATCAACCGCGCGGTGCACCGGGCAGAGACGAACGTCGAGCCGACCGAGCAACTGCACGAGGAAGAGATGCGCAAGAAGCGCATGGCCCTGAAAGACGAAATCTGGCGGGCGCTCAGCGCCGCCTGATCCGGCCCGCCCGTTCGGGCTATTCCTCTTCGCCGGCGTCCGCCTTGGCGCCGGCGCCTTCGACCTCGTCCTTGAAATTCTCGAAGAACTGGTCGGCCATCTTGGTGGCGAAACCGTGGATGAGCCGCGAACCCAGCTGCGCGAGCTTGCCGCCCACCTTCGCCTCGACGTCGTAGGTCAGTTCCGTGCCGCCGTCCTCGGCATCGGCCAGCGCCACGTCGGCCGCGCCCTTGGCGAACCCGGCCACGCCGCCCTTGCCCTCGCCGGAGATGGTGTAGCTTTCCATCGGCTCGACGTTCGACAGCTCCACCTGGCCCTTGAAGGTCGCCTTGACCGGGCCGACTTTCTGCTTGACCACCGCCTCGAAGCCCTCTTCGGGCGCGCCGGTCAGCTCCTGGCATCCGGGGATGCAGGCCTTCAGCACCTCTGGATCGTTCAGCGCGGCCCAGACCGTTGCGCGATCGGCGGCGATGGTGCGGCTTCCCTTGAGTTCCATGCGGCTCTCCCCGTTTCGTTTCGATCTGGATAGCCGCGCCCTGCGACCGGATCAATCGCCAAAACGGCGGGCTCAGTCGACGGCGACGATCAGTTTGCCGGTGTTCTCACCGCGGTAGAGCATCCCGATGGCATCCCGCGCCGCCTCGGCGCCGTCCAAGACATGCTCGCGCCAGGTCAGGGTGCCGTCGCGGACCCAGCCGGCGAGCCTGTCGATGGTTTCCGCGTAGCGATCCTTGTGATCGAAGGCCAGGAAGCCCTGCATCCGGGCCCTCTTGACCAGCAATTGGCGGTGGACGCGCGGCCCCTGCGGCAGCGGATCCCAGTCGGTGATCGCGGCGGTTCCGCAGATCACGACCCGCGCGTTCTGCGCCAGGTGGCCCATCACCCTGTCCGAGATCGGCCCGCAGGTATTGTCGAAATAGACGTCGACGCCGTCGGGACAGGCCGCGGCCAGCCCCGCATCGAGCCCGCCGGCCTTGTAATCGAGCGCCGCGTCATAGCCATAGGCCTCGCGGCAGAGCGCGACCTTCTCCGGCCCGCCGGCGATCCCGACGGCCCGGCAGCCGAGCGCCCTGGCGATCTGGCCCACGGCCGACCCGACCGCGCCGGCGGCGGTGGAGACCACGACCGTCTCGCCCGGCTGCGGATCCGCCACCGTGGTCAGCCCCAGATAGGCGGTCACCCCGTTCAGACCCAGTATTCCCAGCGCCAGAGAGGGCGGCAGGTCGGTCTCGGCCACCTTGCGGTCGATGGCCTCGCCCGGAACGGTGGCCATCCGCTGCCAGCCCAGCATGCCGGTCACCACCTCGCCCGGGGCGAAGCCGGGATGACGGCTCTCGACCACCTCGCCCACGGCGAAGCTGCGCATCACCGCGCCGATCGCGACCGGCGGCAGGTAGTTGGGCACGTCGTTGACCCAGCCGCGCATCGCGGGGTCCACCGACCAGTGCGAGACGCGCACCAGAACCTCGCCGTCGCGGGGCGGCACCGGGTCCACCTCCTCGACGCGGAAATGGCGCGGTTCCGGCACGCCCTTGGGTCGCTCGGCCAGGACGACGCGGCGGTTCGGGGTTGCGGTCATGCCTCTCTCCTCTGTCAGTCGATCCGGTAGGGCAGCACGCCCCGCTCATCATGATCCACGCGCAGCGGCCGCTCCAGCGGCGGGACCGAGCGCTGGTGGCAGTTCACCCGCTCGCAGATACGGCAGGAAATGCCGATCGGCTCGAAGGCGGCGCTGTTGCCGATATCGAGATCGTCGGCATAGACCAGCGCGCCGGCGTGGCGCACCTCGCAGCCGAGGCCGATGGCGTAGCGCCGCACCGGCGCCTTGAAACTGCCGCCGGGCTTCGACACGTCACGCGCAAGGCAGAGATAGCGCACCCCGTCCGGCGTCTCGGCCAGCTGGCGCAGGAACTGGCCCGGCGTCTCGAAGGCGCGGTGCACGTTCCACAGCGGGCAGGCCCCGCCGAACCGCGCGAATTGCAGCCGCGTGGCCGAGTGGCGCTTGGTGATGGTCCCGGCCTGGTCGACGCGGACGAAAAAGAAGGGAACCCCCTTGGCGCCGGGGCGCTGCAGGGTCGAGAGCCGGTGCGCCACCTGTTCGATCGAGGCCCCGAACCGGTCGGCCAGCACCTCGAGATCATGACGGCAGTCCTGGGCGGCCTCCAGGAAGGCGGTGTAGGGCAGCAGCGCCGCGCCGGCGAAATAATTGGCCAGCCCGATCTTGGCGATGTCGCGCGCCTCTTCCGACTGGAAACGGGCGAAGTCCAGCGTCGCGTCGAGCAGATCCGCCTGCGTCAGCAGCGCGATCTGGTGCAGAAGCTGGAAATGCTGCGTCGCCGGCGCGGTCCGCGCCGCCAGCGTCAGCTCCGCCCGCGCGGGATCGTAGCGGCGCAGCACCGGCCCGTCGGCCAGGCGCACCGTCACCCCCCGTGCCGCGAGATAGGCCATGCAGGCGGCCGGCCCGCCCTCGCCGTCCGCGGCGAGGCTCGTCGCCACGCGCTCGGCGGCGCGGTCCACCGCGTCGATGTAATTGTCGCAATAGTGAAAGAAGTCGCGCACCTCTTCCCAGGGCGACGGCGCGATGGCGCTGTCCTCGCGGCCCAGCGCCTCGTCGAGCGACGCGAGCCGCTCATGGGTCTGGCGATACGCCCGGTGCAGTTCCAGGAAGGCCCGCGCCAGCGCCGGCGCGTTCGACGCCGCCAGCCGCAGATCGGCCAGCGGCGGCGTGGCCTCGCCGAAGACCGGGTCGGCCAGCGCCTCGCGCATGTCGGTGACCATGCGCTCGGCATCCCCGGTGGAAAGCTCGGTCACGTCGAAGCCGAATTCCTGCGCCAGCGCCAGCACGACGCCGGTCGAGACCGGGCGGTGGTTGTTCTCCATCTGGTTGAGGTAGGGCAGCGAAACGCCGAGCTTGCCGGCGAAATCCTTCTGGGTCAGCCCCAGCCGCACCCGCGTCTCGCGCAGCTTCACGCCTGCATAGAGTTTCTGTGTCGCCATGCCCTGCCGCACCCCGGCTTTGCGGATTTGCCGATATCCTGCCTAGCCTTTGCAAACCGATTGGCGCAAGCGCTTTTGCCGGCTCAGAGCGGCCAGATCAGCGGGATCACGAGGCTTGCGACGATGCCGACCGAGAGGTTGAGCGGGATCCCGATCTTCAGGAAGTCGGTGAAGCGATAGCCGCCCGGGCCATAGACCATCATGTTGGTCTGGTAGCCGATCGGCGTCGCGAAGCTGGCCGAGGCCGCCACCATCACCGCCACCACCAGCGGCCGCGGATCGACGCCGAGCGCCGCGCCGAGTCCGATGGCGATCGGCGTGACCACCACCGCGACGGCGTTGTTCGAGACCAGCTCCGTCAGCACCGAGGTCAGCAGGTAGATCGCCCAGACGATCAGCCAGGGCGGCAGGCCCATCAGGTAGGGGCTGACCGCCTCCACGATCAGGCTGACGGCCCCGGACGCCTCGAGCGCGGCGCCGATGGCCAGCATCGAGAAGATCAGCGCCAGCAGCCGCCCGTCGATGAAACCGAAGGCTTCCTCGGCATCGATGCAGCGCGTCAGCAGGATCAGCGCCACCGCGGCCAGAGCCAGGAAAAAGATCGGCGCGACCCCGAGCCCGGCCAGCACCACGATCATGGCCAGCGCCCCCAGCGCCAGCGGCGCGTGGCCGCGGCGATAGGCGCGCGCCGAGGGCTGCGCGATATCGACCATGTCCATGTCCGCGGCCAGGCGCTGGATGTCCTCCGGCGCACCTTCGAGCAGCAGGGTATCGCCCACCCGCACGACGAGATCGTCGAGCTGGCGGCCGATATTCTGGTTCCGCCGGTGCACCGCCAGCGGATAGACCCCGTAGCGCCGCCGCAGGCGCAGCGACCCGAGCGAGCGCCCGATCATCCGGCAGCCCGGGGAGATCAGCGCCTCGACGGTCGTGGTCTCGACGGAGGACAGCTTGTCGACCATGCGCAGGTTCTTGTTCTGCTGCAGGCCCAGCAACTCCGACATCTCGGTGCGCAGCACCACCCGGTCGCCCGCTTCCAGCGTCACCCCCGAGAGATCCCGCCGAAGCGACGCGTCGCCGCGCAACACGTCGATCAGCCGCACGCCCTCGCGGCGGAAGAGATCGACCTCGCGCACCGGCTGGCCGATCAGCTCGGACTCTTCCGGCACGGCGACCTCGGTGAAGTATTTCATCTTCGACTTGTCCGAGAGCAGGTTGGCCATGGTCTCGCGCCGGGGCAGGAGGTGACGCCCGACGAGCCCCAGGTAGAGCATTCCCCAGGCAACGAGGACCAGCCCGAGCGGCGTGACCTCGAAGATGGTGAAGGGCTCCATGCCATGCGTGCGGGCCACGCCGTCGACCAGCAGGTTCGTCGACGTGCCGATCAGCGTCAGCGTGCCGCCCAGGATCGCCGCGTAGCTGAGCGGCATCAGAAGCTTCGAGGCAGAGACGCCGAGCGACCGGGACAGCTGGACGAAGACCGGGATCATCACCACGACGACGGGCGTGTTGGACACGAAGGCCGAGGCCGCGATCACGAAGCCCAGCAGCGCCCCGAGCGCCATCACCGGGCGCGTGCCGACCCAGCGCTCCGCGTGCTGGGTAAACCAGTCGAGCGAGCCCGTCCTGACGAGCCCGCCCATGACGATGAACATCGCCGCGATGGTCCAGGGCGCCGGGTTCGACAACACGTCGAGCGCGGTGTCGTAGGGCAGGATCCCGAGGAACAGCATCACCGCCACGCCGGCCAGCGCCACCACTTCGGTCGGATAGACCTCGCGCACGAAGAGCGTGAACATCGCGGCGACGACCGCCAGCGCCAGGATCGGCTCTGCCATCGCTATGCCGGACAGGTCGATCATCGCCGCGCCCCTTCTGCCTCAGCCCGCATCCTGCCCCGCCGGCCGGATGGCGGCAACCGCGTCGCGGGGCCGCGGCTGCACGAGGAACAGCCCCGCCAGCATCAGCGCCAGCGCCGCCCAGACCCAGCCCGCGTACCGCTCGCCCAGCAGCAGCATCGCCCAGAGCACGCCGGACAGCGTCACGAGATACGCCACCTGCGCGGCGAAGACCGACCCGGCCCGGCCCACCAGCCAGACATAGCCCGCATAGACGAGGGCATGGATGACCGACGCCGCGACCACCGCCTGATCCGGCGCGCCCCAGGGCCCGCGCGGGTCGATGAACTGCCCCGTGCCCAGCGCCAGCGCCGCCGCCACCGGCACGCCGACCAGCGCCGCACCGAGGAGCGTGCGCAGCGGGCCGATATCGAGCGTGCCGAAGCGCCCCACATAGTTGCCCTCCACCGCGTAGAAGAAGGGGGCGATCATCGCCAGCGGCACGTAGACGGCCATCGCCGGGTCGGGCAGGCTGGCATCCGGCCCGACGATCAGCACGACCGCCCCCGCGCCGCAGAGGATCCCGGCCAGCCGCCGCCAGCTGAACCGCTCCAGCCGCCAGCCCAGCGCGATGGGCAGCGCGAACATCGGCACCAGCGAGATCAGGATCGACAGGATTCCCGCCGGCAGGAACCGCGCCGCCTGGAAAGAGGCGGAATTCGGCAGGATCGTCCCCAGGAAGGCGATGGCGAGATAAAGCCTCAGGTGGCGCGGGGTCATCGGCAGGCGCTGGCCGCGCAGCAGGGCGATCACGCCCAGAACCAGCGCCGAGATGACCAGTTGCCAGAAGATGATGCCGAAATGCCGGTAGCCCTCCGAGACCGCGATCTTTGCCAGCGGCTGGGTGATGCCCCAGCCAGCCCCGAGCGCCAGCAGGATCAGGACCGGCGGAACCGGGGCTGTCACGGCAGGGAGTCCTGCAACCGGCCGCCCGCGCGGATCATGGTGACCGTCAAGGCGCGCCCCGTGGCGTCGTCGGTCTCGACCAGAACCCCCGAGAGCGTCGCCGTGCCCATCGCGGGGGTGAAGCGCTCTCGGCCCATTCCGGTGATGAAGCGGCGCATGGGCTCGGTCTTTTCCATGCCGATGACCGAATCGTAGTCGCCGCACATGCCGGCGTCAGTCAGGTAGGCGGTCCCCCCCGAAAGGATCTGCGCATCCGCCGTGGGAACATGGGTATGGGTGCCCACCACGAGGCTCGCCCGGCCGTCGCACCAATGGCCGGCGGCCATCTTCTCCGAGGTTGCCTCGGCATGGAAATCCACGATCACCGCATCGGCCTGCCCGCCCAGCGGATGCGCCTTCAGCACCGGCTCCAGCGCCGAGAACGGATCGTCGAAGGGCCGTTTCATGAAGACCTGCCCCAGGGCCTGGGTCACCAGCACGCGCCGGCCGCCCCGCGCCTCGAACACGCGCGCGCCGCGCCCCGGCGCCGACTTGGCGAAGTTGAGCGGGCGGAGGATGCGGGGCTCCTGCTCGATATGGGTCAGCATCTCCTTCTGGTCGAAGGCATGATCGCCCAGCGTGATGACGTCCGCGCCCGCCTCGAGGATCAGCCCGGCATGGGCCGCCGACAGCCCCATGCCGCCGGTGGCGTTCTCGCCATTGACCACGACGAAGTCGAGCTTCCAGTCCGCCCGCAGCCCCGGCAGCCGGTCCCGGATCGCGGCACGGCCCGCGCGCCCCACAACGTCGCCCAGAAAAAGCAGTCTCATGCCTCTCTCCTAGGCCCGCCGCGCGCCCTTGTCGAGCGGCGCGGTTCCGCGCGCGCCGCGCGCGGGGATATTTCGACCACTTGGAAACCCGGAACGCCCCATCCAAGTGGCGGAAATATCCCCGCCGGAGGCATGGATCGCCGCGCAGCGGCTCCGGCCCGTCAGGGCCGGATCACGCCCGTCTCGGTCACGATCGCGTCGAGGCGCTGGTCGGTGGGCTCGGTGGGGACGGTCTCCATTTCCTGGCCCGCGAAGGCGAAGCCCACCGCCAGGACCGGTGCCGCGGCGCGCAGCCTCTCGAGCGTGCGGTCGTAGAACCCGCCGCCGTAGCCCAGCCGGAACCCGTCGCGATCGAAGGCCAGGAGCGGCACGATCAACGCGGCCGGCGTGATCCAGGAACCGGCCGCGGGAACCCGGGCGCCGAAGGGGCCGTCGATCATCTCGGCCGCGGGCGTCCAGGCCCGGAAGGCAAGCGGGCGGCCCGGCCCGGTGATCACCGGGACGCAGACCGGGCGGCCCGCGGCGACCAGCGCGGCCATCGCGCCGACCGGGTCGATCTCGGTGCGGATCTTCATGTAGCCGGCCACCGCTCCGGCGGTCTCGGCGCGGAGCAGCGCCAGCAGATGCGCCGTCGCCGCCTCCTCGGCCTGCCGACCGGCCGCGGCCTTGCGCCGTGCGAAGGCGGCCTTGCGGGTCTCGGCTTTCAGCGCGGTCATGTCTGTCATCGGGATCTCCGCGGGTCGGTGCGGCCCAGCCTAACCGGACGCGCCGCCACCTGCCACGCGCGTCGGGGACGGGTGGCGGCGCGAAAACGACATGCCGGGGGAAACGCGGCGGGCCCACCACGGCCGTGGAGGCGCTCAATTCCCGAGAGCCTGCATACACAGGTGGGCGCCAGGTAACGAGGCCAGGACCCCGACAGAGCCGGCTCCCTCGGAAAAGATTAAGGCCACTGGAATTTGACCTCTTCACGAGAAGGGCAGTACCCGCCAAGGCGCAACATAGGCCCGGTGCTGCGCGCCGGCAAGGGGCAGCGGGTCTTGCCCCGTGTTCACGGATTGTTCATTATTCCCCCATGCCCCAGGATCTCGCCCCCGGACAGCTTCTCGCCCGCGGCGCCGCGCGCCATCTCGCCGGGCACGGATTCGCCTGCATCGAGGAATTCGTGCCCGCGCCGGGGCTGCGCGTGGACGTGATGGCGTTGGGGCCGAAGGGTGAGCTCTGGGTGGTCGAATGCAAGTCGTCGCGCGCGGATTTCCTGTCGGACGCCAAGTGGTCGGGTTATCTCGACTGGTGCGACCGGTTCTTCTGGGCGGTGGATGCGGATTTTCCCCAGGCGCTCCTGCCGGCGGAGACCGGCCTGATCCTTGCCGATGCCTATGACGCCGAGATCCTGCGCATGGGACCCGAGTCGCGGCTGGCCGGCGCGCGGCGCCGCGCGCTGACGCAGAAATTCGCCCGGCACGCGGCGCTGCGGTTGCAGGCGCTGCGCGATCCCGGCGCGGCACTCGAGCCGCGCTAGCCGGTCTTGCCCTTTTTCTTGCCGGCCTTGCCGCCCCCGCCGCCCGGCTCGCTCATCGAGCGCGCCCGCGCCGCCGCCAGGCGGATTTCCTCGGCGATCTCCTCGGCCTCCTCGGGATCGAAGTCGAGCGGCAGTTCCAGCCCGCCCTCGGCGGCGACGTAGATCCGCACCATGCCGAGAGAGGTCGGCCCGATCTGCAGATTCGCCGCGATGTCGCTTTCCTTGTCGATGCCCATGGCCCGCACTCCTGTTCCGGATCGGGTCGATACGGTGAAACCGGGGGCAATTCAAGCGTCGCGGGCCGCGCGAAGGCCTTGCATTCCCGCGCCGGCAACGCTAAATCGCGCGTCACGGTGCCGCCTTAGCTCAGTAGGTTAGAGCGCTTGATTGTGGATCAAGAGGTCCCCCGTTCGAGCCGGGGAGGCGGTACCACTTCCCGACCGACGCCTGCGAAACCTCAGTCCGGCAAGCCGGCCTGCGCCGCGACGCTCTCCATCGCCTCGGCGATCCGGGCGACGCCCCAGCGCGCGAAGGAACGCATCAGCATGATCTCCATGCCCTCCTCGGTGCGGGTCAGCACGGCCATCATGTGCGCCAGCTCGGTGCGCGCGGCGTGGCCGGGCCTGAAGACGCCCGGGTGCAGGTCGAGCGGCGTCAGCCGCGCCAGGACCGACTCGGTCCCCGCCCCCTCGAGCCGCAGGACCACCCAGCCGTCGCTGAGATCCGTCACCGCCGCATGGGCGGCGACGGCGGCATCCGGCGCGATCTCGCCCACCAGCATGTACTGCCGGTAGCCGGCCCAGATCAGCCGCGCCCCCGGCGTCCCCGCGGCGCGACCGGCGGGTGGCAGGGCAAGGCCGTGCGCGGAGTCGAGCGCCTGCGACAGCGCTTCCTCGGCGCCGGCATAGGGGGCGATCGCGGTGATCGCGGCAGGCGCGCACGCGACGAGACGGCAGGACCCGGCCTCGACCGGCAGCAGGTCGGCCACGGGGGATTTCGCGATCAGCTCAACCACGGACACGGCTCCCTTCCGGATCGAAGAAGACGGGCGGGCAGACCGTGCAGGCCGTCTCGGCCCCGCGCAGATGATCGACCATGCGGATCGTCTCGCCATGGCGTGCCCGTCCGTCACGCAGGAAACCGAGCGCCAGGGTCGTGTTCAGCGTGGGCGAGAACCCGGCGCTGGTGACGTAGCCCTGGTCATTGACGCGCACCGCCTCGGCGCCCTCTGCGAAAAGATGCGCGCCGGGCAGGATCCGCGCGCCGTTCTCGACCGGCTTCAGCCCGACGAGTTGTTCACGCTCGGGGCCGGCCAGCCCCTCGCGGGTGGTGGCCAGCTGGCCGATGCAGTCCTTCCTGGCGCTGACCATCCGCGCCATCCCGAGGTCGAAGGGCGTGGTCCGGCCATGCAGCTCGGCATGGGTCAGGAAGCCCTTCTCGATCCTGAGCACGTTGAGCGCTTCCATCCCGTAGGCGCCGCCCTCGAGGCTCTCGGCGCGGGTGACGAGCGCGCGGAAGAGCGCATCGCCATAGCGGGCCGGCACCGCGATCTCGTAGGCCAGCTCGCCCGAGAAGGAAATCCGGAACAGCCGCCCGGCCACGCCGGCGACCGTCACCGGGCCGCAGGACATGAAGGGAAACGCCGCGTCGGCGATATCCTCGTCGACGAGGCTGTCCAGAAGATCGCGCGCCTTCGGCCCGGCGACGGCGAACTGCGCCCAGTGATCCGTGACCGAAAGCGTCTGCACGTCGAGATCGGGGCGCAGGACCTGCTGGACGTATTCGAGATGCCGCATGACCTGTCCGGCCGCGGCGGTGGTCGTCGTCATCAGGAAACGGTGCTCGTCGAGCCGCGCCGTCGTGCCGTCATCCATGACATGGCCATCCTCGCGCAGCATGATCCCGTAGCGCACGCGGCCCGGCTTCAGCGTCGAGAAGGTGTTGGCATAGACGAAATCGAGGAAGGCCGCGGCATCCGGCCCCTGAATGTCGATCTTGCCCAGCGTCGAGACGTCGGCCACCCCGACCGACTCGCGCACCATCCGCACCTCGCGGTCGCAGGACTCGCGCCAGGTGGTCTCTCCCGGGCGGGGGAAATAGCTCGGGCGGTACCAGAGCCCGGCCTCTATGAAGGGCGCGCCGCGCGCGCGGCTCGCCTCGTGCGAGGTCGTGTAGCGCTGCGGCGCGAAGCCGCTGCCGCGGGCATGCGCGCCCAGCGCGCCGATCCGCACCGGGGTGTAGGGCGGGCGGAAGGTCGTGGTGCCCGTCTCGGGGATCGGGCGGCCGGTCAGTTCCGACAGGACCGCCAGCGCCCCGATATTGGACAGCTTCCCCTGGTCGGTCGCCATGCCCAGCGTCGTGTAGCGTTTCATGTGCTCGACCGAGCGGAAGTTCTCCTGGTGGGCAAGCTTGACGTCCTTGACCGTCACGTCGTTCTGGAAGTCGAGCCAGGCGCGCCCCCGGGTGCCGGTGACATGCCAGAAGGGCGTGATGGCCGTCTCGCCATCCTCGGCTTGCGGGACGTCCGGCGTCGGGGCCGCGGCGCCGAGCGCCTCAAGCGCCGTCCGTGCGGCGGCGTCGCCGCTGGCCAGCGCGGCGGCGGTGGTCATCCGGCCCGCGGCCGCGCCGGCGGGCAGCAGGCCCGGCACCGCGTTCTCGGCCGGGACGAAGGCCGCGATCGCCGCGTCCCAGACCGGGCGGCCGTTCATGTGGCAGGTCAGGTGCACCGCCGGGTTCCAGCCGCCCGAGACGGCAAGCGTGTCGGCGGCGATCTCCTCGCTGCCGCCCGCGCCCCGCACCGTCAGGCCCGTCAGGCCGAGCCGCCCCCTGGTGCCGGTCACCACGGCGCCGCGATGGACCGGGAAATCGCCCGTGCCCCCCGCATCCTGCCGCGTGTCGATCATCGCGGCGATCTCGACCCCGGCGGCGGCGAGATCGCGCGCGGTGCGCCAGGCATCGTCATTGTTGCCGAAGACCGCGACCCGTTTGCCCGGCGCCACCGCCCAGCGATTGGCATAGGCGCGCACGGCGCCGGCCAGCATAACGCCGGGCCGGTCGTTGTCGGGAAACGCGATGGGCCGCTCGGTCGCGCCGGCCGCGAGGATCGCGCGCCGCGCGGCGATCCGCCAGAAGGTCTGCACCGGCGCCGCGTCCGGCAGATCGCCGACATGTTCGCCGACCCGTTCCAGCGCGCCGTAGGTACCGCCGTCATAGGCGCCGGTGACGGTGGTGCGGCGCATGATGCGCACATTGTCCATCTCCGCGAGGGTGCGGATCGTTTCCTCGGCCCAGAGATGGCCCGGCAGGCCGCCCACCTCTTCGCGTTCGGCATTGAGCCGGCCGCCGGGGCGGAAATCCTCGTCGGCGAGGATCACGTCGGCCCCGCCCCGCGCCGCGGTCAGCGCCGCCATCAGCCCGGCGGGCCCGGCGCCGATCACCAGGACGTCGCAATGGGCGAAGGCCTTGTCGTAGCGCGCGGTGTCCGTCGCCCCGGACAATGCGCCGAGACCCGCGGCGCGGCGGATCACCGGCTCGTAAAGCTTTTCCCAGAAGCTACGCGGCCACATGAAGGTCTTGTAGTAGAACCCCGCGCCCAGGAACGGCGACAGCCAGTCATTGACCGCGAGCAGGTCCGTCCGCAGGGACGGCCAGCGGTTCTGGCTCGTCGCCGTCAGACCGTCGTAAATCTCCTGCTGGGTGGCCCGGACATTGGGCGCGACCTGGTCGCCGGCGCCGATCTGCACCAGCGCGTTCGGCTCTTCCGATCCGGCGGTCATCACGCCGCGCGGCCGGTGATACTTGAAGGACCGGCCCATCAGCCGCACGCCGTTGGCCAGCAGCGCGGAGGCCAGCGTGTCGCCCTTCAGCCCGGCATGGCCCTTGCCGTCGAAGCGGAAGCGCAGCGGCGCGTCGCGGTCGATCAGCCCGCCCGTGTCGAGACGCATCAGCCCGCCCCCCGCTTGGCCTCGGCCGCCAGCGCGGTGCCGAGGATCTCGTGGGTGACGGTGTCGCGCCGCACCTTCAGCCAGGCGCGGCAGCCCATGTCGTGGCTCCAGAGCTCCTCGGTCGGGCCGGCGGGATTGTCGCGCAGGTGCAGATACGCCTCGAGCGCGTCGAGATCCGCGTCCGCGCCGGGCCGATCCATGTAGACCGCCGCGCCGCCATAGGTGAACTCGCGCAGGTCGCGGTCGCCGCAGAGGGGGCATGTGATGCGCATTCGGTCCTCCCTCAGTGCAGGTTGTGCTGGCTGCCGGTGCCTTCCTCGTCGAGGAGGTGCCCCGTGCGGAACCGATCCAGCCGGTACTTGGCCGCGACCTCGTGCGGCGCGTCCCGGGCGATGAGATGGGCGAAGCACCAGCCCGAGGCCGGCACCGCCTTGAAGCCGCCGTAGCACCAGCCGCAGTCGACATAGAGCCCGTCGATATGGGTCTTGTCGATGATGGGCGAGCCGTCCGGCGTCATGTCCATGATCCCGCCCCAGCTGCGCAGCACCCGCGCCTTTCCGATCATCGGCATCAGCGTCATGCCCGCCTCCATGACATGCTCGGCCATCGGCAGGTTCCCGCGCTGCGCGTAGGAGGCGTAGAAATCGAGATCGCCGCCAAAGACCAGGCCGCCCTTGTCGGACTGGCTGATGTAGAAATGCCCCATGCCGAAGCTGACGACATGGTCGATCACGGGCTTCAGCCCCTCGGTCACGAAGGCCTGCAGGATATGGCTCTCGATGGGCAGGCGCATCCCGGCCATGGCGGCCACCTGGCCCGACCGGCCCGCGGTGACGATGCCGACCTTCCGGGCGCGGATCGCGCCGCGGGTGGTCTGCACGCCAGTGACGCGCCCGGCCTCGACGTCGATGCCGGTCACCTCGCAATTCTGGATCAGGTCCACGCCGCGCCGGTCGGCCCCGCGGGCATACCCCCAGGCGACCGCGTCGTGGCGCGCGGTGCCGCCGCGCGGATGCAGCAGGCCGCCGTAGATCGGGAAGCGCGTGTTGTCGAAATCGAGATAGGGCAGATGTTTGCGCACGCCTTCGCGGTCCAAGAGGATCGCGTCGTCGCCCTGGTTGACCATCGCGTTGCCCCGGCGGGCGAAGGCGTCGCGCTGGCCGTCGGAATGGAACAGGTTGATGAGCCCGCGCTGGGAATGCATCACGTTGTAGTTCAGCTCCTGCTCCAGCCCTTCCCAGAGCTTGAGCGAATGGCTGTAGAACTGCGAGTTGCCGTCGAGGAAATAGTTGGCGCGCACGATCGTGGTGTTCCGCCCCACATTGCCACCGCCGAGATATCCCTTCTCCAGCACCGCGACATTGGTCAGGCCATGGTTCTTGGCGAGGTAATAGGCCGTGGACAGCCCGTGCCCCCCGCCACCGATCAGAACGATGTCGTAGTCGTCCTTCGGCGCGGGGTCGCGCCAATGCGGCGTCCAGCCCTTCTGGCCGGTCAGGCCTTCCTTCAGCAATCTCAGAGCGGAATAGCGCATGGGGTCTCCGTCTTGCGGGGCCAGCCTACAGCCCCGGGGCGAGTGTTCAATGACCGGCTGCCAATTCCGCGCCATTCCCCGACATTTTCCCGGTCCGTCCACGACATGGCCGCACCGGACTTCCGCGGCTGTGCCGTGGATTTTCCCAGACCCCCCTATCCGGAATGGATTCCGAAACTGTTTTCGGTCATGGTCATTTTGCCGCAGGGGCGCGTCCCCGGCCGCGGGGCGGCGGGGGGAACCGACGACAGAACGCCACCAAGAGGGGGGACCCAATGTTGAAGAAGCCCGAACCGACCTTCCGCGAATCCGTCGACCTGATGTTCAACCGGGCCGTCGCCCTGATGGACCTGCCGCCCGGGCTCGAGGAAAAAATCCGGGTCTGCAACGCCACCTACACGGTCCGCTTCGGCGTGCGGCTCCGCGGCCAGATCAAGACCTTCACCGGCTACCGCTCGGTGCACTCCGAACACATGGAGCCGGTCAAGGGCGGCATCCGCTACGCCACCGCGGTCAACCAGGACGAGGTCGAGGCGCTGGCGGCGCTGATGACCTACAAATGCGCCATCGTCGAGGCGCCCTTCGGCGGCTCCAAGGGCGGGCTCTGCATCGATCCGCGCGAATACGAGGAACACGAACTCGAACTGGTCACGCGCCGCTTCGCCTACGAGCTGGCCAAGCGCGATCTCATCAGCCCGAGCCAGAACGTCCCCGCCCCCGACATGGGCACCGGGGAACGCGAGATGGCCTGGATCGCCGACCAGTACAGCCGCATGCACACCACCGACATCAACGCGCGTGCCTGCGTGACCGGCAAGCCGCCCCATGCCGGCGGCATCCAGGGCCGCGTCGAGGCCACCGGGCGCGGCGTGCAATACGCGCTGCGCGAGTTCTTCCGCCATGCCGATGACAAGAAGAAGGCGGGGCTGCAGGGCACGCTCGAGGGCAAGAAGGTCATCGTCCAGGGTCTCGGGAACGTGGGCTACCACGCCGCCAAGTTCCTGACCGAGGAGGACGGCGCCAAGGTCATCGGCGTGATCGAGCGCGACGGCGGACTCTACGACAAGGACGGGCTCGATATCGAAGGGCTGCACCGCTACATCTCCCAGCATGGCGGGGTGAAGGGCTACTATTCCGGCGAATACGTGGTCGATTCCCGCCACCTCCTGGAAGAGGAATGCGACGTCCTGATCCCGGCCGCCGTCGAGGGCGTGATCAACATGAACAACGCCGAGCGGGTCAAGGCGAAGCTGATCATCGAGGCCGCGAACGGGCCGGTGACCGCGCCGGCCGACGACGTGCTGCGCAAGAAGGGCACCGTCATCATTCCCGACATGTACGCTAATGCCGGCGGCGTCACGGTGTCCTATTTCGAATGGGTCAAGAACCTCAGCCATATCCGCTTCGGCCGGATGCAGCGCCGCCAGGAGGAAGCGCGCCACCAGCTGCTCGTCGACGAGATCAACCGCGTGCTGGGGGAAGCCGGTGTCGAGGCCAAGCTCTCGGCCAGCTTCACCGAGGCCTATCTCAAGGGCGCCGGAGAGCTGGAACTCGTCCGCTCGGGGCTGGACGACACCATGCGCACCGCCTACCAGGCCATGCGCGAGGTCTGGCACGAGCATGACGACGTCACCGACCTGCGCACGGCCGCCTATCTCGTCTCGATCAAGCGCGTGGCGGAGAGCTACCAGGCCAAGGGGCTCTAGCTTCCGGGGCCGGCGCCGGGCCGCTCAGCCGCGGTCGCGCTCCATGATGCGGGCGGTCAGCACATCGGCCATCACGCGGGCCTGCGCCCCCGGCGTGACGCCGCCGATGCCGACCCGCCGGCCCAGCCGCCACCAGAGCCCCGGCGCCCAGGCGCGGGGCTGCGGCGTCTTCAGGCGGACCAGGAAGCCGTTCGACGGCTTGAAGGCGAACAGCCCGCGATCGACGCTCTCGACGTCCTCCACGCGGCAGATCTGCCGGCCGCCGGTCTCGTAGAGCCCGTCCTCGCGCAGGACGACCGCTTCTTCGGTGGCCTGCCAGGTCCGCACCGACAGCGCCAGCGCCGCCAGCCCGGCCACGATCAGGAAGACCTGCCATCCCAGGGACTGCGGCGGCGTGGCCAGCCCCACATAGACGAGCGTGCCGCCCAGCACCGCCAGCACCACCAGCGCGAAGACCCGCCTGGGGCCAGATGCCTCGACCCGTACCTGAAACTCGTTCATCGGCTGGCGCCTCCCTGCCCGTCTCGCCTGCGCCCTCTTAGACGGCGCGGCCGGCCGGGTCCAGCGGCGCGCGGCTGTGCAGGGATGCGCGGCGCCCGTGCGGCCCCGCGGAATTGTCCGGCGGCGCTGGCGGGCCTACCTTCCACCCAACCCTTTGCGACAGGAGAGCGCCATGTCCATCAGACCCGTCACCGCGACCCGTGCCGCCAGCCCGACGCTGGAAGGCGCCGGCGTGAAGCTGCACCGCGCCTTCGGTTTCCAGGACCCGTCGGAGCTCGACCCGTTCCTGCTTTTCGACGATTTCCGCAACGAGCGACCCGAGGATTTCCTGCGCGGCTTTCCCTGGCACCCGCATCGCGGCATCGAGACGATCACCTACGTGCTCGACGGCACGGTCGAGCATGGCGACAGCCTGGGCAATACCGGCACGCTCGCCGCCGGCGACGTGCAGTGGATGACCGCCGGCTCGGGCATCATGCACCAGGAAATGCCCCAGGGCAGCGCCGATGGCCGGATGCACGGCTTCCAGCTCTGGGCGAACCTGCCCTCGAGCCTCAAGATGACGGCGCCGCGCTACCAGGACGTCAAGGGCAAGGACATCCCCGAGATCATCGACGATGACGGCACCCGGGTGCGGGTCATCACCGGCTCTTTCTGGGGGCAGTCCGGCCCGGTCGACGGGATCGCCGCCGATCCGCTCTATCTCGACGTGAGCGTGCCGCCGCTGGTGACCAAGCGCCTGCCGGTGGATACCTACCGCCGCGCCTTCGCCTATGTCTTTGCCGGCGCCGGGCGCTTCGCCGACGCCTCGCAGCCCCATGGCGTGCTGCTCGAGAAGGAGGTCATGGGCGAGGAGGTCAACATCCGCGACATGTCCGGCAACCGGACGCTGGTCAAGTTCGGCACCGGCGACGAGATCACCGTGCAGGCCGGCGAGGAGGGCATCCGCTTCCTGCTGATCGCCGGGGCGCCGATCCAGGAACCCGTCGCCTGGCATGGCCCCATCGTGATGAACACACGCGAGGAGCTGATGCAGGCCGTCACCGAGCTGCGCAACGGCACCTTCATCCGCCCCGCCCATTGATCGCGGACACTGGCCAAACTGCGCGGCGTTGCCTAGAACGCCGCGCAGGAGGTGCCCCATGCTCAATACAGTCGTCACCGGCGATCCGACCGACCAGCCGCCGCTCGTGATCGCGCACGGGCTGTTCGGCTCGGCGCGCAACTGGGGCGTCCTGGCCAAGCGGCTCTCGGCCGCGCGGCAGGTGATCGCGGTGGACATGCGCAACCACGGCGCAAGCCCGTGGACCGCCGCCCACGCCTACCCGAACCTTGCCGACGACCTGGCCGAGGTGATCGCGGCGCATGGCGGACGGGCGGATGTCCTCGGCCATTCGATGGGGGGCAAGGCGGCGATGGTGCTGGCGCTTACCCGGCCGGCGCGTGTCGCGCGGCTGATCGTGGCCGATATCGCGCCGCTCGGCTACGGCCACAGCCAGACACCGCTGATCGAGGCCATGCAGGCGGTCGATCTCTCGCAGGTCGAGAGCCGCCGCGACGCCGACGAACAGCTCGGCGGACACGTGGCCGAGGCACCGGTGCGCGCGTTCCTGCTGCAATCGCTGGATCTCAAGGGGGCGGCCCCGCGCTGGATGCTCAACCTGGACGCGCTCAAGGCCGAAATGGACCGCATCATCGGCTTTCCCGAGATCGACGGCCGGTTCGACGGCCCGGCGCTGTTCCTCGCCGGCGCGCTGTCGGACTATGTCACCGATGACGCCGGGCCCGCCATCCGCGCGCTCTTCCCGCGGGCGGAACTGGAACAGGTCCCGGGCGCGGGGCACTGGCTCCATGCCGAGAAGCCCCGCGAGACCGAGGCGGCGGTCACCGCCTTCCTGGATCGGCACCCCGCGGACTAGCTGCCGCGCAGCGCCCGCACCACCGCCCAGGTCACCGGCAGCGCCGCGACGAAGCCCACCACGGCGGCGGCGACGATCGGGCGCGTCGTGTCGAACCCGGCGGTCAGCACCGCCACGACGGCCACCCCCATCAGGGTGGTGGCGGCCATCAAGAAAATCGGCAAGGCCAAGCGGAACATCATACCCTCCGTCCCTCGAACGCGCGTTTCCGCCGCCACCCTGCCACAGCCGCGCCCGCGCGCCTTGATCCAGCGCAAGCCGCGCGCGGCGGGCGCATGCTATGATGCGCCGTGGCACTCTCAGGGGGAGGGAGGCGAATGATCACTCTGGACGATATCGTCGACATGACGTCGCTGACGCGCGAGGAGATCGCGGCGATCGCGGAACACGAGCATGTCGAGGGCGTGAACGCGGCGGCGCTGGCCGATTACATGGAGCATATGCCCAAGGGGCCGCAGGCGATCCAGCGGATGATCTGCGAGGATATCCGGGATGCGCTGCACCGCGACGACGTGGCGCATGCCAAGGAGCTCTACGCGGTGCTCAAGCACTTCATGCAGACGCATCCCGGCGCCGCGCGCGGCGCCGAGTGAGCCGCCTCAGGCGGCGCGGTGCCGGCGCGGCCAGAACGGGTCGCGGCGCTTGATCCGCTTGGCGAGCACCCAGCTGAGGGGCGCGGCCACTAGCGCGCCAGCGGCGGCGGCCACGACGATGACGGGCCAGGTGTAAAGCCCGGCGGTCAGCGCGGCGATGACGAAACTTCCCATCAGGGTCACTGCGGCCATCAGGTAGATGAGCAGGGCGAGACGATCCATGACATCCTCCTTTCCATCGCCGCCGCGCGGTCGGGTGCGGCGGCGTCACGGAGGAAACGTTCCGACGCCCGGCGGGTTCCGGGCGGCCCGCGGCATGCGGGCCGCGCCGGGCCGGCTCAGAAGGACCAGACGGCCGCGCCGGACTCGAGCAGCGCGTCGGCCATCGCCGGCGGCTGGGCGACACCGACGCCGTCGATCAGCGCCTCGGGCTGAAGTCCCTTGCCGGGCAGGTAGATCGCGCAGACCTCGACCGTGGCGCCCTTCGCAACGATCTGCGTGAGCAGCCCCTGCGGGCTCATGTCCCTGGGCGGCTGGCCGGCGGTGGCGCTCTCGGGCGCATCGTCGAGCGCGATGTCCCCGGCCGGGCCACAGAGCAGCATGTGCACGCGGGTGCCCTTGGCCACGGCCTGCATGGTCAGGACCATCGACATCAGCTGGGTCTGCGGGTTCTCGGCCGTCACCACGGTGACGAGGCGCTCGGCCCTGGCCATGTGGTCATCGGCGGCGGCCGGCAAGGCCGTCAGCGCGAGCGCGGCGGCGGCGGCGGCGGTAAGGGTCTTCAGCATGATCTGCTCCTTGGCGTGTCGGTTGAGCGCGTTTCCCGGGGCCACGCTATATTGTATATTTGTAATATATATATGTAACAACGTCGCACCCCGCGCGACGCCGCCGGGACCTGGGGCGCGCGCGAGACGTTGGCGCGGCGCAACCGGACACGGAGGACATCATGACCCCGAAGAGACCGATCGCCCTGCCCTTCGGCGCGCTGCTGGCGCTGGCGGGCTGCGAAACGATGGAAGGCGCCGGCGAGGATATCGAGCGCGCCGGCGAGACGCTCCAGCACGAGAGCCAGGACGTCCGGAACGAGATGTGACCAACAGCGCGCGGGGGCGCTCAGCCGTCCCCGTGCAGATTGCGCGCGACAAGCCAGGCCGCGGGAAAGGCCACGAGGAACCCGGCGCCCGCCGCGCCCAGGATCGGCCAGAGCCCGCCCCAGCCCATGACCAGCACGACGACGATCGCGACGCCGGCCAGCGTCGCGCCGATGAAGATGTGCAAAAGCAGGATGAGCGGCAGCATGAACCCTCCGTCTGGCGGACGGGTCCGCCCTAACCCGCGCGCCCGGCGGCGGCCTTGATCTGGGTCAGGCTGCGGCGGCCCGGCCGCGCGGGATGCGCGGATGCCCTCAGTTGTCCATCTTCAGCGCGTTGATGAAGGCCTGCTGCGGGATCTCCACCTTGCCGAACTGGCGCATCTTCTTCTTGCCGGCCTTCTGCTTTTCCAGGAGCTTCTTCTTCCGCGTCACGTCCCCGCCATAGCACTTGGCGGTGACGTCCTTGCGCAGCGCCGCCAGCGTTTCGCGGGCGATGACCTTGCCGCCGATGGCCGCCTGGATCGGGATCTTGAACATGTGGCGCGGGATCAGCTCCTTCAGCTTCTCGCACATCGCGCGGCCGCGGCTCTCGGCCCGGTCCCGGTGGACCATGATCGACAACGCGTCCACCGGCTCGTCATTGACCAGGATCTGCATCTTCACCAGGTTGTCGGCGCGGTAGCCCTCCATCTGGTAGTCGAAGCTGGCATAGCCGCGGGTCACCGATTTCAGCCGGTCGTAGAAGTCGAACACCACCTCGTTGAGCGGCAGGTCGTAGACCACCATCGCCCGGCTGCCCGCATAGGTCAGGTCAAGCTGGATGCCGCGGCGGTCCTGGCAAAGCTTCAGCACGTCGCCCAGGAACTCGTCGGGCACCATGATGGTGGCCTTGATGCGCGGCTCCTCGATATGGGCCACATGGGTCAGGTCCGGCATGTCGGCGGGGTTGTGCAGCTCGCGCATCTCGCCGTCCTTCATGTGGACGTTATAGACCACCGACGGCGCCGTGGTGATCAGCTCGATGCCCCATTCGCGTTCCAGCCGGTCGCGGATCACCTCGAGATGCAGCAGGCCGAGGAACCCGCAGCGGAAGCCGAAGCCCAGCGCCGCCGAGGTCTCCATCTCGTAGCTGAAGGAGGCGTCGTTCAGCGCCAGCTTCTCGATCGCGGTGCGCAGGTCCTCGAACTCGGCCGAATCGACCGGGAACAGCCCGCAGAAGACCACCGGCACCGAGGGCTTGAAGCCCGGCAGCGCGGTTTCCGCGCCCTTCTTCTCGTGGGTGATCGTGTCGCCCACGCGGGTGTCGCGCACCTGCTTGATCGAGGCCGTCAGGATGCCGATCTCGCCCGGGCCCAGCTCCTTGACGTCGAGCATGGCGGGTTTCAGCACCGCCAGCTTGTCGACGCCGTACAGCGCGCCGGTCTGCATCATGCGGATCTTGTCGCCCTTGCGCAGCACGCCGTCCATGATCCGCACCAGCACCACGACGCCCAGATAGGGGTCGTACCAGCTGTCCACCAGCATCGCCTTGAGGGGCGCGTCGCGGTCGCCCTCGGGGGGCGGCAGGCGCTGCACGATGGCCTCGAGCACGTCCGGGATGCCCATCCCGGTCTTGGCCGAGATCGGGATCGCGTCCGAGGCGTCGATGCCGATCACGTCCTCGATCTGCTCCATCACCCGCTCCGGCTCGGCCGCGGGCAGGTCGATCTTGTTCAGCACCGGCACGATCTCGTGGTCGGCGTCGATGGCCTGGTAGACATTGGCCAGCGTCTGCGCCTCGACGCCCTGTGTCGCGTCGACGACCAGAAGCGAGCCCTCGACCGCGCGCATCGAGCGGCTGACCTCATAGGCGAAATCGACGTGTCCGGGCGTGTCGATCAGGTTGAGCACATAGGTGTGCCCGTCCTTGGCCGGGTAGTCGATCCGAACCGTGTTGGCCTTGATCGTGATGCCGCGTTCGCGCTCGATATCCATGGCGTCGAGCAGCTGGTCGCGCATGTCGCGCTCGGCCACGGTGCCGGTCAGCTGGATCAGCCGGTCGGCCAGCGTCGACTTGCCGTGGTCGATATGGGCCACGATGGAGAAATTGCGGATATGGGCGAGCTCTGTCATGGCGCTGGATATGCACCGGAACGCCCCCCGGGACAAGTGGCTGCGGCGCCATGGCCTCAGAGATCGAAGGCCGCCTGCGCCCCCGCCCCGTTCTCGCGCGCGGCGCGCTTGAAGGCGTCGTCGCGGCGGGCGGGCAGGCGCACGGCGCGGTCGCGAAGCTGCAACGCCTCCTCGATGGTGACGACCTGCAGGCGCGGGACGGGGGTAAAGCCGTCCATCTCGTAGCCGCCCGCGGCGGCGGCCTCGGAGATCATGTTGCGGTTCGGCGGATCGAGGGTCAGGAAGACTGCGATGTCGGCCTTGTGCCGTTCCATGGCGCCGCGCAGGCGGGCGATCTGGGGGGTGCCCACCTTACCCGATTTCACTTCGATGATCGCGCGGCCGGTCTTGCCGAAATAGAGGTTGCCGTCGATGCCGCCGTCGCCCGAGCGTTTTGTGGGCTGACCCGACAGAAGGGCGACCGCCCATTTCTCGAACTCGTAGTAGTAGCGCGGGTCCTCCTGCCCCCGGCGGGCGAGGTCGCGCGCGCCCGACAGGTCCTGCGGGACGCCATGGGTGGTGAATTGCACGCCTTCGAAGGCGTCGCGCAGGCGTTTCTCGATCAGGCCGATGGCGAGGTGGGTGACGTCGATGCCTATCCACTGCCGCCCGAGTTTCTCGGCGGCATGGACGGTGGTGCCGCAGCCGCAGAACGGATCGAGGACGACGTCGCCAGGGTTGGAGGAGGCCTGTAGGATGCGTTCGAGGAGCGCGACGGGTTTCTGGGTGGGGTAGCCGAGGCGTTCCTTGGCTTGCGAGTTGAGCGGTGGGATGTCCGTCCAGATGTCGCCCATCACCCCACCTTCCATCTCGTTCAGGTAGCGTTTCAATTGTGGTCTGCGGCTCGTATTGAAATCACCATTTTTATGGGTGGGATACCAAATCCGGCCCTCGTCGTGCAGCCGCTGCATCGTTTCGCGCTGATAACGCCAGCCTTTTTCTGGATACGGAAACCCAAGCCAATCATACATCATTTTGGGGCGCGGGCTCGGGCTTGTCATGTTGTCAAGGCGATATGGGCCTCGTCCATCATTGTCATCGCGGCCATATTTTGATTTGACATATTCAGCCGAATGAGGCTCTCGAGGCGTGTTCCAGGTGAACGCTTTTTCCGACTTCGCATAGAAAAGTATGCAATCGGCGTTGTTGCTCCACGTTTTCGCGTCGCTGTGGGTCGTTGTCCGCTTCCAGTCGATCTCGTTCTTGAAATTCCGCGCCCCGAACACCGCATCCAGCAGGATCTTCAGGTAATGGCTCGCCGTCGGATCGCAGTGCAGGTAGAGCGACCCCGTCGGCTTCAGCACCCGGTGCAGCTCCAGAAGCCGCACGGCCATCATGGCGAGATAGGCCATCATGTCGTTTTCGCCGAGGAAGGACCGCATCGCGGTCAGCATCGTCGCGGCCTCGGCGTTGCCCGAGCGGCGCACCTCGTCGAAGGCTTCCTCGGCCGCGTCGGTCCAGTGCCAGGTGTCGTCGAAGGCCTCGATCTGGGCGGCGCTTTCGCTGCCAGAGGGCCCTTTGAACAGCACGTTGTAGGAGGCGTTCGAATTGAAGGGCGGGTCGAGGTAGATCAGGTCAACGCTCTCGTCCGCCACGCTCTCGCGCAGCACGGCGAGGTTGTCCCCGTAATAGAGATGGTTGCCCATACCGGCGGCACTCGCTGATCACATGTCAGTGGTAGCCTAGGGGGGCGCCGCGGACCCGGTCAATCGCCTGATCCGGCGGAGCCGCGACAGCCTGTGCAATTGCGCGAAAGGCGGTTTCGGGGCATACTTTCGCGAAGAAAAAAGCGGTATCCCCCGCACAGACCGAGGCAGACAGATGAGAAAGACGCTTCTCGCCGCGACGATGGTCGCGCTCGTGGCGCCGGTGGCCCAGGCCGGCCCGATCGAGAACGCCTGCAACCGCTCCGACCGCGCCAAGGGTGACCGCGCGCTCTGCGGCTGCATCCAGGACGTGGCCGACCTGACGCTCGACCGCTCCGACCAGCGCATGGCCGCGCAGTTCTTCAAGGATCCGCATCGCGCACAGGAAATCCGGCAGTCCGACAACCGCCGGCACGAGGGTTTCTGGCAGCGTTACCGCGCCTTCGGCGAGGCGGCCGAGGAGTTCTGCACGCGGCGGAGCTGATCGATCAGCCCGTCGGCGGCCTCTTCCACCAGGTCGAGAACGCCCTCGAAATCCCCGGTGAAATACGGGTCCGGCAGGTCCGCGCCGGCCCGTCCCGCCGCATGGTCGAGCAGCATCGCGACCGGCGTATCGTTGCCGGGCGGGCGCAGCCGCTCGAGCGCGGCGCGGTTCGACGCGTCCATCGCCAGGATCAGGTCGAAGGCCTCGAAATCGTCCGGCGCCACCTGGCGGGCGCGCAGCGGCGCCAGGTCGTAGCCCCGCGCCGCCGCCGCCGCGATCGCCGGCGGGTGCGGCGGGTGGCCCAGGTGCCAGTCGCCGGTCCCGGCGCTGTCGAGATCCAGGTCCAGCCCGGCCGCCGCGGCGCGGGCGCGCACGACCCCCTCCGCGGTGGGCGAGCGGCAGATATTGCCGAGACAGACGAAGAGTATGCGGCGCATGGGCGGGTTCCTTTCCTGCCCGATGAGCTAGCAGCCCGCCCCGCCCCGGGCAAGGCGTGCCGTCCCGGGGCTTGGCCGATGGCGGGCGCGGCGCTAGCCTGCGGCCCGGGCAGGAAAGGGGGACGTCATGGCCGGCGATATCGTGATCCTCACCGGGGCGGGCATCTCCGCCGAATCCGGGCTCGGCACCTTCCGCGACGCGGGCGGCATCTGGGCGCGCTACCCGCTCGAGGACGTGGCCACGCCCGAGGGCTTCGCCCGCGACCCGGCGCTGGTGCACGACTTCTACAACGCCCGGCGGCGCCAGGCCCGCGCCGCCAGCCCGAACCCCGCCCATGCGGCGCTCGCCCGGCTCGAGGCCTCCTGGCCCGGCCGCGTGCTGATCGTGACCCAGAACATCGACTCGCTGCACGAGCGCGCGGGCACCCGCGCCGTCCGGCACATGCACGGCCGGATCGATCGCGCGCGCTGCGCGGGCTGCGGCCATCGCTGGGACGCGCCGGACGAGATGCACCCGCATGACGCCTGCCCGGCCTGCACGGCCCCGCGGACGCGCCCGGACGTCGTCTGGTTCGGGGAAATGCCCGAGCACATGGACGAGATCTGGGACCGGCTGCGCGCCGCGGCGCTCTTCGTCTCGATCGGCACATCGGGCAACGTCTATCCCGCCGCCGCCTTCGTCCAGGATGCCGCCCGCGCCGGCGCCTACACGCTGGAACTCAACCTCGACCCTTCCGCCGGCGCCGCCGATTTCGACGAAACCCGCCATGGCCCGGCCGGCCGGATCGTGCCCGCCTGGGTCGACGAGATGCTGGCCCGCACCTGACCGCCGCCCTCCAAGTGGCGAAAATATCCCCGCCGGAGGCACGATCTGCCGCGCAGCGGCTCAGCGGAAGGCCGGCCCGTGGGCCCACTGGGTCAGCGAGTAGCGCGCGCCGCCCTCCACGGGCGTGACGCGGTGCAGCACGAAGCTCGGGAACAGCGTCGCGGTGCCGCGCCCGCGCGGCGCCTGCCGGATATGGGCGTCGGGCATCAGTTCCAGCGCCCCGCCCTCATAGGCGTCCGGGTCCGACAGCTGGACCACGACCGTCAGCTTGCGCCGGCGCGCCACCGGCCCGTCGCCGATATCGGAATGCCAGTCGAAATGCCCCGCCCGGTCGGCACCGTAACGCGCGACCTGCGCGCTCTCGGCGAAGTCGCGCAGGTCGAAGTCGAAGACCTTGCGGTTGGTCTCGCGCACCACGTCGACGATGCGGTCGGTCACCCAGTCGCTGCCGGCGCGCTCGTCCAGCCAGGCGATGTCGGCGCGGCGCATGTTGTGATGCGTGGTGCCCCCGACCAGCCCGGCATCGGCAAGCGCGCCACCCGTGGCCAGCGCGATGATGCGCGCGCACTCGGCGCCCGTGAAGGCATCGGAAACGTCGAAAGAACTCTGCATGGGTCCGGTATCCTGAACAGGGCTTTCAGGAAGCCCGAACCGCGGCGGAAATCTGCGCCGGAAGCGACAGGATGCTGCCGCTTCCGGCCCGGGGATCAGTTATGGCCCATGCCCTGGCGCATCTGGCCGCCATGGGCGGGCTTGCGTTCCAGGTCGACCGGCACGGTCAGGGTGATCTCGCCGGCCTTCTCGAAGGTCAGCGTCAGCGCGACCGTGTCGCCATGCGCAAGCGGCGCGGTGAGCCCCATGAACATCACGTGGTCGCCGCCGCGCGCCAGCGCGTGGCTGCCGCCGGCCGGGATCGGGAAGCCATCCTCGTCCTCGCGCATCAGCATCACGCCGTTCTCGTCCTGGATGTGGGTGTGCAGTTCAACCCGGGCGGCGATGTCGCTGGCCGCGCCGATCAGCCGGTCGTCGCCCGCGCCGGCATTCACGATGGTCATGAAGGCCGCGCCCGATTTCGACATGGCGGTGCTGGACCGGGCATAGGCATCCTCGATGGTAATGTCGGCGGCCTGCGCGAGACCGGCCAGGCCGAGGCCGGCCGCGAGCGCGCCGGCGAAAAGGGAAGTCCGTTTCATCTGTCTGTCCTTTGTCTGATGGAATTGGTCCGGGATCAGACAGGAACGGGGGGCGCGCGGGCCGGGGGATGGGGTGCGGCGTCCGCGGGAACGGCAACGCCCGCGCACCGGGTCGCCGGCACCGCGTCGAAGGCCATCGGCCGGGCGGGCAGCGACGCGGCGTCGATGCCGTCACCGGCAAAGAGCGCCAGGCCGTAATCCGGGCAGACGCGGGTCTCCTCGACCGGCGCGCCATCGGGGCCGATCATGACGACCTTGATGGTGGTGCCGGTGCAGATGACCATCTCGGTCCCTCCGGCCCCCTGCCCGCGACCCGACGCCATGGTCACGCTGGCAAGCGCCACCGAGAGCAGCAGAAGGAAGGCCGTGAGCGGGCGAAAGAACGTCATGCGCCCAACCTAGGGGCGGCAGCCGCGCCCCGGCACTGGACAAAATGAAGCGGCCCCGCCCGGTGGGACGAGGCCGCCTTTCATACGCGATGTCCGGCGGATCAGGCCGCGGTCGCCGCCTGTGCCTTGGCGATGTCGCGCTTGATCTTCAGCGCGCGCGGCGACAGCTCCGCGTCCTTCGCCTTGGCGAGGAAAGCGTCGAGCCCGCCACGGTGATCCACGGTGCGCAGCGCCGAGGCCGAGATCCGCAGCTGGAAGGTCCGGCCGAGCGTGTCCGACATCAGCGAGACGTCGTTCAGGTTCGGCAGGAAACGGCGCTTGGTCTTGTTGTTGGCGTGGCTGACGTTGTTGCCAACCATGACGCCTTTTCCGGTCAGTTCACAACGGCGCGACATGTGTCTGGTCCTCGGGCAAATAGGGTTATGGGCGCCGCGCGCGGCGGCACCTCCGGTCTGGGCGCGGGTCTTACGGCGAAACGCCGGGGGCGTCAAGCGATTCATCGCCCCGCGCCAGCCCCGCCCCCATCAGCGCGAGCACCTCCGCCGCACCCGCCTCGGGCGAGAGCCGGCGCGCGGCCACCTCGGCGCCGAGCCGCTCCAGCGCCGCGCGGATCTCGGGCTCGCGGTCGAGCCGCGCAAGCAGCCCCGCGCGCACCTCGGCACGGAACCAGCGCTCGGATTGTTCGGCGCGGTTGCGCGCCCAGTGGCTTTCGGCGCGCCGCCAGTCGGCCAGCGCGGTGATCGCGTCCCAGGCGGTGCCCAGCCCCTCGTCCCGAAGCGCCGAGACGGTCATCGCCCTGGGAAAACCCTCGGGATCCTGCGGCCGCTTGCGCAGAAGCTTGAGCGCGCCGGCGTAGTCGGCCCGGGTGCGCGCGGCGGTCTCCTTCAGCGGGCCGTCGGCCTTGTTCACGAGGATCAGGTCCGCGATCTCCATGATCCCGCGCTTCACCCCCTGCAATTCGTCGCCCCCCGCGGGCGCCAGCAGCAGCACGAAGATGTCGGTCATCTCGGCCACCACGGTTTCGGACTGGCCCACGCCGACGGTCTCCACCAGCACCACGTCGAAGCCCGCCGCCTCGCAGAGCGCGATGGCCTCGCGGGTGCGCCGCGCGACCCCGCCCAGCGCCGACTGGCTGGGCGAGGGCCGGATGAAGGCCCCCGGCGCGCGCGACAGCCGTTCCATCCGGGTCTTGTCGCCCAGGATCGAGCCGCCGGAACGGGCCGAGGACGGGTCGACCGCCAGGACCGCCACCTTCATCCCCTGCCCGGTCAGCATCATCCCGAAGCTCTCGATGAAGGTGGACTTGCCCACCCCCGGCGTGCCCGAGAGCCCGATGCGGAGCGCTTCGGGCGGGTCGGTGCGGCGCAGCGCCTCCAGCAGCGCGACCGCCGCGGCGCGGTGATCGTCCCGCGTGCTCTCGATCAGGGTGATGGCACGCGCCAGCGCCCGGCGGCTGCCGGCGGCGATGTCTTCGGCTAGCTTGGGAATATCGGTCACGTCAGGGCGCTCCGGGGCAGGCAGGCGGTTCGGGGTTTTCTGCCCTGCCCGGGGCCGGTATGTCCAGTGGGTCCCGCCCGATCCGAGAGGACCGCCCGTGAGCCCCGCCCTGCCTATCGAGGCCGCCCTGCCCGACCTGCACGCCGCCCTGGAGCGCGCGGGCCAGGCCGTGCTGCAGGCCCCGCCGGGCGCGGGCAAGACGACCCGCGTCCCGCTCGCGCTGCTGGAGGCCGGGCTCTTCGAGGGACGCCTCGTCATGCTGGAACCACGCCGGCTCGCGGCCCGCGCCGCCGCCCAGCGCATGGCCGAGACGCTGGGCGAGACGCCGGGCGCCAGGGTGGGATACCGCATCCGCGGCGAGAGCAAGACCTCCGGCCGCACCCGGATCGAGGTGGTGACGGAGGGGATCCTGACCCGGATGATCCAGGCCGACCCGTCGCTCGAGGGCATCGGCATGGTGATCTTCGACGAGTTCCACGAACGCTCGCTCAACGCCGATCTCGGGCTTGCGCTGACGCTCGAGGCCCGCGCCGCGCTGCGCGAGGACCTGAAACTCCTGGTGATGTCGGCGACGCTGGACGCGGCCCCGGTGGCCGCGCTGATGGGCGACGCGCCGCTCGTGACCTCGGAAGGCCGCGCCCATCCCGTCGAGACCCGCTGGCGCGACGCGCCCTGGCGGCGCGGCGACGGGCGCGGCCCCCGCTTCGAAGAGGCGGCCGCCGATCTCGTCCTGCGCGCCACGGCGGAAACGGCGGGCGGCCTCCTCGTCTTCCTGCCCGGTGCGGGCGAGATCCGCAGGGTGGCGGCCCGTCTGGATGGCCGCTTGCCCGGCGACGTCGCCCTCCGCCCGCTTTACGGCGCCATGGATTTCGCCGCCCAGCGCGCGGCCATCGCGCCGGCGCGGAGCGGGCGCAAGCTGGTGCTGGCCACCGCGATCGCCGAGACCTCGCTGACCATCGAGGACGTCCGGGTCGTGGTGGACTGCGGCCGGGCGCGGCGGGCGCGGTTCGATCCCGGCTCCGGCATGACCCGGCTGGTCACCGAGCCCGTGACCCGCGCCGAGGCCGACCAGCGCCGCGGGCGCGCGGGCCGGGTCGCGGCGGGCATCTGCTACAGGATGTGGACGCGCGGCGAGGAAGGCGCGCTGCCCGGCCATCCCCCGGCCGAGATCGAATCGGCCGACCTGGCCGGTCTCGCGCTCGACCTCGCGCTCTGGGGCGCGCGCGACGCCGCCGCGCTGCCGTTCCTGACCCCGCCCAATCCCGCCGCCTTCGCCGAGGCGCGCCGGCTGCTGGCCGAGCTGGGCGCACTCGAGGACGGGGGCGCGATCACCGATCACGGGCGGCGCATGGCGGCCATGCCGCTGCATCCGCGGCTGGCCCACATGGTGCTGACCGGCGGACCGGACGCGCCCCGGCTGGCCGCGCTGCTGGCCGACCGCGATCCGCTCGCCGGCGCCCCGGCCGATCTCGCGCTGCGCTGGGAGGCCGTGGGCGACCCGAAACGCTTCGCGGCCCGGCGCCCCTACGGCCTGGACCGCGGCGCGGTGGAGCGCATCCGCACCGAGGCCCGCCGCCTGCCCCGCGGCGAAGGCCCCGCCCAGAGCCTCGGCCAGATGGCCGCGCGGGCCTATCCCGACCGGATCGGCCTGCACCGGCCCGGCGACGACCCGCGCTACGTCCTGTCGGGCGGCAAGGGGGCGCGGCTCGACCCCGGCGACGATCTCGGCACCGCGCGGCTGCTCGTGGCCACCGATCTCGACGGTGACGCGCGCGAGGCGCGGATCCGACAGGCTGCAGCGCTGACCGAGACCGCGCTGCGCGAGGTGCATGGCGACCGCATCGCCTGGGTCGACATCTGCGCATGGTCGCGGCGCGCGCGAAAGGTCATCGCCCGCCGGCAGGAGCGGCTCGGCGCCCTGGTGCTCGACGACCGGATCTGGCGCGACTGCCCGCCCGACCGCATCGCCGCGGCGGCGCTGGAGGGCGTGCGCGACCTGGGGCTCGACGCGCTCGACGTCTCGCCCGCGGCACGGCGACTCCGGGCACGGGTGGCGTTCCTGCGGGCCCGGGGCGTCGAGCTGCCCGACCTGTCGGACGCGGCCCTGCTCGACACGGCGGAAGACTGGCTGCTGCCCTGGCTCACGGGCTCCAGGACGGCGGCCGATCTGAAGGCCATCGACCTGACCGGTCCCCTAGAGGCATGGCTCGGCCCCGCCCGGATGGCGGAGATCGACCGGCTCGCCCCGGCCCGCTTCACCGCGCCCACCGGCACCCGTGTCGCGATCGACTATTCCGGCGACACCCCCGAGATCGCGGTTCGCCTGCAGGAACTCTTCGGCCTGACGGCGCACCCGGTGGCCGGCCCGGACCGGCTGCCGCTCAGGATCACGCTGCTCTCGCCGGCGCGGCGCCCGGTACAGACGACCTCGGACCTGCCGGGTTTCTGGGCAAGATCCTACGCGGATGTCCGCAAGGACATGCGCGGGCGCTATCCCAAGCATCCCTGGCCCGAGGACCCGACCGCGGCCGCGCCCACCACCCGGACGAAACGCAGGGGCGGCTGATGGCACCGCCGGGAATCCATGCCTCCGGCGGGGATATTTCCACCACTTGGAGCCGGGCGCCTTAGTGCGCGTCCAAGTGGGACAAGTATCCCCGCCGGAGGCTCCGCGCGCCCGGCAGGGCGCGCAAAACAGGCACGGCGCCCCGCACGGGGCGCCACCGCATAACGAAAGGGACGCGCCCCGGGGGCGCGTCCCTTTCTGTCTTCCGCAGTTATCCGGGCGATCAGGCCGCCTGGGCCTCCGCGGCATTGCGGCGCTCGCTTTCCTCGCGCGAGAGCGCGACGGAAGTGCGGACACCAGAGGCCACGAATTTCATCAGGCCCTGCACGACCCGTTCGTTCGGATCGATGCCCGCACAGGACAGCACCTCGCGCCCATCGCGCGAGCGCGCCCAGCGGGCGATCTGGTCCGGCCCGTTACCGTATTTCTTGTCGTCGGCGATCGCGTCATCGAGCGCCGCGAGGACGACCGCGGCAAAGAGCTTGCGCGCACGCTGGCCCTGTTCGTAGTTGAATGCCGAGTCGTCAACGTAATCAAACATCACGTTGTCCTTGCGTTATTGGTCTTGTCATTTCGGGCGTGCTGCTCAATATGGCGGATTTGTAACGATTCGGTATGCCAGTTTCTGCATGTCACCTATGCGCCTGGCGCATAGCTTACGCTTGCACGGATCGTTTTTCGCCGCCTTGTCAGCTTGGTCTTCGCAAGATATAGGCACGCGCGACAGACCATCAACCTTTCGTCAGGAAACACCCATGCCCAAGATCAACGGCAACGAGATCCGCCCCGGCAACGTGATCGAGCACAATGACGGGCTCTGGGTCGCGGTGAAGGTCAGCCACGTCAAGCCCGGCAAGGGCGGCGCCTTCGCCCAGGTCGAGATGAAGAACCTGCGCAACGGGTCCAAGCTGAACGAGCGGTTCCGTTCGGACGACAAGGTCGAGCGTGCGCGGCTCGAGCAGCGCGACCAGCAGTTTCTCTATGAAACCGACGGCATGCTGGTTTTCATGGACATGGAGAGCTTCGAGCAGATCGAGCTGCCCGCCGACGTCCTTGGCGAGCGCCGCCCCTTCCTTCAGGACGGCATGACCGTCACCATCGAGTATTTCGGTGACGAGGCGCTCAACGTCACCCTGCCCCAGAAGGTCACCTGCACCGTCGTAGAGACCGAGCCGGTGGTGAAGGGACAGACCGCCGCCAACAGCTTCAAGCCGGCGGTGCTCGACAATGGCGTGCGGGTGATGGTGCCGCCCTTCGTGGGCCAGGACGAGGCAATCATCGTCAACACCGAGACCATGGAATACGCCGAACGCGCCTGACCGCGGGTCACAGAAGCCGGCGAAAGGCGCGGCGCAGTTCCGCCGCGCCGTCCGTCGCGTAGATGCGCCCATGCGCCATCACGACCTGCGCGGGGTCCCAGGCGATCATCCGTCGGACCGCCGCGCGCAACCGGTCCCGCCGCCCGGCATAGGCCAGGCGCATGTCGATGGGCATCTTGCCATCGGGGTGGCGCGTGCCCGCGATCAGGACCAGCCACCGCATCACCGGGCCGAGCCGGCGCGGCTCGAAGTTCTGGATGAGATCGGTCAGGATCAGCGTGCGGGACGCATGGTGGAAGAAGGCGATCTCGTCCATCAGCCGGTTGCCATCCAGGTGCAGCTGGTCGATCTCGCCGGCCCAGTCGGCGGGCGGCGTCCCGCCCAGCACCGCGTGAGGCGGAAAATCCACCCCGTGGCGCACCGCCCGACCGGCGACACCCGGCGCGGCCCAGACCGACGCCTCGGGGCAGCGCGTCGCCCAGCCGGGAAGGCCTGCGTAGTGAAAGCTGTTCGGCGCGACCAGATGCGCGACCGGGCCGAGCGCGGCCAGTCGCGCGGCCAGCGCCGGCGTCCAGGCGATCGGCGAATGCAGCCAGAGCCCGCCGCCGGCCTGCCGCACGACCGTCATCCGCGTCGGGAAGGGGATGCCGTAGAACCGGATCTCCGGGCCGTCCACGATCCACAGGCCGTCGGCCAGTCGCTTCGGTGTGTCGAGGGGGCGGTAAAGGAAACCGGCCCCGCTCACGGACCGTCCACGCGCATGATGATGCAGGTGGTCGAACCGGTCGCGTAGAGCCTGCCATCCGCGATCCCCGTGATCCGCCCCTCGGCGACGCCGGTGGAGCGGCCGGCATGGCTGACCGTGCCCACCGCCTCGATCTCGGTCCCGAGCGGGATCGGCCGGGTGACATTCACCTTGTATTCCAGCGTCGTGTAGACGCTGCCCCGGGGCACCTCGGTCATCACCGCGCAGGCCATCGCGCTGTCGAGAAGCGTCCCGTACCAGCCGCCATGAACCGTTCCCATCGGGTTGGTCATCTCGAAATCGGGCGTGCCGCGGAAGGCGACGCGGCCACGGGCCACGCTGTGCAGCCGGTAGCCGAGCGTGCGCCCCATCGGGGGATGGGCGATCCGCCCCTCGAGGATCGCGCGCATGAAGTCGAGCCCCGACATCGACAGCAACACCTCGCGGCTGGCGAGGTCCTCGGGGCGGGTGGCGAAAAGCGGCGCTGCGGTCATGGAACGGGGCCCGGCTGTTGATCCGGCCGGCACCCTAAGCGGCCCCGCCGGGGCCGGCAAGCCGCCCGATCAGGCGACTTTGGAAAGCTCCGTCCGCGGCTGGATGCCCAGCGCCGCGCAGACGTCGCGGGTGAGACCCGGCTTGTTCAGCGTGTAGAAATGCAGATCGCCAACGCCGCCCGCGACCAGGTCGCCCGCCAGTTCCGAGGCCAACGCCACCGACAAAAGATCGGCGCGGTCGTCGCGGATGGCCCTGTCGTAGGCGTCGTCAAGCCACGCCGGGATATGGGCGCCGCATTTCTCGGCGAAGCGGCGGGCCTTGGGCCAGTCCTCGACCGGCAGGAGACCGGGGATGATCTTCTCGGGATCGATCCCGGCTTTCTCGCAGCGGTCGCGGAACCGGAAGAAGGTCTCGGCCTCGAAGAAGAACTGCGTGATCGCGCTGTCGGCTCCGGCGTCGAACTTGCGCTTGAGGTAATCCACGTCGCCGGTCGCACCGCGGCTCTCGGGATGCGGATCGGGATAGGCGCCGACGCGGATGTGGAAATCGCCCGCCGCCTTCAGCGCCGCGATCAGCTCCACCGAAGAGCCGAAGCCGTCCGCGGCCGGGGTGAACCGCCCCTGCCCCTTCGGCGGGTCACCCCGGAGCGCCACGATCTCGCGCACGCCGGCCGCGCCGTAGGCGCGCGCGATCTCCAGCGTCTCGTCGCGGGTGGCGTCGACACAGGTCAGATGCGCGGCCACGTTCAGCCCGGTGTTCTTGTGGATCGCCTCCACCGCTTCGTGGGTGAGCCGCCGCGTGGTGCCGCCCGCGCCATAGGTCACCGACACGAAGCGCGGCGCCAGGGGCGCCAGCGTCTGCACCGCCTCCCAGAGCCGGAAGCTCGCATCGAGCGAGCGGGGCGGGAAGAATTCGAAGGAAACATTCGGCGTGGTCATGACGATACCTCTGAAAGCGTTTCGCCGGTTGTGTCACGTTCCGATCCGTGAGACAAATTCATAATCCTCATCAACGTTATGAGCCATGTCGAAGTTACATCTCGAGTTCCGGCACCTTCGCAGCATCAAGGCGATCGCCGAGGCGGGCGGGCTCGCCCGTGCCGCGGAGATGCTGAACATCACCCAGTCCGCGCTTTCGCACCAGATCAAGGGCCTCGAGGACCAGATCGGCGTGGAGCTGTTCGTGCGCAGGTCCAAGCCGATGCGGCTTTCGCCCGCGGGCCAGCGGCTGCTGAAACTCGCCGAACGCGTGCTGCCCGAGGTCGAGACCCTCGAAGAGGAATTCCGCGCCCTGAAGGAGGGGCGCACCGGGCGGCTGCATATCGCGATCGAATGCCATGCCTGTTTCGAGTGGCTCTTCCCGGTGCTCGAGCAGTTCCGCCGGGCCTGGCCGGGCATCGACGTCGACATCCGCCCGGGGCTCAGCTTCGACGGGCTGCCGGCGCTGGCCCGCGAGGAGGTCGATCTCGTCGTCACCTCCGATCCCGAGGACATCGCCGGCGTCACCTTCACGCCGCTCTTCGACTACGAGCCGGTTTTCGTCGCCTCCGCGCTCCATCCGCTGGCGGCGAAGCCCTTCGTCGAGGCCGAGGATTTCCGCGACGTCACGCTCATCACCTACCCGGTCGATCGCGGCCGGCTCGACGTTTTCACGCAGCTGCTGACCCCGGCCCGGGTCGAGCCCCGCGCCATCCGCCAGGTCGAACTGACGGCCGTGATCCTGCTGCTGGTGGCCTCCAATCGCGGGGTTGCGGTGCTGCCCGACTGGGTCGTGCGCGAGGTGCGCTACAATTCCGATTACGTCACCCGCCCGCTGACGGAGCCCGGGCTGACCAAGCGTCTCTACGCGGCCACGCGGACCGAGGACGCGGCCAAGCCCTTCATGGCGCATGTCCTGCGGCTGATGCGCAGCGAGCCCGTCAAGATGCAGCGCAAGGCCGGCTAGGCGCGCCGGCGCGGAATTGCGCTTGGCACTGCCGGCCGCGGCCACTATAGGACGGGCCTCGAGCAGAGGAGCCTAGGATGTATCAGGGCAGCGCCAATCTCAACGTCATGATCAAGGCCGCGCGCAAGGCCGGCCGGAGCCTCGTCAAGGATTTCGGCGAGGTCGAGAAGCTGCAGGTCGCGGTCAAGGGACCGGGCGACTTCGTCAGCCGCGCCGACACCCGCGCCGAGCAGATCGTGAAGGAAGAACTGACCGGCGCCCGGCCGAATTACGGCTGGCTGGCCGAGGAAGGCGGCGAGGAGCCCGGCAAGGATCCCACCCGGCGCTGGATCGTCGATCCGCTCGACGGCACCACCAATTTCCTGCACGGCCTGCCGCACTGGGCGGTCTCGATCGCGCTCGAGCACAAGGGCGAAATCGTCGCCGCGGTGATCTACGACCCGGCCAAGGACGAACTCTTCCATGCCGAGAAGGGCGGCGGCGCATGGATGAACGACACCCGTTTGCGGGTCTCGGGCCGGCGGGTCCTGATCGAGTCGATCTTCGCCACCGGCCTGCCCTTCGGCGGCCGCCCCGACCTGCCCGAAACGATCCGGGATCTCGGCCGGCTGCTGCCGGTCTGCGCCGGCGTGCGTCGCTGGGGCGCGGCCGCGCTGGACCTCGCCTATGTCGCGGCCGGGCGCTATGACGGGTTCTGGGAACGCCGGCTCAACCCCTGGGACATGGCGGCGGGCCTGCTGCTGATCCGCGAGTCCGGCGGCATGACCGAAGCGCTCCGTCCCGGCGACGGCATCTTCGAGTCCGGCGCCATGATCGCCGCCAACCCGGAGATTTTCGACAAGCTCGCCAGGATCCTCCGCGCGGGCGACTGACCGAGCCTTTCCAAGTGGCGGAAATATCCTTGCGCCCGCAGGGCGCGAAACCCCGGCCGGGCGTCAGCCCGGCCAGCGCAGGCGCGCCGCGCCGGCGGTCAGTTCCGCCCCCCTGGCGCGGTCGAACCGCAGATAGGCGATCGCGTGGCCGTCCGCGACGGTGAAAAGCCGCCCGGCGGGCTTGTCCCCGGCCATGATCTCGTCGCCCGGCGCCGCGGGGCCGTCCAGCTCGACGGTGACGAAGCCCTTCCGCAGCTCGGTCTTGTGCTTCATCCGCGCGGTCACCTCCTGGCCCACGTAGCAGCCCTTGCGGTGATCGACGCCGCCCAGCCGCTCGAACCCCGCTTCGAGGATGAAGGTCTCGCCCGGAACAAGCTCGATCCCGGTCTCGGGAATGCACCGGGCGACGCGGATCCGGTCCCAGTCGATTTCCGGCGCGGCGCCCTCCGCCGGGCCATAGGCCCGCCAGCCGAGCGCCGGGTCGCGCGGATCCGCGACCGCGCCCGCGGGCGGATCGCCCAGCCCGCGCGTCACGTGCAGGTCGGTCCGCTCGATCGTGACGTCCGCGCGCAGCTTGTAGAGCGACAGGCGCTTGATCAGGTCCGGCGCGTGATCGCTCTTGACGTCCAGCAGGATCCGCGCGCCGTCCGGGATCAGCAGGAAATCGACGAGATACTTGCCCTGCGGCGTCAGCAGCGCCGCGTAGACGGGCCCGGCTTCCAGCCCCGCCACGTCGCTGGTGATCAGCCCCTGCAGGAAATGCAGGCGATCCGGCCCGCCGATGGCGAGCACGCTGCGGTCCTCGGCCCTCTCGCCCGTCATGGCTGCCTCCTTTTCCGTGTTCCCCGTGCGAAGATAGGTGCGCCTGCCCGCCCTGACAGGGGGGGGGCGTCACGTGCCCCCGAACTGCAGCCGGTAGAGCCCGGCATAGATCCCGTCCCGCGCGATCAGCTCGTCATGGGTTCCCTGGTCGACCACCCGGCCCTTGTCCATCACCACGATCCTGTCGGCGTCGCGCACCGTCGAGAGGCGATGCGCGATGACGAGCGTGGTGCGGTTCGCCGAGAGGTTTTCCAGCGCCTCCTGCACCACCGCCTCGGAGCGCGCGTCGAGCGCCGAGGTCGGCTCGTCCATCAGCAGGATCGGGGCGTCGCGCAGCACGGCCCTGGCGATGGCCACGCGCTGGCGCTGCCCGCCCGACAGGTTCGCCCCGCGCGGGCCGGCCGCGCTGTCGAGCCCGGCGGTCATGGTCGCGACGAAATCATCCACATGCGCAACCCTTAGCGCGCGGTCCAGCGCCTCCGGGTCCGCCCCGGGACGCCCGAGCAGGATGTTGTCGCGGATCGTCTCGTCGAAAAGCGCCGCGTCCTGGGTGACGACCGAGTAGAGATCGCGCAACGTGGCGAGCGGCAGGTCGCGCAGGTCGGTCCCGCCGATCGTCACCCGGCCAGAGACCGGGTCCGCAAGCCGCGTCAGCAACCGGAAGACGGTGGTCTTGCCCGCCCCCGAGGGTCCGACCAGCGCCGTGACCTTCCCCGCTTCGGCGGTCAGGCTGACGCCATCCAGGACCGGCAGGTCGCCATAGGCGAAATGCACGTCCTCGAGCACGACGTCGGCTGTCCGCGGCGGCACGTCCAGCCCCTTGGGGCGCGCCGGGGAAAGGATCGTCGGCTGCGCCTCGAAGACCGCATGGATCCGTTCCAGGCTCGCCAGGGCCGTCTGCCAGGTGCCCGCCACGTTGCCGAGCCGCCGCAACGGGTCGAAGACCAGCGCCATGGCGGTGAAGAAGCTCATGAATTCGCCGACGGTCACCTCGCCCTCGATGATCTGCGTGCCGCCATAGGTCAGCACGCCGAAGAAGCCGATACCGGCGGCGATATCCATCATCGCCGGGATGCCCGACCGCCCGGCCGTCGCGCGCAGTTGCGCGCCGATGAAATCGTCGAGCGTGCGGTCGAAGCGGTCGCGGTCGCGGAGCTCGTTCGTATTGAGCTTGATCGTGTCGATGCCGTGGAAGATCTCGTCGAGCCGGGTCGACAGGAACGAGGCCGACGACCGCGCGATCCGCGACGTGCTCCGCACGAGCCGCTGCAGAATGGCGACGGGAAAGATCAGCAGCGGCGCGGCGACCAGCGCCAGCAGCGTCCAGACCCAGTTGATCGACAGCGCCACCGCGAACAGCGAGACAAGCGCGATGACGTCGCGCCCGGCCGCCGTCAGCACCGAGGACCAGATGTTGGACACCTGCTGGGTGTCGCCCCGGACCCGTTCGATCAGGTTGCCCGGCGCGTTGTCCTGGAACCAGACACTGTCGAGCGCCAGCATGTGCCCCACCATGTCCCGCTGGAGCGCCGCCGACACCTTCAGCCCCACCCGTGCCATCAGGATCCGCTGCGTGAAGCCCGACACCGATCGCAACAGGAAGGCGCCGAGGATCACCAGCCCGACCAGCGTCGCCGCGCCGCTGTTGGCGCCCACGAAGACCTCGTCGAACATGGGTTTGACCATGTAGCTGAGCAGCCCGATCGTGCCGCCCTCGATCGACATGAGCAGCAGCGCGAAGAGGATGATCGGCAGATGCTCGCGCAGATAGCCCCGCCAGAGCCAGCGGGCGATCACGCCGCCGTCGCTGTCGCCGATATGCGGAAGTGCCCGGGACATGCCCGCTCAGCCCCGCCGGCCGCGCGCGGCGTCGAATTCCGCCTGCAGCGCCGCCGGGTCGTAGCGCGTCTCCAGCCACTGCCGGATGGGCATCGGCGTCTCCGCGGTGTCGCGGGCATAGGCGTCGAGCATGCAGGACAGCACGCCCTTCGGGCCGCCGCGCAGGTGCAGGTAGCGCAGACCGAGCTGTTTCCGGGCCTCGGCCACGGGCACGTCCGCCTCCGCCATCAGGTAGAGCGCCGCCGCCAGGCCCGAGCGATCCGCGCCGGACTTGCAATGCATCACGAAAGGCCGCTCGACGCTGTGGAAGAGGTCGAGCAGGCGCAACAGATCCGCCGCCGGCGGCAGCCGCCGGGCCGAGAAGGGGCAGTTGACCAGCGCGAGTCCGAGCTCACGGCAGGCTTCTTCCTCGAACAGGTAATAGCTGCTCCGGGGTGCCCCGCGCAGGTTGATCACGCTGCGCAGCCCCATGTCCCGGAACTGCCGGAGACGCCGCGGCGACGGCTGGTTCGACCGCCAGACCCCCGGCGCGACCTCGTGCAGGTTCGACCAGACCGTCCGCAGCAGCCCGTGATCCATAAGGAGCGCATGCCAGAAGGCGCTGCGCCGCCCCGCCGGGGTGGATATGTCGCTGCCCGCGGGCTGGCGCAGGCTGCGCGCGGACCCTGTGAGGCGGTCGAGGAGCTGGTTGAGCATTCAAGGCCCTGGAACGGCGTTTGACAGGCGCCGGGTCTAGCCCGAATTGCCCGGCCTGACAAGCGCGCAGCCCCGGCCGGCCGGCCGGCCCGATTGACGCCATCCGCGCGCCGGCCTACCAGTTTCCGGCCAGAGAGGAGATGCCCCCATGCCGCACAGCCCCGGTCGCCCCTATCTCGCCATCCCGGGCCCCTCGGTCGTTCCCGACCGGGTGCTGGCCGCGATGCACCGGGCGGCGCCGAACATCTACGAGGGACCGCTCCACGACACCGTGGCCGGCCTGATCCCGGACCTGCGCCGTGTCTTCCGCACCGCCGGCGACGTGGCGATCTACATCGCCAACGGGCACGGCGCCTGGGAAGCCGCGCTCGCCAACACGATACCGCGCGGCGGCAAGGTGCTGGTGGTGGCGACGGGCCGTTTCGGCCACGGCTGGGCAGAGATCGCGCGGCGCATGGGGCTCGCGGCCGAGGTGCTCGATTTCGGCAAGCGCGCGCCGTCCGATCCCGCGAAACTCGAAGAGCGGCTCCGCGCCGACGGCGCCGGCGAGATCTCCGCCGTGCTCGTCACCCATGCCGATACCGCGACGACGGCGCTGAACGACATTCCCGCGCTGCGCGCCGCGATCGACGCGGCCGGCCATCCCGCGCTCCTGATGGCCGACTGCATCGCGAGCCTCGCCTGCGACCGCTTCGAGATGGACGCATGGGGCGTCGACGTGACCGTGGCCGCCAGCCAGAAGGGGCTGATGACGCCACCCGGGCTTGGCTTCGTGGCCTTCGGTGCCAGGGCCGCCGCGGCGCGGGCCGGGGCCGATATGGCCACCGCCTACTGGGACTGGGTCCCGCGCACCAGGCCCGAAATGTTCTACCAGTATTTCGGCGGGACCGCGCCCACCCACCACATCTTCGGCCTGCGCGAGGCGCTGGACATGCTGGTCCACGAGGAAGGGCTGGAGGCGGCCTGGGCCCGCCACGCGCGCCTCGCCGCGGCGGTCTGGGCCGCCTGCGCCGCCTGGGGCCGGGAGGGACGGCTGGAGCTCAACATCGCCGATCCCGCGGCCCGCAGCCACGCGGTCACCGCCGTGCGGCTCGGTGCGCCCGACGGCACGCGGCTGCGCCGGTGGCTCGAGGCCGAGGCCGGCGTCACGCTCGGGATCGGGCTCGGCATGGCCGACCCCGGCGACCCGGCCTGGCACGGCTTCTTCCGGATCGCGCATATGGGCCATGTGAACGCCCACATGACGCTGGGGGCGCTCGCCGCCATCGACGCGGGGCTGAAAGCGCTCGGGATCCCGCATGGCCCCGGCGCGGTCGAGGCCGCCACCCGCGCGGTGGCCGGGTCCTAGCCCCGGCGCCGCATCGCCATCCGGGCGATCGCCCAGTTCAGTCCCACCGCCAGGACGAGGACAGCCGCGAGCCCGAAAACGGCCCACAGCACGAAAAGCAGGTTGAAAAGGTTCACCCCGGCCATCACCAGCGCGGGCCTGGTATAGTTCGGAGCTTCGCCGATGGGGCGCCTGTACTGCATCGCGACCTCGCCATGTCCGGGGCGAAGCCTAGCATGATTCGGCGCGGGGCAGTCCCGGCTAACCGGCCCGCGCGGCGGCGAGCGCCTCGGGCAGCGCGGCCTCAAATACGTCGAGCTCGTGCTCCAGGCCGACGGAAACCCGGATACAGCGATCCAGCGGCGCGACCCCCGGCATGCGCACGAAAACGGCGCGCGCGACGAGACCGTTCAGGACGCGCCGGGCGAAGGCACCGTCGCCACCGCAATCGATCGCGACGAAATTCGTCGCCGAGGGCAGCGCCGCGAGCCCGTTCGCCGCCGCGATGGCGGCGATCCGGTCGCGCCCGGCGGCGACGCTGGCCTGCACATGGGCCAGCCATGCGCCGTCCTCGAGCGCGGCCAGCGCGCCGGCCTGGCTGATCCGGCACATGCCGAAATGGTTTCGGATCTTGTTGAACGCGTCGATGAGCGGCGCGGCGCCGATCGCGTAACCGACGCGCGCGCCGGCCATGCCGTGGGCCTTGGAAAAGGTTCGCATCCGGATCACCCGCGGATCGTCGGGATCGATCGCGGGGGCGGTGTCCTCGGGGGCGAATTCCAGGTAGGCCTCGTCGAGCACCATCAGCGTGCCGTCGGGCACGGCCTCGATCATGCGCTGCACGGTGTCCGCGTCGTGCCGGGTGCCCATCGGGTTGTCGGGGTTCGACAGGTAGACGAGCTTGGCGCCGGTCTCGCGAGCCTTGGCGATCAGGGCCTCCGGATCCTCGCGGTCGTCGCGGTAGGGCATCTTGTGCAGGACGCCGCCGAAGCCCGAAACATGGTAGGCAAAGGTCGGGTAGGCCCCGTCGGAGGTGACCACCGCGTCGCCCGGGGCGACCAGCATCCGCACCAGGTAGCCGAGCAGCCCGTCGATCCCCTCGCCCACCATCACGTTTTGCGCCCCCACGCCCAGAGACGCGGCCAGCGCCTGGCGCAACGCGAAGCTCTGGGCGTCGCCGTATTTCCAGACCTCGGCAGCGCCGGCCTCCATGGCGGCGATGGCCTTGGGCGACGGGCCGAAGGCACTCTCGTTCGCGCCGAGCCGCGCGCGGAAACCGCGCCCGCTGTCGCGCTCCTGGGTCTCGGGGCCGACGAAGGGCACGGTGGCGGGCAGGTCGGCCACCAGCTCTGTGTAACGTGGTCCTGTCATGGACCCGGGGATAGGGCATCGCGCGCGCCCCGGCAAGACGGGCGCAACGCCCCGCCGCGGGAGCCGCGACGGGGCGCCGTCCAAGTGGGCGGTCATCGGCGTCCCCGCCTGTACCGCCCGGCCATCCTGCGGCACGGCCGGTTTCCAAGTGGTAAAAATATCCCCGCCGGAGGCGGAAATCGCCGCGCAGCGGCCCGCGGGGCGGGCGGCCGCTGCGCGGCCGCGGATTTCATGCGCGCCGCGCGGGGGATATTTGGACCACTTGGACGGAGCCCGTCACGCGATCTCGGCCAACCGGTCGCGCGCGGCGGCGAGCTTGGCGGCCTCGTCCTCTTTCTGGGCAAGCTGGGCGCGGGTGTCCTCGACCACGTCCTCGGGCGCGCTCTCGACGAATTTCGGATTGGAGAGCCGGCCCTTCAGGCCACCCATTTCCTTCTCGAGCCGGGCCAGCGTCTTTTCGAGCCGCGCCTTCTCGGCGCCGACATCGATGATGTCGGCCAGCGGCAGGCAGAAGGTGCCGCCCTCTACCGCGACGGTGACCGCGCCCTTGGGCGGCGTGTCGGCCACGGTGATGCTGTCGATCCGCGCGAGCCGCTTCACCAGCGCCTCGTTGCGGTCGAGCGCCGCCTGCCCCGCCGCGTCCAGCTCGATCTGGAGCACCGGGATCTGCAGCCCGGCCGGCACATGCATCTGCTGGCGCGCCGAGCGGACGTCCTCGATCAGCCCGATCACCCAGTTCATCTCGCGGTCGGCCGCCGGGTCCACGAGGTCGCCGCCATGGGCCGGCCAGTCGGCATGGACGAGCATCTTCGGGCGGTCCGCGATCTGGCCCCAGAGCGCCTCGGTCACATAGGGCATGAAGGGATGGAGCATCACCAGGCACTGGTCGATCACCCAGGCCATGGTGGCGCGCGTCTCGGCGACCACGGCGGGATCTTCGGAATTCAGCAGCGGCTTGGCGAATTCCACGTACCAGTCGCAGACCTTCCCCCATGTGAAGGCATAGAGCCCGTTGGCCGCGTCGTTGAAGCGGAAGGCCTCCAGCGCGGCGTCGGCGGCCTCGCGGATGCGGGCGGTCTCGCCCACGATCCAGCGGTTCACGGTCTCGCGCACGGCGGACGGGTCGAAAGCTGGGTCCGGCCGGCAGTCGTTCATCTCGGCGAAGCGCGCGGCGTTCCAGATCTTGGTCCCGAAGTTGCGATAGCCCGCGATGCGCTGCGGGCTCAGCTTCAGGTCGCGGCCCATCGCGGCCATCGAGGCCAGCGTGAAGCGCACCGCGTCGGCGCCGTACTCGTCGATCAGCTCGATCGGGTCCAGCACGTTGCCGAGCGACTTGGACATCTTCTTGCCCTTCTCGTCGCGGACCAGCGCGTGGACATAGACGGTGTGGAACGGCTTCTCGCCCACCACGGCGTATTGCATCATCATCATCCGCGCGACCCAGAAGAAGATGATGTCGAAGCCGGTGATCAGCACGTCGGTGGGGAAGTACCTGCGCAGCTCCTCGGTCTCCTCGGGCCAGCCCAGCGTGCCGATGGGCCAGAGGCCGGAGGAGAACCAGGTGTCGAGGACGTCCGCGTCGCGGGTCAGCGGCTTGCCGCCGGCCATCTCGCGCGCCTCGGCCTCGCTCGGCGCGCAGTACTCGTTGCCCTCGGCGTCATACCACACCGGGATCTGGTGCCCCCACCAGAGCTGGCGCGAGATGCACCAGGGTTCGATGTTCTCCAGCCAGTGGAAATAGACCTTGGCGTCCTGCTCGGGCAGGATGCGCGTCTCGCCCGAGCGCACGGCGTCGATGGCGGGGCCGACGACCTTCCCGGCATCGACGAACCACTGGTCGGTCAGGTAGGGCTCGATCGCCACCTTGGAGCGGTCGCCGTGGGGAACCATGTGGCGGTCGGCGTCGATCCCGTCGAGCCAGCCCTCGTCGCGGGCCCAGGTCACGATCGCGTCGCGGGCCTCGTAGCGGTCGGTGCCGTCGAGCCGCTCGATGGCGGCGGCCAGCATCTCGGGATCGCAGCCCGCGGCGAAATCCGGATTGTCCGACAGTCTCATCCCCGCGCGGGTGTTCATAACGTTGATCGCGCGCAGCCCGCAGCGCTGGCCCACGGCCCAGTCGTTGAAGTCGTGCGCGGGCGTGATCTTGACCGCGCCGGTGCCTTTTTCCGGGTCGGCGTGTTCGTCGGCCACGACCGGGATGGACCGGCCCGTGATCGGCAGTTTCACCGTCTTGCCGATCAGGTGCCGGTAGCGCGGGTCCTCGGGATGAACCGCGACGCCGGTGTCGCCCAGCATCGTCTCGGGGCGGGTGGTGGCCACGACCAGGTAGTCGCGCGGCGCGGTCGCGGTGACGTTGCCCTCCGCGTCCCAGTCGACCGGGGCTTCCCAGGTCGCGCCGTCCTCGAGCGCGTAGCGCAGGCGCCACATCTTGCCGTCTACCTCGACCTGCTCGACCTCGAGATCCGAAATCGCGGTCTCGAAATGCGGGTCCCAGTTCACCAGCCGCTTGCCGCGGTAGATAAAGCCCTTGTTGTACATCTCCACGAAGACACGGATCACGGCGTCGTGGAAATTGCCCTCCTCGCCGGCGGGCGCGCCGGGCGCGCCGGACATGGTGAAGGCGTTGCGCGACCAGTCGCAGGAGGCGCCGAGGCGCTTGAGCTGGTTGATGATCGTGCCGCCGGACTGGCTCTTCCAGTCCCAGACCCTGGCGAGGAATTCCTCGCGCGTGAAATCGCGGCGCGACTTGCCCTCCTTGGCGAGCTCGCGTTCCACGACCATCTGTGTGGCGATGCCGGCATGGTCCTGCCCCGGCTGCCAGAGCGTGTCGTGCCCGCGCATCCGGTGCCAGCGCACCAGGATGTCCTGCAACGTGTTGTTGAAGGCGTGCCCCATGTGCAGGCTGCCCGTCACGTTGGGCGGCGGGATCATGATGCAGAAGCTCTCGGCGCCGGGCGTCGCGTTCGCGCCTGCGGCGAAAGCGTCGGCCGCTTCCCATTTCGCGTAGATTTCGGGCTCCGCCTTGGCGGCGTCGAAGGTCTTGTCCATGGCCATGGGTCGGGTTCCGCGTGCCGGTTGAGGGTTCGCGCCCCTGTTACCGAAAGCGCCCGGGAAGGGAAAGGCCGTAGTCCCGCCCCCTTACACCACCGCGCGGTCGATCTTGGTCGAGAGTTGCACCAGGCTTTCCGACGACCGGACCCCGGTGACCGCGCCGATGCGGTCGAGCGTCTCGTCCAGTTCGCGAGTGGTGTCCGCGGCGATCTCGAGGATCAGGTCGAACCGCCCCGACGTGGTATGGGCACGCTCCACCTGGGACATGGGTTTCAGCCTTTGCAGCACCGTGGGCGTGGCGCGCGGCTCGATCTGCAGAAGAACCGTCGCGCGGATGCGCCCGGCGCCGGCCTCGGCGCCCAGCCGGATCGTGTAGCCCGCGACGGTGCCGGTCCGCTCCAGCCGTTCGATCCGGGCCTGCACGGTCGAGCGCGCCACGTCGAGATGGCGCGCCAGCGTCGAGACGGAGGCACGCGCATCGCGCGCCAGCGCGGCCAGCAGACGGCGGTCGAGATCATCCATGTCGTTTTGCCATGATTTTTGTCATATCGCCGATCATTTCTGGCGATTCTACACTTTAACCCGGTGAAATCGACACCTAATTGCTCGATCCTGTTCCCCGAGCACGCGGATACAGTCTCCAGCCAAGGAGCCGACCACCATGGGGCTGAGCAAGACACTCTGGGCGACGCCGCAGGACTACCTGCGCGCCAAGGAGCCCGACACGCCGGTGATGTTCTTCTCGCCGGAGGTGCTGCAGGCAACTGCCGCGCGGTTCCGCGCGGGCTTCCCGGGGCTCGTGACCTACGCCGTGAAGGCCAATCCCTACCCCATGGTGCTCGAGAACCTGTCCGCCGCGGGGATCGCGGGTTTCGACGTCGCCTCGCCGGCCGAGATTGCCGCGCTTCGGCAGATCGCGCCCGACGCGGCGCTGCATTACAACAATCCCGTCCGCTCGCGCCGCGAGATCGCGGCGGCCGCCGCGGCCGGCATCCGCGCCTACTCGGTCGATTCCCCGGGCGAGCTGGACAAGCTGGCCGACCTGGTGCCGCCCGACGGCGTCGAGATCGCGGTCCGGCTGCGGCTGCCCGTGGCCGGGGCCACCTATGATTTCGGCGCCAAGTTCGGCACCGACCCGGACCACGCCGTCGATCTGCTGGCGCGGGCGGCGGCGCACGGCTTCACGCCGTCGATGACCTTCCATCCCGGCACGCAATGCGTGTCCGCCGATGCCTGGACCGCCTATATCGAGGCCTCCGCCGACGTGGCGCGGCGTGCCGGTGTCCGGCTTGCCCGGCTCAATGTCGGCGGCGGCTTCCCAAGCCACCGGAGCGGACCCGAAGCCCCATGTCTCGACGCGATCTTCGCCGCCATCGACACGGCGACGGCCCGCGCCTTCGGCGCCGCGCGCCCGGCTCTCCTGTGCGAGCCGGGCCGCGCCATGGTGGCCGAAGCCTTCACGCTGGCCGCGCGGGTCAAGGCGGTGCGCGCGGATGGAAGCGTCTTTCTGAACGACGGGATTTACGGCGCGATGGCCGAATTGCCGATCATGGGCGCGACCGACCGCATCGTCTGCCTCGCGCCCGACGGGACCCGCCGCGCGGGACCGCCCGCGCGGCGCGCGGTGTTCGGCCCGACCTGCGACTCGCTCGACCGCCTGCCCGGCGACCCGGCGCTGCCGGCGGACCTCGCAGAGGACGACTACGTCCTTTTCGCGGGGATGGGCGCCTACTCGCTGGCCACCCTGACGGGCTTCAACGGCTACGGCGCGTTGGAAACCGCGACGGTGCGACGGCTGGCCGGCTGAGCGGGGTTTTCCCTGCCCGATGATCGCTCTATCGTCTGGGCGGAATTCACGCGCTCAGCAGGGGAGCCTCATGTCCAAATTCGGCATCAGCCAACCGATCAAACGTGTCGAGGATGTCCGCTTCCTGAATGGAACCGGCCGCTACATGGATGACACCGCGCCCGAGGGCGCGCTGCGCGCCTTTGTCTTCCGCTCGCCGGTGGCCCATGGCGAGATCACGACGCTGGACGTCGCCGACGCCCGGGCGGCCGACGGCGTCCACGCGGTGCTGACCGCCGCCGAGCTGGACGCGGCCAGCGTGCGCAACCAGATGGACGCGGCGGTGGTCAAGAACCGCGACGGGTCCAGGGGCGCCGCGCCGCCGCGCCCGATCCTGGCCATCGACCGGGTGCGCTACGTGGGCGAGCCAGTCGCGCTGATCGTGGCCGAGACGCTGGCGCAGGCCAAGGATGCGGCCGAGCTGATCGGGCTGGACGTGGAGGATCTGCCGGTCTGGACGACGCTCGCCCCCGGTGGCGAGGCGATCCACCCCGAGGCGCCGGAAAACCTCGCCTATGACTGGGCCTTCGGCGACGCGGAACAGACCGAAAAGGTCTTCGCCGGCGCCGCGCATCGCGTCTCGCTCGAGATCGACGACAACCGGATCATCGTCAACTCGATGGAGCCCCGCGGCTGCTGGGCACGCTGGGACGGCGCGCGGATGCACGTCTCCTTCAGCGGACAGGGCGTCTGGGGGCTGCGTGACCAGATCGCCCGGAATCTCGGGCTCGACAAGGGGGCGGTGCATGTCACCACCCCCGACGTCGGCGGCGGCTTCGGCATGAAGGGCTTTGCCTACCCGGAATATTTCGCCGTCGCCGAGGCGGCGCGCCAGACCGGCCGGCCGGTGCACTGGATGGCGGACCGCTCCGAATCGATGCTCAGCGACAATGGCGGGCGCGATCTCGTCTCGGTGGCCGAGGCCGCCTTCGACGAGGACTACAAGCTGATCGGCTACCGCGTGCACACGACCAGCAATCTCGGGGCCTATAATTCGGGCTTCGGCCAGAACATCCAGTCGGAACTGGCGCTCAAGGTGCTGACCGGCACCTATGACGTGCAGGACGTCTTTTTCGCGGTGAAGGGCATCTACACCAACACCGTGCAGGTCGACGCCTATCGCGGCGCCGGACGGCCCGAGGCGATCTACGTGCTGGAGCGCCTGATGGACCACGCCGCGCGCCAGTTCGGTCTCAGCCCGTGGGCACTGCGCCAGAAGAACTTCATCCCCGCCGACGCCTTCCCCTACGTCTCGGCCAGCGGCGAGACCTATGACGTGGGCGATTTCGGCCGGGTGCTGTCCCGGGCCGAGAAAGTGGCCGATCTTGACGGTTTCGCGGCCCGCCGCGCCGACTCCGGGGCCGCCGGCAAGCTGCGCGGGATCGGGCTGTGTTATTACATCGAGTCGATCCTGGGCGATCCCAGCGAGACCACGAAGCTGGAATTCACCGACACGGGCAAGGTGCGGCTTTACGCCGGCACGCAGTCGAACGGCCAGGGCCACGAGACCGTCTACGCCCAGATCCTGAACGAGTTCACGGGCATCCCGATGGACGCGGTCGAATTCGTGCAGGGCGACAGCGACCTGATCGCCAAGGGGGGCGGCACGGGCGGCTCGCGCTCGGTGACGACGCAGGGCACCTCTATCAAGGCGACCTCGTCCAGGCTGATCGAGAATTTCACCCCCTTCGTGGCCGAAGAACTCGACGCCGCGCCGGAGGAAATCGACTTCGAGGACGGCAATTTCCACGCCCGCGGCACCAACAAGTTCATCGGGCTGATGGATGCCGCGCAGGCCGCGCGCGACAAGGGCCGCGACGACCTGCTGGTCTGCGAGGCGGAGACGAAGCTGCCGGGCCGATCCTATCCCAACGGCGCCCATGTCTGCGAGGTCGAGATCGACCCGGAGACGGGACAGACCGAGGTGGTCAGATACACCGTGGTCGACGATTTCGGCGTGCTGATGAACCCCACGCTGGCCGAGGGCCAGGTGCATGGCGGCGTCGTCCAGGGGCTGGGCCAGGCGATCATGGAGAACGCGGCCTACGATGCCGACGGCCAGCTCCTGACCGGCACCTTCATGGATTACGCGATGCCGCGCGCGATCGACACGCCCTTCATCACCTTCCATTCCGAGCCGGTGCCCTCCACCGCCAATCCGCTCGGCATGAAAGGCTGCGGCGAGGCCGGGACGGTCGGCGCGATGGCCGCCGTCGGCAACGCGGTGCAGGACGCGCTCTGGGACCGGGGCATCCGGCGGGTGGACATGCCTTTCACCCCCCTGCGCGTCTGGAGCTGGCTCAACCGGGCGGACATTGCGGCGGAATGACGCCGCCGGCCCGGCCGGGGTCAGGCTGAAAAGACCAGCCGCCAGAACAGCGTGGGCAGCATTTCCGCCAGCGCCGCCAGCGCGATCAGCGCCCGCGCGCCCGCCCCCCGGAAGCGCCGCCAGAGCAGCACGCAGAGGGCAAGCGCCAGCACCCCCTCAACCGGGCCGACAAGGGCCGCGTGATGGGCGTCGTCCCAGTAGCTGACCGGGCTTCGGACGACATGGTCCGAGAACGGCCAGAAATGGGGGCGCCCGTCGTCGTGGTGCAGCGGCAGGTCGGTCAGCACATGAAGCAGCCCCGCCCCGCCGAAGGCCGTCAGCGCGTCGCGGCGCAGCCAGGCGCCGGCGCCGAAGAGCAGGCCCCAGAGGAGGATCGCGTTGTCGATGCGGAACACGGCTTGCCAGCTCTCGGAAAAATAGAGCTGGTCGAAGACGATGCGCGGGGCGATCCCCTGGACATAGAGCGCATGCGCGGACAGCAGCCAGAGCGACAGGTCCGGCACCAGGGCCCCGGCCAGCGCGGCGGCCGTGACGCGCCAGGCATCGGGCCGTGCGAAGGCGGCCGCGCCGATGATCAGGTGTGCCGGGGTGTTCATGGCAGGCTCCGCCCGGCGGGCGGGCGCGACAGGGTTACTCGAATTCGCGGCTGGCCAGCGCCCGGTGAATCTCGCGGCGGACCAGTTTCTTGACGTTGCGGGTGATCCGCTCGCCCAGCTCGCCGCGCAGTTCCTCGCGCACGACCTCGGCCACCAGTTCGCGCAGCGCCTCCTCGTCGAAGGTCGCGTCCTCGAAGCCGGCATCGAGTCCCGGCGCGTTCTCCGGCGTGCTCTCCACATCTGCCGGCGCGGCGGCGGCGCTCAGATGAAGCCGCCGTCCATCCCGGACGGTCTCGGGCATCTCCGCAGGCCTATCGGGCGATGGGGCCTCCGCGATCGGGTCCGCGGCGGTTTCGGCGTCAGTGTCGCTTTCGGCCTCCGCGCTGTCTTCCACACGCAGCGCGTCTGTCAGCAGCAGCCGATCGCCGGGCTGGTCCGCCGGCACGTCCGGGGCCGCCCCGTCGGGCACGGTGGGCGCCTCGGGCTCGGTGGCCAAGGGTCCGGGGCTCATGTCTTGAACCGGCTCGGCGGGCGCCGGCGCGGCGTCTTCGGGATCGGTGGCCTGCTCGGGGGCCTTGGAGTCGTCCGAGACGAGCCGCCTTATGGAGGACAGGACGTCCTCGACATCCACGGATGACACGGAATTCGACATCGGGATCTCTCCGGTTCAGGGTGCAGGTATAGTAGCCTCCCGCGGGGCTCAATACAACGGCTGGTTTAACGCGCCTTGGCTCAGTTGCGGCCGCTGCGCTCCAGCACGCGGTCGAGCCGCTTGCCCTGGATCGACTGGACCGGCGCGTTCTTGACCGCGTTGTAATACGCCGCCGGATCGTAGCCAGCGACCTCGAGGCCCAGGTGATCCGTGGTCAACAGCCCCATCGCCGACAGCAGGGCATAGACCGCGACGTATTCGTCGCGCCGCGCCTGGACGAGATCGTTGCGCGCGGTCAGCAGCTCCTGCTCGGCATCGAGCACGTCGAGCGTGGTGCGTGCGCCCAGCTTCGCCTCTTCGCGGACGCCCTCGAAGGCCAGTTCGGCGGCGCGGATCTGCTGCTGGCGCGCGGTGATCGAGGCCCGCGCGACCTCGAGCTGGGCCCAGGCCCGGGCGACCGCGTCCTCGATGGTCAGCGAGGTCTGGAGCAGTTCGGCGCGCACGCTTTCGGCGTTGGCCATCGCCTGGCGCTGCGCCGAGTCGAGCCGACCGCCCTGGTAGATCGGCACCGTGACCGACAGCTCGCCGCGGGCAACATCGCCATAGGACGGCGTCCCCTGCGTGACGCTCCGGTTGCGCGACAGGCTGGCGCCCAGCTCCACCCTGGGCAGCTTGGCCGCGCGGGCGCGTTCGACGTTGATTTCCGCGGCCTTCACAAGGTGCTGGACCTGCTTGATCGCCGGGTGGTTCTGGTTGGCGAGCGCCTTGGCAGCCTCCAGCGTGGCGGGGATCTCGGGCGCGGGCGGCGGCGCCTGCAGGTTCGCCGGATACGCGCCGATGGCCAGGAAATACCTGGCCCGCGCGACCTCGAGCGCGCCCTGCGCGGCCACCAGCCGCGACCGGGCCTCGGCCACGCGGGATTCCGCCAGGCTCACATCGGTGCGCGTCACCTCGCCCACCTCGAACCGGTCCTCGGCCGCGCGCAACTCCTCGCGGGTCAGACGCAAGCTGTTCTCGGCCAGCCGGACCGACTGTGCCTCGGCGCGCATGTCCATGTAGGCGCTGACCGCATCGAAGAGCACGTCCTGCTCCACCGTCACCAGCGCGGCGCGGGTCGCAAGCACGTTTTCCTTCGCGGCCTCGACCCCGAGCCGGTTCCGCCCGCCCTCATAAAGCGTCAGCCCCGCGGTCAGGCTCAGCGAGCCCTGATAGGCGCTGACATCGGTATCGCTGGCGGAAGCGACGAAGTTGAGCACGGGCCTGAGAAGCGAGACCGCCTGCGCCACGTCCTCGTCCGTGGCGCGCAGCGTGGCGCGGTTCTTGTCCAGCAGGTTGCTGTTCTCATAGGCGGTGACGAGCGCCTCGGTCAGGGTCTCGGCCGTGCCGGCCCCCGCGACGAAGACGGCCGCCAGGCCCCCCAAGACCGCATTGCGTATCGCCTTCATCGCCTGTTGCCTCCGTCGCTGTTGCCGCCGGGGTCTGCGCCCGGCTCAGAATTCGAACTCACGCGCCACGTTGAACCCCGGCAGGAGCGGCGCCGTCGCGTCGAACGCGTAGCGCCAGGTCACCCGTCCGCCCGACTTGATGCCGAGCCGCGCGCGCCCGAGCGCGCCTTCCATGAAGATCGCGATGATGCGCCCGCCGTCCTTGAGCTGATCGAGAATGGCGTCCGGCACCTGTTCGACCCCGCCCTGCAAAAGGATGATGTCGTAGGGCCCGTGCTGCGGTGCGCCCTCGGTCAGGGGCGCCTCGACCACCGCCACGTTGTCGGCCTCCTGCTCGGACAGCAGCGTCTGCGCCTCGGCCGCCATGCTGGCGTCTTCCTCGACGGCCACGACCGCCTCGGCCAGCCGCGCGGCGACCGCGGCGGAATAGCCGTAGCTCGCGCCGATATCGAGCACCAGGTGATCGGCCCGGATATCGAGCGCCTCGAGCATCTTGGCCAGCACCCGCGGCGCAACTACGACGCGCCCGCCGCCCAGGTCGATATCCTCGCTCATGTAGGCGAGGTCCCGCTGGGTGTCCGGGACGAAGACCTCGCGCGGGATGGTCAGCATCGCTTCGATGATCGGGTATTCGGTCACGTCTGATGGCCGGACCTGGCCGTCTACCATCGCTCTGCGCCGGGCGGCGTAATCTGTCATGGAAGCGCCTTGAATCTTCGCGTTTATACCGGGGTCGTCTTGCCACAGTTTCCGGCGCGCGGCAACTCGCCTCGCGGTGTATGTGCGCTTGCACCGGCCCCGGGCGCTTGATATAGACCGGCCGTTGCCGGCGGCGAGTTGGCGGAGTGGTTACGCAGCGGATTGCAAATCCGTGTACACCGGTTCGATTCCGGTACTCGCCTCCACAACGATCCCCTTCGGATACATCCCTCGGGACTGCGGCAAGATGCCGTCAGAACCGCGCCGCGTCGAAGCCGGTGATGTCGAGATTCGGCGCCCGGCCCTCGGACAGGTCCGCCACGATCCGGCCGGTGATCCCGCCGAGCGTCAGCCCGAGATGCTGGTGCCCGAAGGCCAGCAGGATGCGGTCCGACCGCGGTGACGGCCCGATCACCGGCAGCGCGTCCGGGAAGGAGGGACGGAAGCCGAGCCATTCCTCGGCCGGGCCCTTGAGCGGGCCGAACATCTCGGCCCCCTTGCGTTCGAGATAGCGCAGCCGCCGGCGGTTCGGCGGGCGCCGCGTCCCGGCGATCTCGACGGTGCCAGCCAGCCGCAGGCCCTGCGCCATGGGCACCGCGTAGAAGCCGGCCTCGGCCCAGCCCACCGGCCGCGACAGCCGGTGCGCCTCGCCGGGGTATTGCAGGTGATAGCCGCGCTCCACGTCGAGCGGCAGCCGCTCGGCCCCGGAGCCCGCGATCCCCGTCGCGTGGGCCCCTGCCGTGATCGCGACCCGGGCGGCGCGCAGGGTCTCGCCGCCGGTCGTGACCTCGACGCCGTCGGCCAGCGGCCGCACCCGTGTCACGGCGTGCCGCAGCACCCGGCCGCCCAGCGCCTCGAAGCGGCGCTGCATGCGCCGCACCAGTTCCTGCGGGTCGCGCAGGTGCCGCGCCCCGGTGAAGCGCAGCGCGCGGTGCACCGGGAGACGCAGGTCCGGCTCCAGCGCGGCCACGTCCGCCGGGCCCAGCTCCTCGGCCGGCACGCCCAGCCGGTGCCGGAGCGCGTTGCCGTCGGCGGCGGCCGCGAACCCGGCGCGCGTCGTCCAGACGTAAAGCGCATCGTTCGCGACGACGAGATCCTCGGCGCCGGCCTCTTCGATCAGGGGATTGAGGCCCGCATCGGCATGCGAGAGGATGGCGGCCAGCGTGGCGGCGATCGCCTCGACCCGGGCGGGACGGCAATTGGCCAGGAAGGACAGAAGCCAGCGCGGATGTGTCAGCGCATGGAGATAATTCACCGAAAGCGGGCTCTCGGGGCTCGCCAGCAGCCGCGGGATGCTGGCGAGGATATCGGGGCTGTTGACCGGCAGGCAGCCATAGGTCGCCAGCGTGCAGGCGTTGCCGTAGCTCGCCCCGGCACCGGGCGGCGCGGGATCGCACAGCAGCACCCGCTGCCCGCGCTTGGCCGCCCAGAGTGCCGTCGCCATGCCGACGATGCCCGCCCCGGCCACGACCAGGTCGATCTCCGCTCGGTCCCTCGCCCGGTTCGTCGTCACGCAGCCCCCCTTTCACCGTTGCGCCAGTCTTGGGCCAGGCGCCCGGAAATGCCAAGACGCGTTTCGGTCGCGCTCCGGGCAGGCCGGGCATGAGGCTTCTCTGCGACGAGATGCTGGGCCGGCTTGCGCGCTGGCTCCGCGCGGCCGGCCACGACACGCGGCTCGCCACGCCCGGCCAGGACGATCGCGCGGTGCTCGGGACGGCCATCGCCGAGGACCGGCTGCTGCTGAGCCGGGACCGGGGGTTCGCCGAACGCAAGGCGGCGACCGGCCGCCTGCTGCTGCTCGAGAGCAGCGCCGTGCCGGACCAGGCCCGCGAGCTGCGCCGCAGGCTCGGGCTGGACTGGTTGGCCGCTCCCTTCACCCGCTGCGTCGTCGACAACGCGCGTCTCCGGCCCGCCTCGTCGGCCGAGCGCGCCCGGCTGCCCGACGGCGCACGCCGCATCGGCGGACCGTATTTCGCCTGCCCGGCCTGTGGCCGGCTCTACTGGGCGGGCGACCACCACGCCCGGATGCGGGCGCGGCTGGAGGACTGGGCGGGGTCCTGAGCGGAGTCGCGCCCCGGAAACCCGCAGGCTGCGCTTGACGCTGTGCCTCCCGGCCTAGCTATGCCAGACTTTACCGTGATGCTTCGTGGGGAATCGGTTCACATGCGCCTGCCGTCTTTCCGGCCCGGACCCGTCCGCCGCACATTGGCGGCCCTGGCGCTTGGCCTGTGCGGGCTTGCCGCCGCGGGCGCGGCGGATGCCGCCGAGGTATCGCTGGCGGCGCCGTCGGCGGATGAGGATCTCACCGCGGCCCTCGAGGCGGCCTCGCTCCTGGTCGCGGCCGAGCGCGACGGCGAGACCAACGCGGATCAACTGGTCGCCGCGGCGCAGGCCGATTACGGACGGCTGCTGGCCGCGCTCTACGCCCAGGGCCACTATGGCGGCGTGATCACGATCCGCGTCGACGGCCGCGAGGCGTCCGGCATCGCCCCGCTCGACGCCCCCGAGCAGGTCGACCGCGTCGAGATCACGGTCCGGCCCGGCCCGCTCTTCACCTTCGGGCGGGTCGAGGTCGCCCCCCTCGCCCCTGGCACCGCGCTGCCGGACAGCGTGGCGGCCGGCGCCGCCGCGCGCACCCCGGCGATGCGGCAGGCCGTCGAGACCGCGATCGAAGGCTGGCGCGAGACCGGCCGCCCCAAGGCCCGTGCGACGGACCAGAGCATCACGGCAGATCACCGCAACCGCAGGGTGGACGCGGCCTTCATCATCGATCCGGGCCGGCTGGCCCGCTTCGGCAGGTTGATCGTCACCGGCGAGTCGCGCGTTCGACCGGACCGGATCCGTGCCATCGCGGGGCTGCCGAGCGGCGAACGTTTCTCGCCCGAGGCGCTGGAACGCGCCGCGGGCCGGCTGCGGCGGGCCGGAGCCTTCGGGGCGATCACGCTTTCGGAAGGCGAGGTGATCGGCCCGGACGGGCGGCTCGACATCACCGCGCAGATCTCGGACCGCAAACCGCGCCGCATCGGGGGCGGGGCCGAGTTCTCGATCGTCGACGGGTTGACGCTGAGCGGCTTCTGGCTGCACCGCAACCTGCGAGGCGGGGCCGAGCGACTGCGCTTCGACGCCGAGATCGCCGGGATCGGGGGCGAGACGGGCGGCGTGGATTACGTGCTGTCGACCCGCTTCACCCGGCCCGCGACCTTCACGCCCGACACCACGCTCAGCATCGGTGCCGAGATCGGCCGCGAGGATGAGCCCGACTACCTGTCCGACCGCTTCGAGGCCGATATCGGCGTCGAGCACATCTTCTCGGAACGCTTCGGCGACCGGCTTACGGGCCGGCTGGCGGTGGGCACGCATATCGCGCGGGTCGAGGACGACCAGGGCGAGCGCGACTTCACCTTCGTCACCCTGCCCGCCGGGCTGACCTGGGATGGCCGCGACGACCGGCTCGAGCCGACCGCCGGGCTCTACGGCGACCTCGAAGCCACGCCCTTCACCGACCTGGACGCCGGCACCACGGGGCTCTGGCTCACCTTCGACGGCCGCGCCTACCGGCAGATCGGTCCGGCGGTCCTGGCCGGGCGCTTGCAGCTGGGCAGCCTCGCCGGGGCTGCGGGCAGCGAGGTGCCGCCCGACTACCTGTTCTATTCCGGGGGCGGCGGCACGGTGCGCGGACAGGACTACCAGTCGCTCGGCATCGATCTGGGCGGTGGCGACAGCATCGGCGGGCGGTCCTTCACCGCCGTGTCGCTGGAGGCGCGGATGCCGGTCACGGGACCCTTCGGTATGGCGGTTTTCGCGGATGCCGGCTATGTCGGCGCGGAAGCCTTCCCGGACGGCAGCGGGGACTGGCATGCCGGGGCCGGGCTCGGCCTGCGCTACGACACCGGGATCGGGCCGCTGCGGGTCGACCTGGCCACTCCGGTGCGCGGCGGCGAGTCCGGCAGCATCCACGTCTATATCGGTATCGGACAGGCATTTTGAGAAAGCTGGCACATATCTGCGCCGCCCTGGCCGTTTTGTTGCTGCCCGCCCTCGCGGCCGCACAGGACGACGGCGACGAGGGCAAGGGATTCCTGACGCGCAAGCTGCAGGAGCTGCTGTCCGATGCCGGGCGCGAGGTGCGGATCGACGGCTTCGAAGGCGCGCTGAGCTCCGAGGCGACGATCGCAACGCTGACGATCGCCGATGATGACGGCGTCTGGCTCAGCCTCGAGGGGGTGACGCTCGACTGGAACCGGGGCGCGCTGCTGCGCGGCCGGGTCGAGGTCAACCGGCTGACCGCCGAGCGCATCGCCCTGCCCCGCCTGCCCGCGGGCGACGGGGATGCGGCGGCGCCGGCGCCGGAGGCGCAGGAGTTCGCCCTGCCGGAGCTGCCCGTGTCGGTGGAGATCGGCGAGATCAGCGCGGAGCGCGTGAACCTTGGCGCCCCGGTTCTGGGCGAGGCCACGGCGCTCACTGCGAAAGGGGGGCTGGCGCTCGTCTCCGGGCGCGGCACGGCCACGCTGGAGATCGCCCGCATCGATGGCCCGCGCGGGCGTTTCGCGCTCGACGCGTCCTATGACAACGCGACGCAGGACCTCGCGCTGGATCTCGACCTGCAGGAAGAGTCCGACGGGATCGCCGCCCGGCTTCTTCAGCTGCCCGGGCGGCCGGCGGTCGCGCTGACGGTGGCGGGCACGGGGGCGCTCTCGGATTTCACGGCCGATATCCGGCTGGCGACGGAGGGCCGCGACCGTCTCACCGGGCGGGTTCGGCTGGCACGGGACGAGGACGCCGCCGGCGCCGGAACGCAGCGCTTCTCCGCCGATCTCGGCGGCGATATCCGCCCGCTGATGGACGCCGACTACCGGGCCTTCTTCGGGGCCGACACGCGGCTTGACCTGGCCGGTCACCGCACGCCCTCGGGCGTAACCGTGATCGAGCGGCTGGACATCGAAACCGCGCAGTTCGGCCTGGGCGGCACCGCCCGGATCGGCGCCGACGGGTTCCCCGAGCGTTTCGATCTCAACGGGCGGATCGCCGCCGCGTCGGGCGGCCGGGTGATCCTGCCGGCAGGCGCGCCGCAGACCAGCCTGCGCAGTGCCCGCCTGACGCTGTCCTACGACGCCAAGCGCGGCAGCGGCTGGCAGGGCTCCATCCTGGCCGAGGAAGTGACACGCGACGGCACCGACATCGATCGGCTTGCGCTCGACGCGCGGGGTACGCTGACCCGGCAGCCCCGCGACACCGGCGGGATCAAGGCCGTGCGGGCGCAGGTCGAGGCCACCGCCGAGGGCCTCGCCTTCGCCGACGCCGCACTGGCCCGCGCGACCGGCCCGCGCGTCACGGCGGCGGCGGGCCTGTCGTGGCAGGCCGGCGGCGCGCTTCAACTCGCGGATGTCCGGCTCGGCGGGGCCGATTACAGCCTGTCGCTCGACGGGCGGGTCTCGGACCTGGCGGGGGGGATCGCGACCCAGGGGACGGTGCAGCTCTCGGCTGCGGACCTGTCGCGGTTCTCGGGTCTCGCCGGACGCCCGCTGCGGGGCATGGCCGAGCTGCAAGCCGAAGGGAGCGCGACGCTCCTCTCGGGCAGTTTCGACATCGAGGCGGCGGGACGGACAGATGGCCTGTCGATCGGCGAGCCGACCGCGGACGTGCTCGTCGGCGGGCCTGGGCGGCTTGCGCTCTCGGCCCGGCGCGATACCGGCGGCGTCACGCTGCGCGCCTTCGAGATCACCACCCCCGGTCTGGAGGCATCGGCGGACGGCAGCGTCGCCAGCGGGGCGACCCGGCTGGAGGTCGCGGCGCGGATCACCGATGTCGCGCGGCTCACCGACGCGCTGTCGGGGCCATTGTCGGTCGCCGGGACAGTGGGACAGGACGGCGCGGACTACAGGCTCGACGTCGCGCTCGAGGGACCGGGCGGCAGCCGCGCCACGGTGGCCGGCAGCTACGCGCCCGGGGCGAACCGCGCCGATCTCGACGTGGACGGGCGCCTGCCTCTGGCGCTGGCCGACGCGGTGATCGGCGGCGGCGTCCGGCTGCGCGGGGACCTGGACTTCGATCTTGCCATCGACGGCCCGCCCGGCATCGGCGCGCTCTCGGGGCGGGTCTCGACCGCCGGCACGCGGGTGCTGCTGCCCGAGGCGCGGCTGACGCTGCAGGACGTTGAGGCCCGGGCCGATATCGCCGGGGGCGCGGTCGAGATCGACGTGGGCGCCGCGGTCGAGACGGGGGGACGGATTACCGCCGACGGCCGCGTCACCCTGGCGCCCGACGCCGGCTTCCCCGGTGCGCTGCGCATCGGGCTGCGCAACGTGGTTCTCGAGGATCCGGCGCTTTACCGCACCTCCCTCGCCGGCGACGTCACGGTCGACGGCGCCCTGGCCGGGGGCGCGCGCATCGCGGGCCGCATCGATCTCGGCGAGACCGATCTGCGGGTGCCGACCTCGACCTTCGGCAGCCTCGAAGCGATCCCGCCCATCACCCACCTGGGCGAACCGGGCGACGTGCGCACGACACGCCAGCGCGCGCATCTCCTGGACGGCGACGCGAACGGCGATGGCGGCACGGCCGGGCCGGCCTACCCGCTCGACGTGACGATCTCGGCGCCGCGGCGGATCTTCCTGCGCGGGCGCGGGCTCGACGCGGAGCTTGGCGGCGAGCTGCGCCTGGCCGGGACGACCGCCGAGGTCATCCCGACGGGCCAGTTCGAGCTGGTCCGCGGCCGGCTCGACATCCTGGCCCAGCGCTTGGTGCTGACGGAGGGCGCGCTCAGCTTGGCGGGAACCTTCGAGCCGCGCGTCAGGCTGGTCGCGCGGTCCGAAACCGACGACGGCGTGATCGTCTTCATCATCGTCGAGGGCGCAGCCACCGATCCGGAGATCACCTTCCGCTCGGAACCCGAGCTGCCCGAGGACGAGATCCTGGCGCAGCTCTTCTTCGGCCGGGGCATCGACGAATTGTCAGCCTTCCAGGCCGCCCAGCTCGCCGACGCGATCGCGGAACTCAGCGGGCGGGGCAGCGTCGGGGTGATCGGACGGCTACGCGACCAGTTCGGGCTGGACGATCTCGACATCCAGACCAGCGAGGACGGCGGCACCACGGCACGGATCGGGAAATACATCACCGACAACGTCTACACGGACCTGGTGATCGGCTCCGACGGCAAGACGGAAATCACGATCAATCTTGACGTGACCCCGAGCCTGACCGCGCGCGGCAGCGTCGGCGCGGAAGGCGAGAGCGGCATCGGCATCTTCTTCGAGCGCGACTACTGAGCCCGGACGCGCTGTCACGAAAGGGTCGCAGGCGAATGCTAGGCCAGCCCGGCATTTCAGCGCGCGCGCGCCCCAGGAGAGACACGATGACGCCCGACGCCTTCGCCGCCCCCGGCCGTTTTTTCCGCGGCAACCTGCACACCCATTCGACGCTGTCAGACGGGGCGCTGTCCCCGGCCGAGGTCTGCCGGCGTTACCGGGCCGAGGGCTACGACTTCATCAGCCTCACCGATCACTTCGTCGGGCTCTTCGATTACCCGATCGCCGATACGACGGGTTTTCGCGGCAACGGCTTCACCACGATCCCCGGCGCCGAGCTTCATTCCGGGGCCATGTCGAACGGCGAGCTCTGGCATATCCTCGCCGTCGGCCTGCCTGCAGATTTCGCGCCCTCCCACTCGCCGAGCTTTGCCCCGGTGGATGGACAGGAGACCGGGCCGGAGCTGGCCGCGCGGGCCCGCGACGCGGGCGCCTTCGTCGCGGTGGCGCATCCGCAATGGTCCGGCCTGACGCTGGCAGACGCGCGCAGCCTCGAGGCAGCCCACGCGGTGGAGGTCTATAACCACGGCTGCGCCACCGGTGCCGACCGCCCCGATGGCCTGCACACGCTCGACCTGCTGCTGACCGAGGGCCGGCACCTGTCGCTGGTCGCCACGGACGACGCGCATTTCCATGGCCCGGATCATTTCGGCGGCTGGGTGATGGTCAAGGCCGAGGAGAACGCCCCCGAGACCTTGCTGGAGGCGCTGAAGGCCGGGCGGCACTACAGCAGCCAGGGCCCCGAGTTGCGCGGCATCACGCTCGGCGCGCGCGAGATCACGGTCGATTGCTCGGCGGTGGGCGCGGTGATCGTCCAGGGCGCGGGCACCGCCGCCGAGGTGCTCCACGGCATCTCGATGACCCAGGCCACGCTGCCGCTGTCGCGCTTCCGCCGAAGCCCGTGGATACGGGTGACGGTCATCGACCGGGCCGGGCGGCGGGCCTGGTCGAACCCGATCTGGCTGAACTGAGCGAGACCTGTCACAAAACTGTGATGTGGATAAGTGATGCTTCGGGTGAGGCTGCCCCGTGCGGCGCGACCGGAGGGTGACGATTTGCGGGTGAGCGAGTGCAAGTGGCATCCCGGCCTGGCCGTGACGGAACGGGCGCGTGCCCTGTCAAGGCCGCGGCCCCCGCACCGTATGCGTGCCGCCGCCTTTTCCCCCGCCCCCCATGCCGCGACCTGCCCGCGACGGCGACGATCCCCATGAGACAGGTTTCCCGAGTGCCCGCGTAGCGAGTACGGAGCGTCCCGGCCCCATCCGCCGGGACGCTCTTTTTCGGGATGCCGGCGGGCCGGCCGCCCGGGCCGCTAACCGGCGCCCGGCTTCGGCGGCGCTTTCGGCGTGAAACTGTCCCGGTCGGGCTTGATGTCGAGCAGCGGCGTGCCGTCGAGGCAGTCGAGCCCGCGCACCGTCAGCACCGGTCCGTCGATCGCCACCAGGCGGACAAGCGCCGTGCCGATCGGGTTGGGCCGCTCGGGCGAGCGGAGCGCGAAGGTGCCGTAAAGCGTCCCGTCCGACGTCGGGTTCTGCACCAGGAGATCGCGTCGCGACCGGTCGAGCCAGTAGAGAAGCTCGACCGTTTCGTAGGCCTCCAGCCCGGCAAGCGCCCGGTCGAAGGGCGCGAACAGCTCCACGCGGCATGCCGGGCCATCGGCCCCGCCCTGGCGCGGGCAATCGGCCCGGTCGGTCCAGGGCGTGCCGATCCGGCCGATGAACCGGAGCCCCGCATCGCGCGCTGCGCCGGTCTCCGCGGCGACCTCGCCGGCGCGGGTCCCGGTCACGGGCGCGCGCCGCGCCCGGTGCGGAGCGCCGCGTTCACGCGGCACTCTCGGCGATCTCGCGGATCGCGGTCAGGAAGCGGGCGACCTCGTCGGTGGTGTTGTAGTGGCAGAGCGACACGCGGATGCAGCTGTCGAGCCCCAAGGGATCGAGGATGTTGCCCGAGTAGTGATCGGCCTTGCGCGTGTGGGTGCGGATACCCTGCGCGTTCAGCCGGCTCACGACCTCGGCTGCGGGCACGCCATCGACGGTGATCGAGACCAGCCCCTCGCGCCGGGGATTGTCGATGCCGCCGATCACCCCGATGCCCGGAATGTCGGCCAGCCCGGCCAGGTTGCCCGTGCCGTGCAGCATCGCGTCGGTCAGCGCCGTTTCGTGCTCGTGGATCGCCCGGCCCGCGGCCTCGATCCGGGTGCGGCGGTCGTCGGAGTCGCTGAACCGGCCGCCCAGCCAGTCGAAATAGGCCACCACGTCCGAGAAGGTCGCGTAGGCCCCGGTGTCCCGCGTGCCCAGCTCCCAGGGTTCGCCCGGCGCGCCCATCAGGTGATCATGCGGCATCTGCGCCAGCCGGTCGGACACCCAGGCCACCCCGTAGCCATGACGCGAGAAGCACTTGTAGGGCGAGATCACGTAGCCGTCGATGCCGTAGGACTGGATGTCCAGGCGTCCGTGCGCGGCATGCTGGATCCCGTCCACGATGATGTAGCAGTCCGGCGCCGTCTCGCGGATCTTCCGGGCGATGGCGCCGACATCCACGCCCATGCCCGTCACCGGCGAGGTGTGGAGGATCGTGGCCACCCGCGTATCGGGCGTGATCTCGGGGGCGTAATGCGCCGGATCGACCGAGCCGGTCGCGTCGTCATGGGCCACCAGCACATGGGTCTGGCCGGCGATCTCGCTCCACTGTCTGGCGGCGCTGCGCGAGGCGGGATGTTCCAGCGTCGTGCCGAGCACGCGGCCGCCGCCGCGGGTGCCGATACAGGCCGCGCGGATCAGCCGGAAGAGCAGCTCCGTCCCGCTCTCGCCGACGAAGAACTGGCCCTCGGGCGCGTTGAAGAGCACCCGCATGTCCGCCTTGGCGCGGTTGATGATATCGACCAGTGCGTGCGCCGCGGGGTTATCCCGGCCCTGGTTGTCGGGGATGGCGGCGAACTTCGTCGTGGTCTCGACCACGGAATTCAACGTCAGCGCGCCGCCCGCGTTTTCGAAAAAGACGCGATCGCCCTGGAAGGGGCAGCTGTCGACATGGGCGAAACGCCCGCGGATCTCGTCCATCAGGCCCGGTGTCTGCTCGAACATTCTCTCTCCTCGACGGTTTGGGACGGGCGCCCGGACGGTGCCCGCCGGATTAGGGTGTCAGCGATACCCGCGACGGCAGGCGGTCATGCGGTGGTGGGTGTCTCTCCCGTCCTGGCGCGGGCGGCACGGTTGAGCCCCAGAAGACCGCAGATCAGCACGGCGCCGGCGATCTCGGCCGTCAGGTCGGGCCAGAAGACCGCGATCACGGCCGGGATCAGCAACGCGCGTTGCCACGTCGGGATCGGTGCCCAGAGGAACCCCTCGAGCACCGCGGCAAAGGCCACGATGGCCAGGATCGCGATGGCCCCGTTCCAGAGCACCAGCGGCACCGGCCCGCCGACGATGATCGGTTCGTTGAAGACCATGAAGAGCGGGATCAGGTACAGGCCCTTGGCGAATTTCCAGGCCTGGAAACTGGTTTCCATCGGTTTCGATCCGGCGATCGCGGAACCCGCGAAGCCCGCCAGCGCCACGGGGGGCGTGACGTTGGAGTCCTGCGAGTACCAGAACACCACCAGATGCGCGATCAGGATCGGCAGGCCGAATTCCTCGGTGAGCGCGGGCCCGACCAGGATGATCAGCACGATATAGGCCGCCGTCACCGGCAGCCCCATCCCGAGGATCAGGCTGGCGATGATCACCAGAAGCAGCGCAAGGACGAGATTGCCGCCCGAGAAGGCGATCATCATTGCCGAGAACTTGAGCCCGAGCCCGGTCAGCCCCACGACGCCCACGATGATGCCGGCCACCGCGCAGGCCATCGAGACCGGCACGGCGTTCCGCGCGCCCAGCTCCAGCGCCTCGAGCGTCTTGGCCGCCCCGGCCCGGCAGAGCGCCGCGAACCCGTCCAGCGTGGGCCCCTTCAGCACGAAATCCATGAGCGCCCGCAGCACCGCCGCCGCCACCACCGCGACGATGGCGAAGAACCCGACGCGCATCGGGGAATAGCCGGCGATCAGCAGCGCGATCAGCGCAACGATCGGCAGCAGGAAATGCCAGCCCTCGGCCATGACGTCCCGCACGCTCGGCAACTCGTCGGAGGTCATGCCGGACATGCCCTGCTTGACCGCCGCGATATGGACCAGCAGGTAGACCGCCCCGAAATAGAGCACCGCCGGGAAGATCGAGATCAGGACGATCTCGACATAGGGCACGCGCGTGAACTCGCTCATCAGGAAGGCGCCGGCACCCATCAGCGGCGGCATGATCTGCCCGCCCGTCGAGGCCGCCGCCTCGATCCCGCCGGCCTGCGCCGGTCGGTAGCCGAGCCGCTTCATCAGCGGGATGGTGAAGGCGCCGGTCGTCACCACGTTGGCGATGGCCGAGCCCGAGATCGACCCCATCCCGGCCGAGGCGATGACCGAGGCCTTGGCCGGCCCGCCCCGCTGGCGGCCGGTGGCGGCATAGGCGAGATCGATGAAGAACTTGCCCGCGCCGGTCACCTCGAGGAAGGCGCCGAAAAGCACGAAGACGAAGATGAAGGTCGCGGCGACGCCGAGCGGGATGCCGAAGATCCCCTCGGCGCCGAGGGTCATCTGGCTGGACAGGCGGTCGAGCGAATAGCCCCTGTGATTGAGGATGCCCGGCATCCAGTCGGCCAGCCAGGGCAGTTCGCCCCGCCCGCCGGCGAAGGCGTAGGCCAGGAATATCCCCCCGATCAGCGTCATGACCCAGCCGACGGCGCGGCGCGCGGCCTCGAGCACGACGAGCGTGGTGACGACGCCGACGGCCACGTCGATCGTGCGCGGGAAGATCGCGTTGGCGATGATGTCGATGTTCCAGGGCACCCAGAACCCCACGAGGATGCCGCAGGCGATCAGCGCCCCGTCGATGATCCAGCCCAGCACGCCGCGGGGCCGGTTGGGACCGAAGGCGGGGTGGATGAGAAAGCACAGGACCAGGATGAAGCCCAGGTGGATCGGGCGCTGGTAGAACAGCCCGAGCGGCTGCACGCCGGCGGCGTAAAGCTGGAAGAGCGACAGCGCGATGCCGACGACGGTGATCAGCTTGAGCACCACGGTGGACGGCCCGGGGGGCTCCGGCTGCCCGGCCATGTCGGTGACCATCAGCCTCCCTCCTCGATCAGCGCGATACGCACCCGCTCATGGGCGGCCGCGTCGGACAGGGAAACGACCCGGTCGCCGATCCGGATGCGGTGATCCACGGGGCCGGCGCCGGGGCGCAGGACATAGGCGTCGCCGGGCACCGCCTCGTCGAGATCCTCGATCCAGTAGCCGCCCTGCCCGTCGGACACCTGCCGGCCGCGGCCGGGGATATGGTCGAGCCCGGCGGCGAAATCGGGAAGGTGCGAGCGGACGAGCACCATGCGCCCGGCCCGGTTCTCGTAGCAGTCTTCCACCTCGAACCCCTGCACGGAATGATGCCAGAGCACGCACCACCCCGCGCCCTCGGGCACGTCGGCGCTGAGGATCTCGGCGCCGGTGTCGATAACGGTAGCGGTCAGCGTGTCTGCGCGTGACACGGTCGGCAAGAGGAGGAGGGCCAGAAGCCCTCCTCCGATGACAGGCCTCACGGACGCAGGCGATCCGGGACGTCGGCCCCGGCTTCCTCGTAGTAGCGGATCGCGCCGGGATGCAGCGGGATCGGCGTCGCGCCGAGGGTGAACTCGACCGTGGTCTGGTTCGCCGCCGGATGCACCGCCTGCAGGTCAGCGATGTTCTCGAACATGGCCTTGGTGATCTGGTAGGCGAGATCCTCGGACATGGCCGAGGAGGCCACCAGCACGTTCGGCACGCCGAGCACGTTCACGTCCTCGGCGACGCCCTCGTAGATGCCGCCGGCGAGCGTGGTCTGCGCGAAGATCGGGTTGGCCTCGCGGGCCGCGGCGATCTCATCGGCGCTCAGCTCGATCATCCGGATGTCATTGGTGGTGGCAAGGTTCAGGATCGACGAAGTCGGGGCGCCCACGCTCCAGAAACCGGCGTCGATGTCGCCGTTGGCGAGCGCGTCGGCGGTCTCGTTGAAATTCAGCCGCTGCTCGTCGATGTCGTCATAGGTGAGCCCGTTGGCGTTCAGCACCGTCTGTGCGTTGACCTCGGTGCCCGACCCGGGCGCGCCGACCGACACGCGCTTGCCGGCAAGATCGGCGAGCGATTCGATCCCAGAGCCTTCCAGCGTCACGATCTGGATCATGTTGGCATACATCGAGGCGAGCCCGTGCAGCATCTCGAGCGGCTGGCCATCGAAGCGGCCGGTGCCGGTCTGCGCCTGCTGCACCGTATCGGCCAGGCCGAGCGCCATGTCGGCGTCGCCGCGCGCGACGAGCCCCATGTTCTCGACCGAGGCGCCGGTGACCTCGGCGGTCGCGGCAAAGCCGTCGATGTGGTTGTTGATGACCTCGGCGAGACCACCGCCCATCGGGTAATAGACACCGCCGGTGCCGCCGGTGGCGACGGAAAGCTGCTGCTGCGCGAGTGCCGGCGTGCCGGCGACCAGCGCGGTTGCGACCAGGGTCTTGAACAGGTTCATGCGTTTCCTCCCTTTCACATGTGTGCGTCTTGTGTAACGGCCGTTTCTGCGCACGCCAACCCATCTAGCGCGTTCCGGGATCCCGGCCATGTCGCGCCGCGGCGGGTTCCGGGTGTCGGCCGCGGGCCGGGGCCGCGCCCGGTTTCCGGATTTCTGGCGATCCCGCGAGGACTCGAACCCCGAACCTGCTGATTAGAAGTCAGCTGCTCTATCCAGTTGAGCTACGGGACCGCTGACGCGGTTTTGCGCCAGCGGGGGCGCGAGATCAAGACCAAGCCGCGCGGCGGCGGGCCGGTCAGTGGGTCCAGGTGGCCCGGCGGTTGGGCGCGAAGTTCTCGCCGTAGCCGCGCGGGCGGATATTGTGCCGGCGCGCCTTGGGCTCCATCACGATGGCGTCGATACCGTGCTCGCGCGCGTAGGACAGCGCCGCCTCCTTGGAATCGAAGCTCAGCTTGACCTGCGAAAGCATGTCGTCGGAGCTGGTCCAGCCCATCAGCGGATCGACTTCGCGCGGCGAGGCGGGCGAGAATTCCAGCACCCAGTGCCGGGTCTTGGCAGTACCGGACTGCATCGCGTTCCGGGCCGGCTTGTAGATTCGCGCGCGCATGGCAGATCTCCTTGGCTGACGCGCCCGTTTATCGTCAATGCGCCGCCCCTCTGCAAGGGACTCCGTGGTCGCGGCGGCGATTGTCGGGGGGAACGGGCAGCTTCGGTTGCCGAACGGGGCCTGGGAGCGAGGGGTGGGGTGGGTGGTGCGGCCCCGCCCGACAACCGACATGCTGCTTGCCCCGTTAACCTAGTCCGGTCGGCGTGTGCGGGGCAAGCGAAATTCTTGTAAAAGTTGCATCTCTTTCAGGCCCTTCGTTAAACGGATCGTAACGCTTTCGCGGAGTGCGGGCCGGCAGGGGCATGCCGCGGCCGTCACTCCGCATCCGGGTCGATCGGTTCCGTCAATTCCGGTCCCTCGACGCGGTTCGAGTTCACCCGCGTCGAGACCCGGTGAAAGGCAAAGAAATCCTCCGGCGGCGATGTCATCAGGCGCGCCGCCCCCTTTCCCGCCTCTCCCAGCCAGAGCGGCCAGTCCTCGGCGGCGATCACCACCGGCACCCGGTGGTGGATCGACGACAGCGCCGCGTTGGCCTGCGTGGTCACGATCGCGCAGGTGGTGAACCGGGCCTCGCCCCGCTCCCAGTCCTGCCAGATCCCGGCAAAGGCGAAGGGCGCATCGTCGGGGCGGTGGATGTACCAGGGCAGCCGGTTGCCGTCCGCGTCCTTCGTCCATTCGTAGAAGCCCGTGGCCGGGACCAGGCAGCGGCGTTCGCGGCAGGCGGCGCGGAAGGCCGGTTTCTCGGCCAGGCTCTCGGCGCGGGCATTGATCAGGAGGGGCCCGTCGGTCGGGCTCTTGTACCAGTGCGGCAGGAACCCCCAGCGCATCGGGCGCAGCCGCCGCTGCCCGTCCGCGCTGGTGACCGTCGCGATGTCGTTGGTCGGGCAGACATTGTAGCGCGGAACCGCCGGCAGGTCGTTGCCCGGCACGGCATCGAAGAGCCGCGCCATGGCATCGTCGGGAAGGGTGATCGCGAAACGCCCGCACATGGCAGAGAGGCCAGCGGCTCCGCCGGGGCCCGCAAGGGGCGGCCCCCGGCAGACACCGGATCACTCGACCGCGGTGATCCGCCCGTCGGTGTAGGGCGCGTAGGGCGCGTTCTCGGCGAGGAATTCCGCCGTCACGTCCGCCAGGTCCGGGCCGAAGTCGTAGGCGTCCATGGCATCGCGGAACATGGCGTAGCCGTCGCCGCCGTTGCGGACGTAATTGTTGCTGACGACGCCGTAGGTCGCAGCGGGATCGAGCGCCACCCAGCTGCCGGCGTCCCGCACCATCACCTCGCGCACGCGGGTCCCGGCTTCCGCCGACGGATCCCAGGAGAACTTGAGACCGGCCACCTGCGGGAACCGGCCGGCACCGTCCTCGACCTGGCTGACGCCATTCTCGAGCGCATCGCGGATCGCCTGCCCCGACACCTGGAAGGTCGACAGCGTGTTCTGGAAGGGCAGCACGGTCAGAACCTCGCCCATGGTGACGTCGCCCGCATCGATGGAGGCGCGCAGCCCGCCGCCGTTCTGGATGGCGATCTGGATACCCTGCGCGCGCACGCGCTCGAGCATGGCGTCGGCCACGAGGTTCCCCATCTCGCATTCGCCGGCGCGGCAGGAGGCCCGGTCGCCGTCGATCGGCGCGCCCGTCTCGGCCACAACCATTCTGCGGATCTCGTCGAGCGGCGCGCCAAGCTCGGTGATGCGCGCCTTGGTCGTGTCGTCCTCGGCCACCGCGGCGTCCATGATCAGCGGCGCGCCCACGGCGTCGGTCACGACGCCGGCCTCGTCGAAAGTGACGTTCAGCTCGCCCAGGAACTTGCCATAGGCATAGGCCTGCACGATGGCGGTATCGCCCACCATGGTCGGGTAAGGTCCGGCCGCGTCCGGGTCGTCGGCATGAAGATAGGTGTTGGAATGGCCACCCACGATCACGTCCACGCCGGTCGTCCCGGCGGCGACGCGCTGGTCGACGCCATAGCCCGAATGGCTGAGCACGATGATCTTGTTCACGCCCTCGGCGGTCAGCGCGTCGACCTCGGCCTGCACCGCGGCGACGGGATCGGTGAAGACAACGTTCGGGCCGGGGCTGGCCAGTTCGTCGGTGTCCTGGGGGGTCAGGCCGATCAGGCCCAGTCGCGCACCGCCGCGCTCGATCACCACGCTCTTGCGGATCACGTCGTTGAGCAGCGGCTCGCCCGAGATGTCGGCGTTCGACATCAGGATCGGGAACCGCACCGCCTCGGTGAAGCCGCGCAGCACCTCGGGGCCGTCGTCGAACTCGTGGTTGCCCACGGTCATCGCGTCGTAGCCCATCTTGTTCATCATCTCGGCCGCGACCTTGCCCTTGTAGTAGGTGTAATAGAGCGTGCCCTGGAACTGGTCGCCGCCATCGACGAGGATGTGGTTGTTCGTGCGCGCCCGCGCCTCGGCGATCGCGGTCACCAGCCGGGCCGAGCCGCCGAAGCATTCACCGGCCTGGTTGTCCTCTTCCGAGCAGCCGGAATCATACTTGGAGATCGGCTCGAAGCGGGCGTGGAAATCGTTGGTGTGCAGAATCGTGAGCGTATAATCGGCGGCGGCCGGCGTGGCGCAGACGGCCAGCGCGGCCACGGAAATCAGCATGCGTGGGGTCATGGGATCTTTCCTTCCAAGAAACCCGAGGGGCGGGCGCACCCGCGCATTGGCCGGCCGCCTCCCTCGACTATATGACCAAACTGTAGCAGAGATTTCGAAACGCGATAGCGCCGAGACGGGAGACCCGGATGTTTCTGACGATGAACCGCTTCAAGGTGCGCCTCGGCCAGGAGGACGCCTTCGAGACCGTATGGAAGACCCGCGACAGCCAGCTTAAGGCGGTGCCCGGCTTCGTCGCCTTCCACCTGATGAAGGGCGACGAGAACCCGGACGCGGGCTATCGGCTCTACGCCTCGCACACGCTCTGGGCCAGCCGCGATGCCTTCGAGGCCTGGACGAAATCCGAGGCGTTCCGCCAGACCCATCGCGGCGCCGGGGCCCATGCCGACATCTATCTCGGCCCGCCGGAGCTGGAAGTCTTCGATTCGGTCCAGCATCTCGCGGCCGAGGACGCTTGACCGGGGCGCCCGGCGCGGGCATGTGGGCGCCATGCTGATCTACAAGATATTCCGCGCCCCCGAATGGGCCGCCTTCCGCGCCGCGGGCGAGACCGCCGGCGCGCCGGTCGATCTCGCGGACGGCTTCATCCACTTCTCCACGGCCGCGCAGCTGCGCACCACCGCCGCCAAGCATTTCGCTGGCGAAGACGGGCTGGTGCTGGTCGCCGTCGCGTCGGAAACGGTCGGCGACACCCTCGCCTGGGAGCCGTCCCGCGGCGGCGATCTCTTTCCGCATCTCTACCGCCGGCTGCTGATCTCCGACGTGACCTGGCACGCCGACCTGCCGCTCGGCCCCGAGGGGCACGTCTTCCCCGAGGACCTGGCGTGAGCTGGGTCGAACGTGCCGGGCTGGCCGCGCTGCACCGGCTCGATCCCGAGACCGCGCACGGCCTGTCGATCCGCGCGCTGCGCGCGGGGCTGGTTCCCCTGCCCGGCCCAGTGAGCACGGCGCGCCTGCGAACCCGGATCGCCGGGCTCGACCTGCCGAACCCACTCGGGCTGGCCGCGGGGTACGACAAGAACGCCGAGGCGATCGCGCCGCTGCTGCGGGCGGGCTTCGGCTTCGTCGAGGTGGGTGCGGCGACGCCCCGTCCGCAGCCCGGCAACCCGCGCCCGCGGCTCTTCCGGCTGTCGGCGGACCGGGCGGCGATCAACCGTTTCGGCTTCAACAACGACGGTGCCGAGACGATCGCGGCGCGGCTGGCGGCGCGGCCCGCATCGGGCGTGGTCGGGCTGAACCTCGGGGCCAACAAGGACAGCACCGACCGGGCCGCAGACTACGCCGCGGTGCTGGCGCGCTGCGGGCCGCATGTGGACTTCGCCACGGTCAACGTCTCGTCGCCCAATACCGAGAAACTGCGCGACCTGCAGGGCACCGAGGCACTGGCCGCGCTGCTGGGCGGCGTGATGGAGACGCGCGCGGCGCTCGACCGGCCGATCCCGGTTTTCCTCAAGATCGCGCCCGATCTCACCGAGGCCGAGCTGGACGGGATCGCCGGGGTCGCGACCGCGGCCGGTCTCGACGGGATCATCGCCACCAACACCACCCTCTCGCGCGACGGGCTCACCGACCCGCAACGCGACGAGACCGGCGGCCTCTCCGGCCGGCCGCTCTTCGAGCGCTCGACCCGCGTGCTGGCACGGCTCTCGGCGCTGACCGACGGTGCGATGCCCCTGATCGGGGTCGGCGGGATCTCCTCCGCCGGGGACGCCTATGCCAAGATCCGCGCCGGCGCATCAGCGGTGCAGCTCTACACCGCGCTGGTCTACGAGGGGATATCGGTCGTCCCGCGCATCCTGCGGGGACTGGACGCGCTGCTGGAACGCGACGGCTTTGCCCGTCTCGCGGACGCCGTCGGCACGGGACGGGAGGACTGGCTGTGAGCCTCGTGACGATCTGGCACAACCCGCGCTGTTCGAAGTCGCGCGAGACCCTGAAACTGCTCGAGGCGCACGGCGCCGCGCCGGACGTCCGGCTCTACCTCAAGGAGCCGCCGAGCGCCGCCGAGATCCGCACCGCGCTGGACCTGCTCGGCCTCTCCGCGGCGGCGCTGACGCGGATGAAGGAGCCCGTCTTTCGGGATCTCGGTCTGTCCGGGGACAGCCCGGAGGAGGCACTCATCGCGGCCATGGCAGAGCACCCGATCCTGATCGAGCGACCCATCGTCTTCGCCGATGGTGACGCCGCGCTCGGCCGGCCACCGGAGGCGGTGCTGGCGCTGCTCTGAGCGCTCAGGCCCCGGCGCCGGCCTCGAGCGCCGGGTAGCGCAGCGCGAGCGTCAGGCCGCGGGCCACGAAGGAAACCAGGAAGGCGATCCAGAGGCCGTGATTGCCGTAGGCCGGCACGAGAAGCAGCACGGCCAACCCGTAGATCGCCAGCGACAGCGCCGCCATGTTGCGCATGTCGGCGGTCCGGGTGGCGCCGATGAAAATCCCGTCGAGCATCCAGGCCGGCAAGGCCAGCAGCGGCACCAGGACCATGTAGGCCAGGTAGACCCGCGCCGTCTCGCGCACCTCGGGGGCCGTGGTCATCACGTCGATGAGGGCGCCGCCGAAGATCGCGAAGCCCAGCGCCAGCGCGATCACGCAGACGAGGCCCCAGAAGCTCGTCAGCAGCGCGCCCCGGCGCAGCGCCGGACGCGCCCGCGCGCCCATCGCCTGTCCCACCAGCGCCTCGGCGGCGAAGGCGAAGCCATCCAGGGTGTAGGCCGTGATCTCCAGGAACTGCAGCAGGATCTGGTTGGCCGCCAGCGGCACGTCGCCGAAATCGGCGCCGAGGAACAGGAAGGAGATGAACATCGCCTGCAGCATCAGCGACCGCAGCAGGATGTCGGAATTCACCTTGGCCATGCGCCTGAGCCGCGCGGCGTCGAAGACCCGCGCCCAGCTGCGCCAGGCCGCCCCCCGGAAGGCATCCCGGCACAGCCAGAGCCCCAGCGCGAGGCCCGACCACTCGGCCAGGAAGGTGGCGAAAGCCACGCCGTTCACCCCCCATCCGAGCCCGAGGACGAAGACGAGATCCAGCACGACGTTGAGCCCGTTCATCCAGAGCTGGAGCGCCAGCACGGCACGCGTGCGCTCGAGCGCGATCAACCAGCCCGTCAGGCCGAAGATCGCGATCATGGCAGGGGCCGACCAGATCCGGATCGCCATGTAGTCCCGCGCCATGGATTCGACCGCGGCACTGGCCGGCGCGAGCGCGAGCGCGGCGCCGAAGATCGGCAGCTGGAACAGGATGAAGACCGCCCCCGCGACGAGACCGATGATCAGCGCGCGGGTCAGCAGCGCGTCGACCTCGGCACCGTCCCGGGCGCCCTGCGCCTGGCTGGTCAGGCCGGTGGTGCCCATCCGGAGGAAACCGAAAATCCAGTAGATCCCCGTGATGATCACCGCGCCGATCCCGACCGCGCCGATCGGCTCGGGCGTGCCCATCTGGCCGACCACGCCGGTGTCGACCGCGCCCAGGATCGGCACGGTGGCGTTCGACAGCACGATGGGCACGGCAATCCGCAGCACCCGCCTGTGGGTCAGCGACCCGACGGCGATGTCAGGCATCGCGGCTCGGCATCAGGAAATGGCCGGTCGCCTGGGCATAGAGACGGCTGCGGTTGTCCTGCCAGGCCTCGACATGGACGCTGGCATAGCGCCGGCCGGAGCGGTTGACCCGCGCCCGGGCATAGGCGTCGCGCGGCAGCCCCGACCGCAGGTAGTCCACGGTGAAGTCGATGGTCTTCGGCATCCGCGGCAGCGGTTCGGTTTCCAGAGTCTCCAGCGCGAGGCGCCCCTGCTCCATGTCTTCCCAGATCAGCGACCAGGACAGCTCGATGATCGCGGTCACCTCGAGGAAGGCCGCGGTCACGCCGCCATGAAGCGCGGGTAGGAACGGGTTCCCGATATGGCGTTCGTCGAAGGGCAGCATCGCGGTCAACTCGTCGCCGCGGCGCTCGAAGCGGATGCCGAGAAAGCCGATATAGGGCACCTGGTCCACCAGCGCGGTCAGCACCGCGTCGCGGCGCTGCTTGACGACCTGCACCGGTTCGGGCGGGGTGCGGCTCATGACGCGCTGCCCTCCCTGGGTCGCTCCACGGTGAAGGCGCCGGCCGCGGTGGCGACGGGGGCGCCGGTTTCCTCGTCCTCGGCGGTGGCGCGGATGAAGGCGACGGTCCGGGTGACGTGGTAGCATTCGGCCCGGGCGGTAATCCGCTGGCCGGGCGTGGCCGGGCGCATGTAGTCGATCCGCAGGTCGAGCGTCGCGGTGCCCGCCGGGGCCGAGGGGTGCGACATCGCCGCCGCGCCGCCGCAGGTGTCCATCAGGGCCGAGACCGCGCCGCCATGGATCACGCCGGTCTTGGGATCGCCCACCAGCCGCGGGTCATAGGGCATCGAGATAACCGCCCTGCCGTCGCCCAGCTCCTCGAGTTCCATCCCGAGCGCCTTCGAATGCGGGATCGCCTCGATGAACTGGCGGGCCATCCGGGCCTTCCTGTCGCTGTCGAACTCGGTCATGGCGCCTGGCCGTCCCCTTGTCGCGTCGGGGTCCATGTATTCGCGCTTGGTTTCCTCTCTGCAAGCTTAAAGTCTCGCAGGTGAGAGCGTTTCTCAATTTCACGACCGACCCGTCTTGAGCTTGAGCCATGCGCCCGGGCCTGCGGCGTCGTCGGGGGGGAAAACGGGGTCCGCGTCGTGAACCGGCGGCAGCCCCCCGGGCAGCCGCACACCGCCCGCCTGGGTCCCATGACGTCGCGTAACGTTTACGTCAACGTCAACATTTGCCCTTGATCTGCCGACCCCGCACCGCAAAATTCCGGGCAGTTGACGAGATTGGGGGAGTGAGATGTCCGATCAGCTCATGACCATCCGCGAAATGTGCGCGGCCTTCGGGGTCACGCCGCGGACACTACGGTTCTACGAATCCAAGGAACTCCTGTTCCCGGTGCGCGAGGGACAGAAACGGCTGTTCACCAAGCGCGACCGCGCCCGGCTCAAACTGATCCTGCGGGGCAAACGCTTCGGCTTCAGCCTCGAGGAGATCCGCCAGCTGCTCGACCTCTACGATATGGACGACCAGCAGATCACCCAGCTGACGCGCACCTACGACATCGCCAAGGAGCGCCTCGCGGACATGGAACGCCAGCGCGCCGAACTGGACGAGGCCATCGCGGAGCTGAAGCAACAGCTCGACTGGGGCGCGCAGATGATCGAGTCGCTGAAGCGCCCGGACGCCGCCGAATAATCCTGCAGGGAGCCCGACGCAGATGCCGCACTACACCGCCCCGACCCGCGACATGCAGTTCCTTCTGCACGAGGTGCTGAACGTCACCGGCTCCGACATCCCGGGATATGACGAGCTGGAGCCGGACGTCACCTCTGCCGTGCTGGAGGAGGCCGGCCGGCTCGCCGGCGAGGTCCTCGCGCCGCTGAACCCCGTGGGCGACGCCGAGGGCTGCCATTTCGAGAACGGCGTGGTGCGCGCACCGAAGGGGTTCCAGAACGCCTATGACGAAATGCGCGCCGGCGGCTGGATGGGGCTCGACGCGGACCCCGCCTATGGCGGCCAGGGCATGCCCTACCTGCTGGGCACGGCGGTGGGCGAGATGTTCGTCTCGGCGAACATGGCCTTCAACATGTACCAGGGCCTGACCCACGGCGCCTACTCGACGATCCATGCCCATGGATCGGAGGCGCAGAAAGCCACCTATCTGCCCAAGATGGTCAGCGGCGAATGGTCCGGCACCATGAACCTGACCGAGCCGCAATGCGGCACCGATCTGGGACTGATCCGCACCAAGGCCGAGCCGCAGGATGACGGCAGCTACAGGATCACCGGGCAGAAGATCTGGATCTCGGCCGGCGAACACGACCTGAGCGAGAACATCATCCATCTCGTTCTGGCGAAGATCCCCGGCGGGCCCGAGGGCACCAAGGGCATCTCTCTCTTCATCGTGCCGAAATTCCTGGTCACCGAGGACGGCGCCCCCGGCGCGCGCAACGCGGTCCAGTGCGGCGGGCTCGAGCACAAGATGGGCATCCACGGCAACGCCACCTGCGTGATGCATTACGACGGCGCGACCGGTTACCTGGTCGGCGAAGCGCATACCGGCCTCAAGGCGATGTTCACCATGATGAACGAGGCCCGCATCGGCGTCGGCGTCCAGGGCTACGCGCTTGGCGAAGTGGCCTATCAGAACGCCCGCGCCTTCGCGCAGGACCGGCTGCAGGGGCGGGCCGCGACCGGCACCGCGAACCCCGACGGCCCGGCCGACCCGATCATCGTCCACCCGGACGTGCGGCGGAACCTCATGCATCAGAAGAGCTTTGTCGAGGGCGCCCGCGCCTTCACCTTCTGGGGCGCCGAGATGATCGATCGCGCCATGCGCGCGGAGGACGCCGAGGCCGAGGCGATGATCTCGCTGCTCACGCCTGTCATCAAGGGCTTCCTGACCGACAAGGGCTTCGAGACGACCGTGCTCGCGCAGCAGACCTATGGCGGCTCGGGCTACGTGAAGGAATGGGGCGCCGAGCAATTCGTCCGCGACGCCCGTATCGCCATGATCTACGAGGGCACCAACGGCATCCAGTCGCTCGACCTCGTGGGGCGCAAGCTGCCGTCCAGGGGCGGCCAGGCGATCATGGCCTTCTTCGAGCTGGTGAAAACCTTCATCAAGGAGAACGAGGGTCACGAGGCGCTGAAGGCCGGGTTTCTCGACCCGCTCAAGGCCGCGTCCAAGGATCTCCAGGCCGCCGGCACCTATTTCATGCAGCACGGCATGAAGAACCCGAATGCGGCGCTGGCCGGCTCCTACGACTTCATGCACCTTTTCGGGCATGTCTGCCTGGGGCTGATGTGGGCGCGGCAGGCCAAGGCCGCGTATGCGGCGCTGGCGAACGGCACCGGCGACGCGGCCTTCTACGAGGGCAAGCTCGTCACCGGGCGTTACTACATGGCCCGGCAGCTCCCGGCGACCGCGCTGCACCTGGCACGGATCGAGTCGGGCGACGAGACGGTGATGGCGCTCGAGGCCGAGGCGTTCTAGCAAGGGGACCAGTGCAGACCGCCGCCGCGTCCGGCGCGGGGGCCGCCAGAGGAGGAGACAGATGCCGAGGACCGAGCGCCTGACCCGCCGTTTCCCCGTCGCCACGTCCGACGCCGCGCACCGCCAGCTGCGCCGTTTCGCCGACAGGACCGGGCTCGACCCTGACAGGGCGCTGACCTTCATCCTCGAAAACCTCGGCGACCTGGAACAGGAGGTGCGTTTCCAGCACCGCCTGCAGCTTTATGTGGCCCGGCACGGCCAGACCGCCGGCGACGGACCGGCAAAGGGGGAGAGATGACCATCAAGCTCTACTGCTTCGGAGAGTCCGGCAACGCCTACAAGGCGGCCCTGACGCTGGAACTCTCGGGCCTCGCCTGGGAGCCCGTCTTCGTCGACTTCTTCCACGGCGAGACGCGCACGCCCGAGTTCCGCGCGCTGAACCCGATGGGCGAGGTTCCGGTCATGGTGGACGGCGACGTGACGCTGAGCCAGTCCGGCGTGATCCAGGACTACGTGACATCCAAGAGCGGCAAGCTCGGCGGGCGCAGCGCGGCCGAGCGCCGCGAAGTGCTCCGCTGGGTGTTCTGGGACAACCACAAGCTCAGCTCGCAAGCGGGCACGGTGCGCTTCCTGATGAATTTCCTGCCCGAGGATAAGCGCCCGGACGCGGCGGTGATCGCTTTCCTGCAGGCGCGGCTGCGGTCCGCCTACAAGGTGCTCGATGCCGAGCTCGGCAAGCGCGACTGGCTGGTGGACGACGTCTTCACCATCGCCGACATCGCCTGTTGCGGCTACCTCTACTATCCCGAGCCCTTCGGCTTCGACCGCGCCGACTGGCCGAATATCGACGCCTGGCTCGACCGGATCGCCGAACAGCCGGGCTGGAAACATCCCTATGACCTGATGCCCGGACGCCCGTCCGACCGGGCCTGACCCATCCGCATATCCGACCCTGCTGACAGGAGACGACACAGATGTCCGACGCCTATATCTACGACGCCGTGCGCAGCCCCCGCGGCAAGGGCCGCAAGGACGGCGCGCTGCACGAGGTGACGGCGCTCCGCCTCTCGGCCGAGGTGCTGAACGCCGTCAAGGATCGCAACGGCCTCGACACCCGCGCGGTCGAGGACGTGATCTGGGGCAACGTCACCCAGGTCGGCGAACAGGGCGGCTGTCTCGCCCGGTCGGCGGTGCTCGCCTCCGATTTCGACGAGCGTGTGCCGGGCGTCGCCATCAACCGGTTCTGCGCCAGCGGGCTGGAAGCTGTGAACATGGCCGCCAACCAGGTGCGCGCCGGCGCGGGGGAGGCCTATGTCGCCGGGGGCGTCGAGATGATGGGCCGGGTGCCGATGGGCTCCGACGGGGCGGCGATCGCCGTGGACCCGTCGCTGGCCATGAAGAGCTACTTCGTCCCGCAGGGCATCGCGGCCGACATCATCGCGACCGAATTCGGCTTCTCGCGCGACGACTGCGACGCCTACGCGGTCGAAAGCCAGCGCCGCGCCGCCGCGGCATGGGAGGACGGACGCTTCGCCAGATCCGTCATCACGGTCCGCGACCAGAACGGCATGGCGATCCTCGACCGCGACGAACACATGCGCCCCGGCACCGACATGCAGTCGCTCGGCGGGCTGAAGCCCGCCTTCAAGGAACAGGGCGAGTCGATGCCGGGCTTCGACAAGGTCGCGATCATGAAATACCCGCACCTCGAACGGATCGAGCATGTCCACCATGCCGGCAACAGCTCGGGGATCGTCGACGGCGCCGCGGCGGTGCTGGTAGGCTCGAAGGCCTTCGGCGAGGCCCATGGGCTCACCCCCCGCGCCCGCATCCGTGCCAGCGCCAAGGTCGGCACCGATCCGACGATCATGCTGACCGGGCCGGTGCCCGCCACCGAGAAGGTGCTCGAGGCCGCCGGCATGGAGATCGGCGATATCGGCCTGGTCGAGGTCAACGAGGCGTTTTCCGCCGTGGTGCTGCGCTTCCTGCAGGCCTTCGGGGTCGATCACGCCCGCGTCAACGTCAATGGCGGCGCCATCGCGATGGGCCATCCGCTGGGTGCGACCGGGGCGATGATCCTCGGCACGCTGCTCGACGAGATGGAGCGCCGCGACGCCGAGACCGGGCTCGCCACGCTCTGCGTCGCCAGCGGCATGGGATCCGCCACCATCATCGAGCGCGTCTGAGCGCGCGGCACGAGATCCGAAGGAGAACACGAGATGACCGATTTCACCTGTGCCGTGGACGAGAACGGCGTCGCCGTCATCACCTGGGACGTGCCCGGCAAATCCATGAACGTGATGTCCATGCAGGGCTTCGAGGCGCTCGACGCGCTGATCGACCGGGTGCTGGCCGACGACGCCGTCAAGGGCGCCGTCATCACCAGCGGGAAGCCGGACTTCGCCGCCGGCATGGACCTGAACGTGCTCGCCCGGATGAAGGACGAGGCCGGCGACGACCCGGCGCGCGGTCTCTTCGAGGGCGTGATGCGGATGCACGGGGTGCTGCGCAAGATCGAGCGCGCGGGCATGGACGACAGGAACCGCGGCGGCAAACCCATCGCGGCCGCCCTGCCCGGCACCGCGCTCGGCATCGGCCTCGAGATCCCGCTGGCCTGCCACCGCATCTTCGCCGCGGACAATCCCAAGGCCAAGATCGGTCTGCCCGAGATCATGGTCGGCATCTTCCCCGGCGCGGGCGGCACGACCCGCCTGGCGCGCAAGATGGGCGCGATGGCGGCCGCGCCCTTCCTGCTGGAAGGCAAGCTCAGCGACCCGAACAAGGCCATGGCCGCGGGCCTGATCGACGCGGTGGCCGACGACCCCCTCGCCGCGGCGAAGGCCTGGGTTCTGGAGGCCGGCGACAAGGACATCGTCAAGCCCTGGGACGAGAAGGGCTACAAGATGCCGGGCGGCGCGCCCTATCACCCGCAGGGCTTCATGACCTTCGTGGGCGCGAGTGCCATGGTCAACGGCAAGACACAGGGCGTCTACCCCGCCGCCAAGGCGCTGCTGTCGGCGGTCTATGAAGGCGCGCTGGTGCCCTTCGACACCGCGCTGAAGATCGAGGCGCGCTGGTTCACCCACGTGCTGATGAATCCCTCTTCGAGCGCGATGATCCGCTCGCTCTTCATCAACAAGCAGGCGCTGGAGAAGGGCGCGAACCGCCCCGAGGCGCCGGACCAGCGCGTGCGGAAGCTGGGCGTGCTCGGCGCGGGCATGATGGGTGCGGGGATCGCGCTGGTGTCGGCGCAGGCCGGGATCGATGTCGTGCTGATCGACGCCGACCAGGCGGCCGCCGATCGCGGCAAGGCCTATACCGCCGATTACATGGACAAGGGCATCAAACGCGGCAAGGCGACCGAGGCCAAGAAGGCCGAGGTTCTGGACCGGATCACGGCGACGACCGACCACGCCGCCCTCGCGGGCGCCGACCTGATCATCGAGGCGGTGTTCGAGGACCCCGGCGTGAAGGCCGAGGTCACCGCGAAGGCCGAGGCCGCCGCCGGCCCGGACTGCATCTTCGCCACCAACACCTCGACGCTGCCGATCAGCGATCTCGCCACGGCCAGCGCGCGCCCCGGACAGTTCATCGGCATCCATTTCTTCAGCCCGGTCGAGAAGATGATGCTGGTCGAGATCATCAAGGGCCGCGAGACCGGCGACCGCGCGGTGGCCAAGGCGCTCGACTACGTGCGGCAGATCCGCAAGACGCCGATCGTGGTCAACGACGCGCGTTTCTTCTACGCCAACCGCTGCATCATCCCCTATATCAACGAGGGGGTGCGCATGGTGCGGGATGGCGTGACGCCGGCGCTGATCGAGAACGCCGCCAAGCTCGCGGGCATGCCGCTCGGCCCGCTGCAGCTGACCGACGAGACCTCTATCGAACTGGGCGTGAAGATCGCCCGGGCGACGAAGGCCGCCATGGGCGCGGCCTACCCCAACGATGCCTCCGACGCGGTGCTGTTCTGGCTGGCCGACCAGGGCCGGCTCGGGCGCAAGGCGGGGGCGGGCTTCTACGACTATGACGAGAAGGGCAAGCGCACGGGGCTCTGGGACGGGCTCGGCGCGGAATTCCCCGCGGCCGCGCGCCAGCCCGACGTGACGCAGGTGCAGCATCGGCTGCTCTTCGCGCAGGTGCTGGAGGCCGTGCGCGCGCTGGAGGAGGGCGTGCTCGAGGACATTCGCGAGGGCGATGTGGGCGCGATCCTCGGCTGGGGCTTCGCGCCCTGGTCGGGCGGCCCCTTCGGCTGGCTCGACATGCTGGGTGCCGCGCGGGCGGTGGAGATCTGCGAGGGGCTGGCAGCCGCCCATGGCGACCGCTTCGCCGCGCCCGCGCTCCTGCGCGAGATGGCGGCGCGGGGCGAGAGCTTCTACGGCCGCTTCGGGCCCGGGTCCGCCGCGGCCTGACCCGGCGGCCAGATCGCGGCGGCTTCGCCGCCGAGCCGTTGCGTTGCGCGCGCGCCTCGCGGGGCGCGCGCGGTGCCTCCGGCGGGGATATTTACGGAACGATGAAGCCGCTACCCGGGCACGGGATCGTCGAAGCGATAGCCGAAGCGGGCGATGTCCTCGGCGCAGAGATCGGCGACCCGCGCCGCCTCGGCGTCGCCGTAATAGGGCCGCCAGTCGCGCCGGCGGTCCGACCGGTTGACCCCCGGGGGCAGCACGGGACGAAAGCCCAGATGCGCCGCCAGCGGCGCGATATCATCGTCCAGATGCTCGCGCCGGAGAAAGAGATCGCAGGTCTCGCGCCCGTCCGGCCGCCGGACATAGGCGCCGTAGGGATTGGCGCGGACCGAGGCGGCGAGTCCCGGATCCGCGAGGAAGCCCCCGAAATCGAGCGCCTGCGCGCGGGCCACCGCCGGGTGGGCGAAGCCCTGCGCGCGCAGCCAGTGGTAATAGCTCACCATCCGGTCCCAGGGGTTGCGGACGAGCGTGAAGACGAAGAAGGCATCCATCTCGTCGGGGGTCACGAGCCCCGCGATATCGGCGAGGCGCGCATGTTTCCAGAGCCGCCCCGCCGTCTGCACCTCCGCCAGGCGGTGGCGACGGCGGCGGGCCTTGGGGGTGTCGCCCACGAGGATGTCGTCGGCCATCGCGCGGGTCTCGAGCGCCAGCGTCATCGCGGTCCCGCCCGTCTTCGGCGCGTGCACGAAGATATAGCGCCGCCCGCGCGAGACGATCACGGCTGCACCGCCTGGCGCCGGGCCGCGCCGGGATCCCGGCTGCGCAGGCCGATCACGATGCCGGCCACGGCGATGAGCGCGATGCCGAGATAGGCGGTGGGCGGCAGCACCTCGCCCCAGAGCACCCAGGCCCAGCCGCCGGCCGACACCAGGAAGACGTATTCGAAGACCGCGAGATAGCTCGGATCGGCCAGCTGGTAGCCCCGCGTCAGAAGCCCCAGCGCCAGCAGCGACCCGACCGCCTGCACGCCGGTCCAGAACAGGAAGGCCGGCGTCGCCGGGACCCAGCCGCGGTCGAAGAACGCGGTGCCCGGCGCGGGCAGGACGAGATGCACCACGGCGAGCCCGAGAACCGCCCAGACCGCGAGGCCGGCGAAAAACCCGGCCTGCAGGCACATGGTGCTCTCGCTGGCGCAATGCCGGCGGGTGACCAGCGCCTGCAGCGCGTAGAGGAACCCGGCCGCCACCGGCAGCAGGGTCAGCGCCGAGAAACCCCCGGCCTGGGGCCGCAGCACCAGCAGCACGCCGGCGAAGCCCACCGCCACGGCCAGCACCCGCCAGCGCCCGATGCGCCGGCCGAAGGCGAAGACCGAGATCAGCAGGACGAAGATCGGCGCGGTGAAGAGCCCCGCCCCAACCTCGGCGATCGGCATCATGGCAAGTGCCGCGAAATAGAGCACCATCGCGCCGGAGAGAAAGACACTGCGCCAGAGCACGGGCCGCCATCGGCGCGGCCGGAGCCGCCAGCCGAGGGCTGCGGCGCCGGCGGCCAGCACCACCGCCACCATGGCCGAGCGCGTCAGGTGAAACTGCCACAGCCCGGCCTCGGCCGCGATCAGCCGCACCGTGTTGTCGACGAGCCCCAGCAGCGTGACCGCCCCCAGGATATGCAGCGCCGCCAGAAGCGGCCGTCCGTCGTCGCTGTCCTGCATCGCGCCCTCCCGTCTTTTCTCTTTTCAAAGAAGCCTCGCCCACGCAATATTTCTGCCGGCCTAAAAGACACATAACGACCAGGGAGGACTGCCATGGGCTGGCTGCCCGACGAACGGGGTCTCGACAAGACCGCGGCCAATTTCGTGCCGCTCACGCCGCTCTCGCATCTGCGCCGCGCCGCGGATGTGTTCCCGGACCGCCTGGCGGTGGTGCACGGACGTCACCGCAAGACCTACGCCGAATACCACGCGCGGGTGACGCGGCTGGCCGCGGGGCTCGCAGGGCTGGGCGTGGCGCCGGGCGACGTGGTGGCCACGCTCCTGCCCAACATCCCCGCCCAGGCGGAGGCGCATTTCGGCGTGCCCGCCTGTGGCGCGATCCTCAACACGATCAACACGCGGCTCGACGTGGACACGGTGGCCTATATCTTCGGCCATGGCGGTGCCAGGGTGGTGCTGGTCGACACGGCGCTGCTGGAGCTGGCCGAGGCCGCCATCGCCGCGATGGAGGGCGCGCCGCCGCGCATCATCGAGGTGGCCGACGCCGAGGCGGGCTTCACGGCGAGCGGGCGTTACACCGATTACGAGAGCCTGCTCGCCGCGGCCGACCCGGGGTTCGACTGGGTGATGCCCGAGGACGAGTGGGAAAGCCTCGCGCTGAACTACACCTCCGGCACCACGGGCCGGCCCAAGGGCGTCGTCTACCACCATCGCGGCGCCTACCTGATGACGATGGGCACGGTGGTCGCCTGGCGCATGGTTCTGCATCCGGTCTTCCTGACCATCGTTCCGCTTTTCCACTGCAACGGCTGGTGCCACACCTGGCTCATGCCGCTGGTCGGCGGCACGCTGGTCTGCTGCCGGGACATCACCGCGGGGGCGATCTACGATGCCATCGCCGACGAGGGCGTGACCCATTTCGGCGGCGCGCCCATCGTGCTCGGCGCCATCATCCACGCCGAGGAGGCCGAGCGCCGGCCCTTCGACCATGTCGTCGAGGTTTTCACCGCCGGCGCCCCGCCGCCCGCGGCCACGCTGCGCGCGCTGGAGCCGCTGGGCTTCAACGTCACCCAGGTCTACGGCCTGACCGAGACCTACGGCCACGTCACCGAGTGCCTCTGGCGCGCCGAGGACTGGGATCCCCTGCCCGAGGAAGAGCGCTACGCGATCAAGGCCCGCACCGGCATCGCGATGCCGATGATGGAAGACGTGACCGTCATGGATCCCGAGACCATGACAGACACGCCGCGCGACGGGGCGAGCCTCGGCGAGATCATGCATCGCGGCAACTGCGTGATGAAGGGCTACTACAGGAACCCCGAGGCCACCGCCGAAGCCTTCGCCGGCGGGTATTACCATTCGGGCGACATCGCCTATCGCCATCCCGACGGCTACATCAAGATCGCCGACCGGGCCAAGGACATCATCATCTCGGGCGGCGAGAACGTCTCGTCGGTCGAGGTGGAAAACGCCCTCGCCCATCACCCCGCGGTCGGGGTCTGCGCGGTGGTGGCGAAACCGGACGCGCGATGGGGCGAAGTGCCCTGCGCCTTCGTGGAGCTGAAGCGCGGCGCCGAGGCGTCGGAGGACGAACTGATCGCCTTTTGCCGCGCGCGGCTGGCGGGCTTCAAGACCCCCAAGAAGGTGGTATTCCGCGACCTGCCCAAAACCTCCACCGGCAAGATCCAGAAGTTCGAGCTTCGCGACGCGGCCAGGGCGCTCTGAGCCCGGGCGGCGTTGCCGCCTCCCGGGGCCTGCGCTATCATCGGGGCCATAACCACACCGAGCAGAAAGCCCGACAGGCCCCATGACAGCGCTGAGCGAATACGAACGGCTGGAGTCGGGCGGGCTCTGGCGCGCCGGGCCCGAGGCCCAGCGTCGCGAGGTGCTCGTCAGCTTCGGGGACGCCTCGCTGGTCATCGCCGATCCGCGCACGGAAATGGCCATCGCGCACTGGTCCCTGCCCGCGGTGGACCGGCGCAATCCCGGCGCGGAACCCGCGGTCTATTCGCCCGACCCCGAGGGCGGCGAAACCCTCGAGATCGACGACACCACGATGATCGAGGCGATCGAGAAGGTCCGCGCGGCCATCGCGCGGCGCCGGCCACAGCCCGGGCGGCTGCGGCTCGCGACGCTCGGGCTGGTGGTGGCCACGCTGGTGGCGCTTGCGGTCTTCTGGCTGCCCGGGGCGCTGGTGAACCACGCGACGCGGGTCGTGCCCGAGGCCAAGCGCGCCCAGATCGGCAGGGCGCTCCTGGCCGATATCACCGCGCTTGCGGGGCCGCCCTGCCGCACCCCGCTGGGCAGGGCGGCGCTGGTCCGGATCGAGACCCGGCTGCTGCCCGGCCGCGGCCGGCTGCTCGTGCTTGACGGCGGGGTTCGCGGCAGCGCCCATCTGCCGGGCGGGATCGTGCTGCTGTCGGCCGCGTTGGTCGAGGATCACGAGGGCCCCGAGGTCGCCGCCGCGCATGTCGTGCTGGAACGCCTCCGCGCCGAGACCCGGGATCCGCTGGCGCGGCTCCTCGATCATGCCGGGGCGCTGGCCACCTTCCGGCTGCTGACCACCGGCACGATCCCCGCCGCCGCGCTCGAGTCCTATGCCGGCGATCTCCTGGTGGCGCCGCCGGTCGCGGTGCCGGAGACCGCTTTCCTCGCCGCGCTGGACGCGGCCGGCCTGCCGAGCACGCCCTATGCCTATGCCCGCGACGCCACCGGCGAAACCACGCTTTCGCTGATCGAGGCCGATCCCTATCGCGGCCGCACGCCGCCGCGGCTGCTGTCCGACGGGGCCTGGGTGAGCCTGCAGGGAATCTGCGGCGAGTGAACCGCTCCAAGTGGGCCAAATATCCCGGCCGGAGGCCCCGAGCGCCCGCGAGGGCGCGAGACGAAAGACCCGGCGCCCCGCCAGGGGCGCCACCTTTCAGATCGCCCCCGGGGTGATCCGGCCCTCTTCCAGCGTGACGACCCTGTCCATCCGGGCGGCCAGCTCGGCATTGTGGGTGGCGATCAGCGCCGAGAGCCCGGTCTCGCGCACCAGCGCCATCAGCACCCCGAAGACCCGGTCGCTTGTCGCCGGGTCGAGATTGCCGGTGGGTTCATCGGCCAGCAGCACCCGCGGCGCGTTGGCCAGTGCCCGGCAGAAGGCCACGCGCTGCTGCTCTCCCCCCGAGAGCGCGGCCGGCCGGTGATCGGCCCGCGCGCCGAGTCCCACCCGGTCGAGCAGCTCCGCCGCCCGCGCCGCCGCGGCGGTCCGCGTCGCGCCATTGGCCCGCTGCGGCAGCATCACGTTCTCGGCCGCGGTGAATTCCGGCAGCAGGTGATGGAACTGGTAGATGAAGCCGATATCGGCGCGCCGCGCGCGGGTGCGCCGCCGATCGCCGAGCCCGCTCAGCGTCTCGCCGGCGATGGCCACGGCGCCCGCGTCCGGCGTGTCAAGCAGCCCGGCGATGTGCAACAGCGTCGACTTCCCCGCGCCCGAGGGCGCGGCCAGCGCGACGACCTCTCCCGCGGCCACGGCGAGCTCGGCGCCGTCCAGCACCCGGACCTCGCTGGGCAGGCCTTGGTTATAGGCCTTCCGCACCCCCGACAGCTGCAGCATCGGCGCCTCACTCATAGCGCAGCGCCTCCACCGGGTTCATCCGCGCGGCCCGGCGCGCCGGAAGGATGGTGACCCCGAAGGACAGCCCCAGCGACAGCGCCACCGCCGACAGCACGTCCCCCCATTCGAGCCGCGCCGGCAATTCCGAGAGATAGCGCACGCTGGGATCCCACACGCCGCCCCCCAGGATCCAGTTCACCGCGTCGAAGATCGGATCGATATAGATCGCGAAGAGGCACCCCATCAGCACGCCCAGCGCCGTACCCGCGACGCCCACGGCCGCGCCGCAGATAAAGAAGACCCGCAGCACCGCGCCCTCGGTCAGCCCCACCGTGCGCAGGATGCCGATGTCACGCCCCTTGTTCTTCACCAGCATGATCAGGCCCGAGACGATGTTCATCGCCGCGATCAGCACCAGGATCGAGAGGATGATGAACATCACGTTGTCTTCCATCTTCAGCGCCTGCAGGAACGCGCCCGAGGCATCGCGCCAGGTCCAGACCTGCGCCCGGGGTCCGGCGGCCTCCAGCAGCGCGGGCACCATGGCATCGACCGCGTCGGGATCCTCGACGAAGATCTCCAGCTCGTCCGCAACGCCCTCGCGGTTGAAATAGCCCTGCGCCTCGGCGAAGGGCATGTAGACCCGCGTCCGGTCGATGTCGTACCGGCCCACGGTGAAGATGTAGACGACCTCGTAGGCCTTGACGCGGGGCGACGTTCCGAAGGCGGTCTTGACGCCCTCGGGTGAAATCAGCCGGACGCGGTCGCCCACCCCGACCCCCAGCGCGCGCGCGACGCCCGAGCCGATGGCGATCCCCTCGCCGAACCGGTCGAGATCCCCGCGCGCCCGTTCGGGCGTGGCGACGAGCGGCACCGTTCGCAGATCGTCGCGCCGGGTGCCGAAGACCTCGACGCCGGCATTGCGGCCCTGCCCGGCCGCCATCACCTGCCCCCGGATGATCGGGGCCACCCGGGTGACGCCGGGCACGGCGGCCACGCGGCCGGCCATGGCGTCGTAGTCGTCTATCGCGCGGCTGACGCCGCCGGTCCCGGTCTCGTAGGCGCCGGAATACACGGTCACATGGGCATTCGCGCCCAGGATCGTCCCCACGAATTCGTGCCGGAAGCCGGACCGCACGGCCAGCGTGGCAATCAGCGCGAAGACCGCCAGCGCGATCCCGATGAAGGAGATCCAGGTCATGACGCTGACGCCGCCCTCCGCGCGGCGCGCGCGCAGGTAGCGCCAGGCGATCATCCATTCGAAGCCCGCGAAGGGGGAGGTGCGGCCGGTCATGCGCGCTCCAAGAGAAATCCGCGGCGACACTGCGCCGGGGCGCGGGCCGGGTCAAGCCCGCCCGCGCGCCATCAGCCCCCGCCCGGCGTCAGGCGCAGCACCGCGCCGTTCCGCGCATCCGTCAGCACCAGGAGCGCCCCGTCGCGGTCGATGGCCACGTCGCGCATGCGCGCCTCGCCCGTGAAGAAGCGTTCCTCGCCCGCGACCCGGTCGCCCTCGAGACGCAGCCGCACCAGCCCGCCGGGATTGAGCGAGGCCGCCAGGATGTCGCCCTCCCAGTCGGCGAACATGTCGCCCCGGTAAAAGACGAAGCCGCCCGGCGCGATCACCGGATCCCAGTAGTAGCGCGGCTCGACGAAGCCCGCGCGCCGCTGCGCGCCGGAGCCCACCGGCCGGCCCGAGTAGTTCTCGCCGTAGCTGACCACCGGCCAGCCGTAATTGGCGCCCGGCGCGATCCGGTTCAGCTCGTCGCCCCCCGCAGGGCCGTGTTCCAGCGTCCAGAGCGCGCCGGTCGAGGGCCGGATCGCCGCGCCCTGCGGGTTGCGGTGCCCGAGGCTCCACACCCCGCCGAGCGCATCGGCGTCCCCCGCGAAAGGATTGTCGGCCGGCACGTCGCCATCGGCCGTCAGCCGCATGACCTTGCCGTAGCTCTTGTCGGGATGCTGGGCGAACTGGCGTTCGCGCGCGGTGAAATGCTCGCCCGTGGTGATGAAGACGTGATCGCCGCTGGCCACCACGCGCGATCCGTAATGCGCCGGCGTCGGCGAGGGCGGCGTCTGCACGAAGATGTCCCGCACCGCCTCGAGCCGGCGCAAATCCGCGCCCAGCTCGGCCCGGGCGACGGCGGTGGCGGAACGCCCGCGCCCCATGGGCTTGGCATAGCTGAGGAAGATCACCCGGCTCTCCGCGAAATCCGGGGCCAGCGCGACGTCGAGCAGGCCGCCCTGGCGCTGGGCCAGCACCTCGGGCACGCCGGCGATCGCCGGGCCGAGCGTTCCGTCCGCCGCGAGATGACGGAGCCGCCCGGCGCGCTCGGTCACCAGGTAGCCGCCCCCGGGAAGCACCGCGATGCCCCAGGGATGCACGAGCCCGTCGGCCAGGGTCTCGACGGCGAACCGCATGCCGCTCTCCATGGCGGGGGCCCGCGTCTGGTTGGGGAAGGCGGGGCTGAACTCGGGCACGTTCCTGGGACCCTGATCCACCGGCGCACCGGTCTGGGCGGCGGCAGGCAGGGCCAGTGCCGCCAGAACGGCGGCGACGAGACATGTAAGACGGTCGGGCATCGGGACACCTCGCGGTCGGTTGGGATCGCCATCCTAACACATAGCCGCCCGCCGCGTTCCGTCACGCCCGCCCGCACGTCAGGCCGTCCCGCGGGAGTCCGGACGACACCGCGCCTCAGGAGGCCGCCGCGAGAAGCGCCGCGATGACATCCTCGGTGCCGGCCTTCTCCAGCTTGAGAGAGATCGGCGCCGACGAGCGCAGCAGCCCGGCAAGCCGCGGCCCCAGTGCCGTTTGCGCAAGCAGCCCCGCCAGCGCGCCGGCCGGCATCTCGGACACGGCAATCGAGAGCGTTCCCGACAAAGTGGCCGCAATCGGAGCCGCCTTGGTGTTGTAGCAGGCGGTGTAACATTCGCCCGTATCGTGCCAGTAGATCGCCGCGCAGCCGCCGCTGCAACTGATCGAACAGCCGTTTCCCACATCGCAACGCGACATCACCTTACCCTCACGCAACTTCACGGGAAGAGCGTATCATCAAGAGCGATGCGCCTCTAGCGCGATGTCGCCGAAGGTCAGCCGCGATGCGGTGCGTAGATTTCCACGAGCCGCGCCACCGCGTCTTCCGGCGTCATCTCGGTGCTTTCCCCGCTGCGCCGGCAGGTCAGTTCGACGACACCGTTCTTCAGCCCGCGCGGGCCGACCGTGATCCGCCAGGGCAGGCCGACCAGGTCCATGGTCGCGAACTTGGCGCCGGCGCGTTCGTCGCGGTCGTCGTAGAGCGGCTCGAGCCCCCGCGCGGTCAGCGCCGCGTAGAGCGTCTCGCAGGCGGCATCGGCCTCGGCGTCCCCCTGCTTGAGGTTCACGATCCCGCAATGGAAGGGGGTGACACCCTCGGGCCAGATGATTCCGTTCTCGTCATGGCTCGCCTCGATGATCGCGCCCACCAACCGCGAGACGCCGATGCCGTGGCTGCCCATATGGACCGGCACATGCGTCCCGTGATCGTCGACGACGGTGGCGCCCATCGGCTCGGAATACTTGGTCCCGAAATAGAAGATCTGGCCCACCTCGATCGCCCGCGACCGGCGCCGGCGATCCTCGGGGACCGACTCCTCGAACACCGCCGCGTCGTGGGTCTCGTCGGTGCGGGCATAGGGGGTCGTCCACTCGGTGACGATGCCGGCGCATTCGCCGCGGTCGTCATAGTCAACGTCGCGGTCGCCGAATTTCAGATCCGCGATGGCGGCGTCGTAGAAAACTTCCGACTCGCCGGTCTCCGCGAGCACGAGAAACTCGTGGCTCAGATCGCCGCCGATCGGCCCGGTATCCGCGCGCATGGGGATCGCTTTGAGCCCCATGCGCTCGTAGGTGCGCAGGTAGCTGACCATGTGGCGGTTATAGGCATGGACGGCGGCGTCCTTGTCGACGTCGAAATTATAGCCGTCCTTCATGTAGAACTCGCGCCCGCGCATCACGCCGAAGCGCGGCCGGACCTCGTCGCGGAATTTCCACTGGATGTGGTAGAGCGTCAGCGGCAGGTCCTTGTAGCTGCCGACATGGGCGCGGAAGATGTCGGTGATCAGCTCCTCGTTGGTCGGACCGTAAAGCATGTCGCGCCCGTGACGGTCGGTGACGCGCAGCATCTCCTCGCCGTAGTCGTCGTAGCGCCCGCTCTCGCGCCAGAGATCGGCCGATTGCAGCGTGGGCATCAGCATCGGGATATGGCCGGCGCGCGCCTGTTCCTCATGCACGATCTGCTCGATCCTGCGCAGCACCTTGTAGCCCAGCGGCAGCCAGGAATAGATGCCGCTCGCGGCCTGCTTGATCATGCCGGCCCGGAGCATCAGGCGGTGGCTCACGATCTGGGCCTCGGCGGGGGTTTCCTTCAGCACGGGCAGGAAGTAGCGGGACAGGCGCATCGGCATCCTCGTTGGCTCATCTGCGTTGGAGCCCGTCTATGCCATCAGGCAGGGTCAGGCAAGCCTGCCCCGGCGCCCGTCCAAGTGGCGGAAATATCCCCGCCGGAGGCATCGCGGGGGCGCGCGGGGGGGGGGGGGGGGGGGGGGGGGGGGGGGGGGGGGGGGGGGGGGGGGGGGGGGGGGGGGGGGGGGGGGGGGG